>NZ_JBIBYR010000006.1:254040-318323 GCF_043083485.1 Streptomyces sp. NPDC014727 | reverse complement strand
GTTGATAGGCCAGATGTGGAAGCCCGGTAACGGGTGGAGCTGACTGGTACTAATAGGCCGAGGGCTTGTCCTCAGTTGCTCGCGTCCACTGTGTTTGTTCTGAAATAACGAACGGCCGTGTTTTTCCGGTGTTGGTTAATTTCATAGTGTTTCGGTGGTCATTGCGTTAGGGAAACGCCCGGTTACATTCCGAACCCGGAAGCTAAGCCTTTCAGCGCCGATGGTACTGCAGGGGGGACCCTGTGGGAGAGTAGGACGCCGCCGAACTCCTTTTACGGAGAAGCCCCGTGCCCTTGTGGCACGGGGCTTCTCTGCGTTTCAGGGTCCATCGGGCGGGGTTCCTCCCCGATGAGTGGATTCCGTTGATGTGGGGGTCCGATTCAGAGGCGACCTGCCTCCTTGAGGGCCAGGTAGGCATCGGCGAGAGCCGGGGCGAGATTGTCCGGGGCGGTATCGACAACCACCGCGCCGTGACGTCGTAGTTGCTCTGTCGTGCGAAGCCGTCTCGCTCGGGCTTGTGCGCCGGCGGCGGCCTGGTAGACGGCATCCACGCTTCCCCTGGCCTCGGCCATTTTTTCGACGTGCGGGTCAGCCACCGAAGCCACCAGCACGGTGTGGCGCTGAGTCAGTCGGGGGAGGACGGGCAGCAAGCCCTCCTCCACGGGGGCTGCGTCCAGGCCTGTGAGGAGCACGATCAGGGAGCGACGAGGGGCGCCGGCCAGCACGGCAGCGCTCAGTCCCCGGGCATCTGTTTCCACGAGTGCCGGTTCGACCGGCACCAAGGCATTCACCATGGCCGACAGGACTTCCCCGGCTGACCGGCCCCGGACGTGGGCGCGGATACGGCGGTCGTAGGCGAGGAGATCGACGCGATCGCCCGCTCGAGTGGCAAGTGCGGTGAGAAGCAGTGCCGCATCCAGAGAGACGTCGAGACGGGGCACGTCGCCTACACGACCCGCCGATGTACGGCCGGTGTCCAGGACAACGAGAATGTGGCGGTCCCGCTCGGGTCGCCACGTCCGGACTGCGACGGCGGATTGACGTGCCGTGGCTCGCCAGTCGATGGAGCGCGTGTCGTCACCAGGCACGTAGGCGCGGAGACTGTCGAACTCCGTGCCCTCTCCACGTGTCAGGACACTGGTGCGGCCATCGAGATCGCGGAGCCTGGCGAGGCGGGACGGCAAATGCCTACGGCTGGTGAAAGGCGGCAGGACACGTACCGTCCAGGGCACCTCGTGATTTCCCTGGCGGGCCGCAAGCCCAAGAGGGCCGAAAGATCGGACGGTGACACGTGCGGCCCGGCGGTCACCCCGCCGTGTCGGTCGCAGGGTGGTGCTCAGCCGTCGGCGTTCCCCCGCCGGAACCGTCAGCGCATGACGCGATGACGCCCGGTCGGCTCCGGCGGGCCAACTACTGGGAGGCCAGGCATCGCGGAGGTGTGCGCGCAGTCGACGACGGGAAGTGTTGGTTACGGTGAGTTGTACTTCCGCGGTCTCGCCCAGTCGAACAGTTGTATCACCAGATCGAGTGAACTTAAGCGTTCGCACTGGTGCAGCCAGGGCGTAGTCGCACAGAATTGCTAGAGAGAGCGGTGCGTTGACCGCGAGCATGCCTGTCCAGCTGGGAGCCAGGATGCCTACGGGGAGTGACCCCAGGGCGGCCAGCAAGGCGGTACGTCCGGTGAGGGCCACTTTCACCGCCTCATCGGGGTACGGGTACGTGGGCGAGGACTGCGGTGATGACGGAGTCGGGGGTGACGCCCTCCATCTCCGCCTCGGGCCGCAGCTGGATGCGGTGGCGGAGTGTGGGGAGCGCCAGGGCCTTCACATCATCCGGAATGACATAGTCGCGGCCGGTGAGCCAGGCCCAGGCCCGGGCGGTCGACAGCAGAGCGGTTGCGCCTCGGGGAGAGACTCCGAGGGAGAGCGAGGGGGATTCACGCGTGGCACGACAGATATCGACGACGTAGCCGGCGATCTCGGGGGAGACCTTGGTCCGGGCGACTGCATCGCGGGCAACTTCCAGGTCTGCCGCACCGGCGACGGGGCGTATGCCCGCTGATTCGAGGTCGCGCGGGTTGAAGCCCGTGGAATGCCGGGTGAGGACGCTGATCTCCTCGTCGCGGGACGGCAGGGGCACCGTCAGTTTGAGGAGGAACCGGTCCAGCTGGGCCTCTGGGAGCGGGTAGGTGCCCTCGAATTCGACGGGATTCTGCGTGGCGGCGACGAGGAAAGGGTCGGGCAGGGCGCGGGGGGTTCCGTCGACCGTGACCTGGCGCTCTTCCATTGCTTCCAGGAGGGAGGACTGCGTTTTGGGAGGCGTTCGGTTGATCTCGTCGGCAAGAAGCAGATTGGTGAAGACGGGGCCGGGCTGGAAGGAGAACTCTGCTGTGCGGGCGTCGTAGACGAGTGAGCCCGTGACGTCGCTCGGCATCAGGTCGGGGGTGAACTGGACACGCTTGGTGTCGAGTTCGAGTGAGGCTGCAAGAGCCCGTACCAGGAGGGTCTTGGCCACGCCGGGGACACCTTCGAGGAGGACGTGGCCTCGGCAGAGCAGAGCGACGACGAGTCCGGTGACTGCGGGGTCCTGGCCGACCACGGCCTTGGCGATCTCGGAGCGCAGCGCTTCCAGGGATGCGCGGGCTGTGTCGCCGTTCCCGAGAGTCTCGGTGGTGCCGGCGGGCACAGAAGGCGGGGCGGTCATGACGTGCGTACCTCTCTTTCGAGGGTGTCGAGTTGGTCTGCCAGATGTACAAGTGCGTCATCGTCGGACGGAGCAGGACCGAAGAGCAGGGCTTGGAGGTCGCTGTGGGTGGCGCTGACCCGGGCGGAAGCAGCAGGGATGAGCGTTGCGGGGGAATGGACATCGCGCGGGGACACGCCGATGAGTGGGGCTAGGCGAGTGCGTGTGGCGGAACGCAGTGCATCTGCGGCCCGATCGCGGGCGTTCGCCCTTCGGTAGAGGCGGGCTCGGCCCTCGGTGGATTCGGAGGCCCGTATGGCCACGGGCAGCCGCTCGGTGACCAGGGGGCCCAGACGGCGGGCCCGCCAGACGGCGGCGAGCACAGCGGCGAGTGCGAGTTGCAGGGTGCCCCACAGCCAGCCTCGGGGGATCAGATCGGCGAAACTGCGGCTGCTCTGGGCGCCGTCGGCATGGTCCGCGCCGTTGTCGGCGGCAGCGGAGACATCAGCGAGCGAGGGGAGGTACCAGACCAGATGTGGGCGGGAACCAAGAAGTTGAAGAGCCAGGGAGGCGTTGCCCTGGTTGCCGAGTCGGTCGTTGTAGAGAAGGTCGGGCGAACCGAGGAGAACGGTGTCGCCCGCGCTGTGTTCGGCCAGGAGCAGGGTGGGGAGACCCTCGCTCGGGAAGCAGCCGAGGGTGTCGAGGCTGTCCGAGGAGTAGCGGAAGCCTCCCGTTTCGACATCACCGGCGTTGCGGGCGGCAGGCAAGGAGCACTGAGGGGGGAGGGTTGCCACCGGTCGCCGGGACTCCGCGCGGACGCCGGGGAGCAGGGTGCCCACGGACGTCGGGCCCGCAGCGAGCAGAACGGTTCGACCGGCCGAGCGTGCGGTTGTGGCGCTCAGTTCTCTCTGCCGGCGTGGTGTCAGCAGATCGGGGGAGGTGACGAGCAACGTGGTATCGGCGCCGACCTGGGCCGTGGCGTCGTCGAGCGTGGTGGCCACGTGAACGGAGACGCCGTGATCCTTGAGGAGCTCGGCGACGGCCCGGCTGCCGTAGCGGTCGGCGGAACGGGGGTCGAGGCGGCCGTGCTGGTCACCGGAGCGCATGCTTGCCAGAGTGATTCCGGCTGCGAGGAGTACGAGCAGGGCGAGCAGCAGGCCGCGGGTGCGGGACCAGATCTGGCGTGGGGTGCGGGAGGCCGAGGTGGTGGGGACGGCGGTGACCTCGGTCATTCGACTGCTCCCTGGACCACGGATGTCAGGAGAGGCTTCGCGGCTTCGAGATCGAGGTCAAGAGCTCGCAGGTCCAGATACGCCTGCTGGTCCGCGGCGCGGCCGCCGTATGCGACATCGTCGAATGCTTTGGCGGCCGCGTGGAGTCGCGTGGCGTGTGCGGGCAGCGGATGGCCCGCTTCGGCGGCGGCCTCGTCGGCGGTACGTCCGGGGCGGGGGTCGAGCAGGGCTCGTTCTTCCAGAGCACGGACGATGGCTCGCATGCGTTCCTGGACCGCCTCATTCCAGCGATGTGCAGCGGCGTGGGCCTCGGCGGCCGACCGGTGTTCGGCCGCGCTGTGGGGGCTGTCGTCGAAGAGGGCGTCAGAGGAACGCACAGCGCGGTGGGGGGTGCCCAGCCGCCACCAGAGTGCGGCGACCAGGCCGATGACGACCAGTACGAGTACGGCAAGGCCGAGTGAGCCGCCCGGCGCGACGCCGGAGGCCGTGCTCAGGAGATCGCCGATCCAGCCCCAGAGACGGTCGATGCCGCGTTGGAGGAGGTTGGGATCGTTCTCGTGGTACATCGGTTTGGACAACTCGTGCTTTGCCGCCTCGCGGGCGGGGACACGCGGAGTGTCCACAGGTACGCCGCCGCTCGTGCGGATCAGTAGCCGTGCCGTTGTCGCGCCCCCCGCCCCCGACATGGCATCAGCTCCTGGTGTCGTATCCGGGCAGGCCGGCCGCCCGGGCGAGTTCGAGGTCGAGTGCCTCGCGACGGATGCGCTGATCGACGTAGAGCAGGGCCATCACACCGGCGGAGAGCGGGTAGGTGATCGTTGCGGTGATCACTTGGCCGATGCCGGAGACGATCAGGAACGGCCAGCCGAAATCCGTGGTTCCGTCGGTGAGGAAGCGGTTCATACCGCCGCCGTCCACGGTCATCGCGATGATGCTGAACGGGATGGCGATGATCACGGACACGACGAGTGTGAGCAGGCAGGTGAGAGCCAGGATGCCGAAGGTTCGCCACCACGCCTCCTTGACCAGCTTGTCGGAGCGGCGCATGGAGGCCGTGATCGATTGCCGCTCCAGCATCAGGGCCGGCGAGGCGAGGCAGAAGCGGACCATCAGCCAGATGACGACGACGAACGCGGCCAGGAGCCCGATGACGACGAGCCCGGCGCCTGCGGTGGAGCCGATCAGCATGCCCGGCAACAGGCCGACCGTCATGATGGCGGCGCTGATCAGGGCCAGCAGCAGCGTGAGCCCGAGCAGCTGGGGAAGGCGGGGACGGGCCTCGCGCCATGCGTCGGCGAGTGTCACCGGGCGGCCCAGCACCGAGCGGCTGATCACCACGGTCAGTACGGATGTCGTGATCAACGTGGCGATCATGGTGATCAGCAGGGACGGCACATTGTTGATGAGTGCCGACTGAGCCGAGTCGGCGCTTTGTCGGAGTGCTTCCGAGCCGGTGGCGTTCGGGTCGATCGCCGCGGGTTCCGGCAGCAGATAGCGCTGCACAAGGGTGATTGCGACCTGGGCGATCACGGACACCGTCAACGTGATGCCGAGGACCGTGCGCCAGTGGGCGCGCATCGTGGAGACCGCACCGTCGAGGATCTCACCGACGCCGAGTGGCCGGAGCGGGATGACACCGGGCTTGGGCGCCACAGGCGGCTGCCCCCAGCCGTGGCCCTGAGGTCCGGGGCCCCAGCCGTGGCCCTGAGGCCCTCCGCCCCAGCCGGGGGCCGGGGGTGGTGCGCCGGGGCCTGTGCCGGGAGCGCTTGGTGGGGACCACTGCCCTGCGGGCGGCTGCGTGGGGGACCAGTTCGCCGCCGGGCCGCTGCCGTCGATGGGCTCGGAAGGCCGGGGGACGCCTGCCCCCTGACCCTCGGAGGGGGCAGATCCGGGCGAGGCCCAGCCCGGAGTGTCGTTCATTCTCGCTCCTTCATGGTCCTGTCCGCGCATCGGGACGGCAGGTTGGCAGCCATCGTGCCACGCGTTGCTCCGGTACGGGTCTGGCGTCGTATCTCGTTCGTACCTTCATTTGTGGGCGGCTCACCGGGCAGACTGGGCGGATGGCTGATCAGGACGCGCAATCGCGTATGGGCATCGAGCCTCACGCCGTACTTCGCTGGGATGACCTTCCGGACGGTCCCGCACTGGTGCTTCTCGACCAGACGCGACTGCCTGCCGAGGAGGTCGAGCTGGTGTGCACCGATGTTCCCGCGCTGGTGCGGGCGATCCGGGTGCTGGCGGTACGCGGAGCGCCGTTGCTGGGCATCGCGGGGGCCTATGGAGTGGCTCTCGCAGCGGTGCGAGGCGATGACGTGGTGGAGGCCGCAGGGCTGCTGGAGGGGTCGAGGCCCACCGCGGTGAACCTTGGATACGGGGTGCGGCGGGCAGCCGGGGCGTACCGGACGGCTGTCGGAAAGGGGGCCGGTCCGGAGCGGGCAGCCGAGGCGGCGCTGGCCGAGGCCCGGGCACTGCACCGGGCAGATGCCGAGGCCAGTGGGCGTATGGCGCGATACGGGCTCGCTCTTCTGGACGAACTGCTGCCGGGCCCCGGCCATCAACTGCTGACCCACTGCAATTCGGGGGCGCTCGTCTCGGGCGGTGAGGGCACTGCTTTCGCGGTTGCGCTCGGGGCGCACCGGGAGGGGCGGCTGCGCCGGCTGTGGGTGGATGAGACCCGTCCGCTGTTGCAGGGGGCGCGCCTGACGGCGTACGAGGCCGCGCGCAATGGCATGCCGTACAGCCTGCTCACGGACAACGCCGCGGGCTCGCTGTTCGCCGCCGGGGAGGTGGACGCCGTGCTCATCGGGGCGGACCGCATCGCCGCGGACGGATCGGTGGCGAACAAGGTGGGCAGCTACCCGTTGGCGGTGCTCGCGAAGTACCACCACGTACCGTTCATCGTCGTGGCGCCGACCACGACCGTCGATCTGGACACCGTGGACGGGGCGTCGATCACCGTCGAGCAGCGACCCGGGAGTGAAGTGACGGAGTTCACATCGTTGCGGGCAGGGGCCGCAGGCGGGGACGCCGGTGGGGTGCTTGTGGCGCCCGCGGGAGCCCCGGCGTACAACCCCGCGTTCGACATCACACCGCCGGAGCTGGTCACGGCGATTGTCACGGAGGGGGGCGTGGTTTCCCCGGTCATGGGGGTCGGACTGGCAGAGCTGTGTGCCAGATCATCGCAGGTAACGATTAGCTAATGGGATGATGTCGATTATGAAGGGACGCGTCCTTGTCGTCGACGACGACACCGCACTGGCCGAGATGCTCGGGATTGTGCTGCGTGGTGAAGGGTTCGAGCCGTCGTTCGTAGCGGACGGCGACAAGGCACTTGCCGCATTTCGAGAGGCCAAGCCGGACCTGGTCCTGCTGGATCTGATGCTGCCCGGTAGGGACGGCATCGAGGTCTGCAGGTTGATCAGGGCCGAGTCGGGTGTGCCGATCGTCATGCTCACTGCCAAGAGCGACACGGTTGATGTGGTGGTGGGTCTGGAGTCCGGGGCCGACGACTACATCGTGAAGCCGTTCAAACCTAAGGAGTTGGTTGCCCGGATCAGGGCACGTCTGCGGAGGTCCGAGGAACCGGCGCCGGAGCAGCTGACCATCGGGGATCTGGTCATCGATGTGGCCGGTCACTCGGTGAAGAGGGAGGGGCAGTCGATCGCCCTCACCCCGCTGGAGTTCGATCTGCTGGTCGCGCTCGCCCGCAAGCCGTGGCAGGTCTTCACTCGTGAGGTGCTGCTGGAGCAGGTGTGGGGGTACCGTCACGCTGCCGACACCCGGCTGGTGAATGTGCATGTCCAGCGACTGCGTTCGAAGGTCGAGAAGGACCCGGAGCGGCCCGAGATCGTGGTGACCGTCCGAGGGGTCGGTTACAAGGCCGGACCGAGCTGACATGTCCCTGGGTAGCGCTGCTCCGCAGCCCGGGGAGCCGGGAGCCCGTGCGGAGCGGGCTGCTGCTCCAGGACACAAGGCGTCCCCGGTGGGGCGTCTTCTGCAGGGTGGCCGGTTGATCCAGGACTGGGCGCTCGGCGGTCCTGTGCCGCGATTGCTGATGCGTTGGGTGCGGCGTCCGCTGCTGCCGGCTGTGCGGCTGTGGCGGCGGAATCTGCAGCTGAGGGTCGTGGCGGGCACGCTGCTCATGTCGCTCGGTGTGGTGCTGCTGCTCGGCTTCGTCGTGATCGGGCAGGTGCGCAACGGCCTTCTCGACGCGAAGGGCAAGGCTGCCCAGACCCAGGCCGCCGGCGGTTTCGCCGCAGCCCAGGAGAAGGCCAACGCTCCGCTCGTCCCTGGCGGGCAGGGCGGTGACACGACGGACGGCACCACGGCCAACAACTCCTGGCGGACCGAACTCGTCGACCAGCTCGCCAGCGGCGGCAAGAACGCCTTCAACGTGGTGGCGCTCAGTGCCGACGAGGGCACCCGTGCGCCGCGCGGTTCGGGCAGCGTGGAGGCGGTGAGCATTCCGCAGAGCCTGCGGGACTCCGTGAACAAGGGCCCCGGGGCGTTCCAGACGTACTCCTGGATCCAGTACGCGAACGGGCAGCCGTCGCAGCCCGGGCTCGTCGTGGGTAAACGGCTGTACGACATCGACCACAATCCCTACCAGCTGTACTACCTCTTCCCGCTGACGCAGGAGGAGAAGTCATTGACGCTGGTCAGGGGAACGCTGGCAACAGCAGGGCTGTTCGTCGTCGTGCTGCTCGGGGCCATCGCGTGGTTCGTGGTGCGGCAGGTCGTCACACCCGTGCGGATGGCGGCGGGCATCGCCGAGCGGCTCTCCGCCGGCAGGCTCCAGGAACGGATGAAGGTCGCGGGCGAGGACGACATCGCGCGGCTCGGTGAGGCCTTCAACAAGATGGCGCAGAATCTGCAGCTGAAGATCCAGCAGCTGGAGGAGCTGTCGCGGATGCAGCGGCGCTTCGTCTCCGATGTCTCCCACGAGCTGCGGACACCGCTGACGACCGTGCGGATGGCCGCCGATGTCATCCATGAGGCCCGCAGCGACTTCGATCCCGTGACGGCGCGCTCCGCGGAGCTGCTCGGGGATCAACTCGACCGGTTCGAGTCGCTGCTCTCCGATCTGCTGGAGATCAGCCGGTTCGACGCGGGCGCCGCGGCGCTGGAGGCCGAGCCGATAGATCTGCGGCAGGTCGTGCGACGGGTGATCGGCGGGGCCGAGCCGCTGGCCGAGCGCAAGGGCACCCGGATCCGGGTGAGCGGTGACGAGCAGCCGGTGATCGCGGAGGCCGACGCACGGCGGGTCGAACGCATCCTGCGCAACCTGGTGGTGAACGCCGTGGAGCACGGCGAGGGCCGGGACGTCGTGGTGCGGATGGGGGTGGCCGGAGGCGCGGTCGCCGTGGCCGTGCGGGACTACGGTGTGGGGCTCAAGCCGGGCGAGGCGACGAGGGTGTTCAACCGCTTCTGGCGGGCCGATCCGGCCCGCGCGCGGACGACCGGCGGCACCGGACTCGGACTGTCCATCGCCGTGGAGGACGCGAGGCTGCACGGCGGCTGGCTGCAGGCATGGGGCGAGCCGGGCGGCGGCTCGCAGTTCCGGCTCACTCTGCCGCGTACGGCGGACGAACCGCTGCGCGGATCGCCGATACCGCTGGAACCCGAGGATTCCCGGCGCAATCGGGAGAACCGGGAGCGAGCCGCGACCGCTCCCACGACCGGGAGCGAGCACCGGCTGACGGCAGTGCCGGCCCAGCCCGGAGGCAACGACCGCGCCGCACTGCCCGTACCCTCGCGTGCTCCCGTGGCTTCCCGGACGGCGCCGGTCTCGGTGCATCCGGCGGCCCTGCCGGGGAGTGGCGCACGCGTGGTCGCGCGCCCCGCAGAGGAACGGCCGGGCGGAGATTTCGACTCTGCAGGGCAGGACCCGGACCGGGGGGACGCGAACCATGGGCACTGACCGTCACAGGGGCGGCCATGAGCGTGTGCCGGGGCTGGTCGCACTGCTCGGATGCGGTGTCCTGCTGCTGTCCGCGTGCAGCTCGATGCCTGTGACCGGGGACGTCAAGGCTGTGGACGCATCGCAGCCCGGTGACTCCCAGGTACAGGTGTACGCCGTGGCGCCGCGCGACAACGCCACCCCCGAGGAGGTCGTCGACGGCTTCCTGGAGTCCATGACCAGCGATGACCCGGGCTTCAGGACGACCCGCATGTACCTGACGAAGAAGGCGGCGAGCAAGTGGAGGCCGAGCGCGTTCACGACGGTGCTCACCAAGGCGCCGAACCGGAGCGACCGCCCGTTCCGCGACAGAGACCCCGGCGCCACGGACGTCACCTACACCCTGACCGGTGAGATGGTGGCAACGGTCGACGCCCAGAGCGTCTATCAGCCGCTTGCGCCCACGGACTACGACCAGACGCTGCGTCTGGTGAGAGAGAACGGGCCGGAGGGCAAGGAGTGGCGCATCGATGCCGTGCCGGACGGTCTTCTGCTCGGGCAGTCGGACTTCAAACGCCTCTACCGTTCCGTCGACAAGTACTACTTCGCCGCAGGGCGGGGGGAGGCGCAGTCGACGCTGGTCGCCGACCCCGTCTACCTCCGCAGCCGGACGGACCCTGCCACCAAGATGGACACCGTGACGCAGGCCGTCCGAAGCCTGCTGGCGGGGCCGACCAGTTGGCTGCGCCCGGTGGTCCGCTCCAGCTTTCCCCCGGGTACGACGCTGAAGAAGGGCGTCACCTCCCTGACCCCCGACGACCGCAATGTTCTGAAGGTTCCGCTCAGCAAGAAGGCGGACGGCGTCGGGCAGCGTTCCTGTCGCATGATGGCCTCTCAGATCCTGTACACCTTGCGGGACCTGACGTCCGCACGGGTCGAGCAGGTCGAGCTGCAACGCTCCGACGGCTCCCCGCTGTGCGTTCTCGGGACGGATCAGGCGGAGGAGTTCGCCCCTGACGGCTCGTCGAGCGGTCCGGACAGCCAGTACTTCATCGATCGCAAGGGGCATGTGGAGCGCATTCCTGGCAGCACCAAGGGCAGTGGCACCCCGGAGACGGTGGCCGGCCCGCTCGGCCACGGGCCGGTGCAGATGGGCACGGTCGGTGTGGCCAGGGACGAGCAGTCGGCGGCGGCGGTCTCGCGGGACAAGAGGAGCCTCTATGTGTCGTCCATCGTCTCGGACGGCGAGCTTCCGGCTGCCTCGGTGACCAGCAAGGCCGCGGACGAGAACGACCGTCTGTCGGTGCCGAGCTGGGACGGCCGGGGCGACCTCTGGGTGGCCGACCGGGATCCCGGCAACCGCAGGCTGCTGCGGCTGGCCGGTGGGGACGGCAGACCGGAGGCGGTCGCCGTGCCGGGCCTGGACGGTCGGATCGAGGCGCTGCGGATGTCCGCGGACGGAGTGCGGATCGCGCTCCTGGTCACCCAGGACGGCCACACCACGTTGAAGATCGGCCGGATCGAGCGGCACGGGCCGGAGACGGATCAGCAGGTCTCGGTCGTGGAGTTGCGCCAGGCCGCCCCCCAGCTGACGGACGTGACCGCGATGTCGTGGTCGGGCCGGAGCCGTCTCGTGGTGGTCGGCAAGGAGCAGGGCGGCGTCCAGCAGGTGCGCTATGTGCAGGCGGACGGTTCGACGCCCGCGTCCGGCGTTCTGCCCGGCGTGAACCAGGTGTCGTCGGTCGCGGCGGCGGACGACGAGCAGTTGCCGCTGATGGCGGCCACGTTGAGTGACGGGATAGTGAAGCTGTCGCCGGGTGACAACTGGCAGACGGTGGTCAAGGAAGGCTGGTCGCTGGTCTACCCGGGCTGAGACCCGTGAGTCCGGGCCGGGAACCGCGCGTCCGGCGTCGTGTTTTCCACAGGGGTGGCCGGGTGCCTTCGAGAGAGGCACAGTGGAGTCATGCGGGGGTGGTGGCGGGAGATATCCGGACTTGTCCTGCCGGTGTCCTGTGGCGGCTGCGGCAGGCCGCGTACGGAGCTGTGCGAGGAGTGCCGAGCGCAGCTGTGCGGCCAGGCGCCGCGCCGGGTGAGGCAGGTGCCGGAGCCCAGGGGCCTGCCGGTGGTGCATGCGGCGGCCGGCTACGAGAACGCGGTACGTGCGGTGCTCCTGGCCCATAAGGAGCGCGGTGCCCTGGGCCTTGCCGGGCCGCTCGGCAAGGCGCTGGCGGGGGCCGTCCAGGCGGGGGCGAGGTATGCGGGCGACATCGGCCCGCTGCTGCTCGTCCCCGTGCCGTCGGCGCGGCGGGCCGTGGCGGCGCGGGGCCATGATCCGACGCGGCGGATCGCTCTGGCCGCCGCAGGTGAGCTACGGCGCCGCGGTACTCGGGCCCGGGTGGTCGCGGTGCTCCGGCAGCGGCGTCCGGTGGCCGATCAGGTGGGGCTCGGGGCCCGGCAGCGGCAGGAGAATCTCGCCGGGGCCCTGGAGGTCGTGGCCGGGGGTGAACGGCTGCTTGCGGCCGGACGGGTGGTGCTGGTGGACGACCTTCTGACGACCGGTGCCTCGCTGGCCGAGGCGGCTCGGGCGATCGCGACAGCGGGCGGGCGCGAGGGCGTCGCACACGGCAATGGGCAGGCGGCCGTTGTCGCAGTTTCTCCGTCGGCCTTCGAAATAGACCGGAACTGTCAGTGAACTTGCATCGTTGCAGGTAGTGAGTGAGTAAAAAGACCTGAACGGAGGTACGTGCGAGTAGCGGGTGCCGACATCAGGCCGGGCAGGCTATGTTCGGTTGTGAGGAATGGTGAATGCCGGACCTCGACGAATGCACCGCCAGGTTTCGGGCAGGCAACTCACCAGTAGTCCGGAAGCAGGGAATTCGGTGGGGTGGAGACCCTGCCGATGGGGGAGGAGGAGGTGGAAGTCACCGAGTCCGCGGCTCCGGTCAACACCGGGGCCTGGTGCAAAAGGGAGACGCTCCGCCGCTGAGCGGAGCGATCCGGGAACGGAGTTCTGCGTGGACATCGTCGTCAAGGGCCGCAAGACCGAGGTGCCGGAGCGGTTCCGCAAGCACGTGGCCGAGAAGCTGAAGCTGGACAAGATCCAGAAGTTCGACGGCAAGGTGATCAGCCTCGACGTCGAGGTGTCCAAGGAGCCGAACCCCCGTCAGGCCGATCGTTCCGACCGGGTGGAGATCACGCTCCGTTCGCGTGGGCCGGTCATCCGGGCGGAAGCGGCCGCAGGCGACCCGTACGCAGCGCTGGACCTGGCCACCGGCAAGTTGGAGGCGCGGCTGCGCAAGCAGCACGACAAGCGCTACAGCCGCCGTGGCAACGGCCGGATTCCCGCTGCGGAAGTCGCCGAGACCGTGCCGGGCGCGGCGTCGTTCAACGGCGAGGGCGATCTGGTGGGCAGTGAGACGGGCCAGACCGTGCCCACCACCAGGTTCGGCTCGCTGGAGGTACAGGGCGAGGGTCCGCTGGTGATGCGCGAGAAGACGCATGTCGCCGCACCGATGTCGCTCGATCAGGCGCTCTACGAGATGGAGCTGGTCGGGCACGACTTCTATCTGTTCGTCGACTCCGAGACGAAGGAACCCAGTGTCGTCTACCGGCGGCATGCTTATGACTACGGTGTCATTCACCTGAGGACCGATCCGCTGGCCGCCGATGAGGCGGGCGGCGCGGGCGGTGCGCTCGGCGGCTGACGCCACGCTTCCACGGTGCCCCTGGAGCGTCTGTGCGCCCCCAGGGGCACCCGTGTGCGGCGGCGGGATCGCCGCTCCGACGTCCAGGCATGAAATCATGTCGTCCCAAGCCAACCGGTGCTCTGTGAACTGACGTTGGCGGACAGTTTGTGAACTTCAGGCCATGGCCTTCAGGGGGAGGAACGATGGCGGACACCTTCGGGCCCGTGCGCGATGCGAATGACGCCGGTGGCGCTGCCGGTACCGGCGCCGGCACGGAAAGTGGTTCCCACAAGGAGCCGATCCGGGTCCTCGTGGTGGACGACCACGCTCTCTTCCGCAGAGGGCTGGAGATCGTCCTCGCCCAGGAGGAGGACATCCAGGTCGTCGGCGAGGCGGGTGACGGGGCGGAGGCGGTCGACAAGGCCGCCGATCTGCTGCCCGACATCGTGCTGATGGATGTACGGATGCCCAGGCGCGGGGGCATCGAGGCCTGTACGTCGATCAAGGAGGTGGCCCCCAGCGCGAAGATCATCATGCTGACGATCAGCGATGAGGAGGCCGACCTCTACGACGCGATCAAGGCGGGCGCCACCGGCTATCTCCTCAAGGAGATCTCGACGGACGAGGTGGCCACGGCGATTCGCGCGGTCGCCGACGGACAGTCCCAGATCAGCCCCTCCATGGCGTCCAAACTGCTCACCGAGTTCAAGTCGATGATCCAGCGGACCGACGAGCGTCGGCTGGTACCAGCGCCGCGGCTCACCGAGCGTGAGCTCGAAGTCCTGAAACTCGTTGCAACGGGCATGAACAATCGCGATATCGCGAAGGAGCTGTTCATTTCCGAGAACACCGTGAAGAACCATGTCCGCAACATTCTGGAGAAGCTGCAGCTGCACTCCAGGATGGAGGCCGTGGTCTATGCCATGCGGGAGAAGATTCTGGAGATCAGGTGACCGCTGCGACGACGGGACCGAACGGATCGAACAGGTCGGCGCCGGGTAAAGGCAAGGGAATGCGCGCTCACGCCAGAGCGCGGGCGATTTCCTGAGCGAGCGGCCCGCGCAGTCCCGGTGCGTCGACCTGCTCCAGACGGACGTCCGTGCAGCCGACCCAGGACGCGGCCTCCACCAGGGCCTCGGCCATCGGTACCACGGCCTTCCCGCTCTCCAGGGACACCTGACGGGCCACCAGTGTGCTGCCCTCGCGCGCCGGGTCGACGCGGCCCTGCAGCCTTCCGCCCGCCAGCAGCGGCATCGCGAAGTAGCCATGTATCCGCTTGGGCTTGGGGACATAGGCCTCCAGGCGGTGCGTGAAACCGAAGATCCGCTCGGTGCGCGCCCGCTCCCAGACCAGGGAGTCGAACGGCGACAACAGGGTCGTGCGATGCCGCCCGCGCGGCTCCGAGGCCAGCGCCGCCGGGTCCGCCCAGGCCGGCTTCGCCCAGCCCCGCACCGTCACCGGCACCAGACCGGAGTCGGCCACGACGGCGTCGAACTGCTCCCCCTTGAGCCGGTGGTAGTCCGCGATGTCCGCGCGGGTGCCGATGCCCAGGGACTGCCCCGCGAGCGCGACCAACCGGCGCAGGCACTCCGCGTCGTCCAGATCGTCGTGCAGCACGGCATCGGGCAGGGCCCGCTCGGCGAGGTCGTACACCCGCTTCCAGCTGCGCCGCTCGGTGCACACCACCTCCCCGTACATCAGGGCGCGCTCGACGGCGACCTTCGACTCCGACCAGTCCCACCACTCCCCGCCGTTCTTCGCGCCGCCCAGCTCCGTCGCCGTGAGCGGGCCCTCGGTGCGCAGCTGCTTGATCACTGTTTCGTACGCGCCGTCCGGCAGGTCGTGGTGCCAGTGGGGGCGCGAGCGGTAGGCACGGCGGCGGAACGCGAAGTGCGGCCACTCCTCGACCGGCAGGATGCACGCCGCGTGCGACCAGTATTCGAAGGTACGGCCGCCCGACCAGTACGCCTCCTCGACCGCGCGCCGGCCGATCGCGCCGAGGCGCGCGTACGGAATCAGTTCGTGCGAACGCGCGAGCACCGAGATCGTGTCGAGCTGCACGGCACCGAGATGCCGCAGCACACCCGGAACCCCGGCCCGGCGGTCCGGAGCACCCAGGAAGCCCTGGGCGCGCAGGGCGATCCTGCGCGCTTGGTCGGCGGAGAGTTCGGCGGTGGGGGGCGGCACAGACGTCATGTCCCGCACCCTAGGGGGAGGCACTGACATCCGGGCGTGGAGTTCACCGATCGGGGTCAGCCGGCTGCGGTCAGATAGGTGTCGGTGCCCGGCAGGCCGAGATCGGACGGGATCAGCGCACCGATCCAGGCGTCGCGCCGTACACCCTTGTTGAGCAGTCCCGATCGTTGCTCGCCCTCCATCCGGAACCCCGCTCTCAGCGCCACGGCACGCGAGGGGGCGTTGCCGACCTCGGCCCGCCACTCCAGCCGGTCACCGCCGAGCGAGGTGAAGGTCCAGCGGGCGGCGGCCAGGACCGCCTCCGACGTGTAGCCGCGACCCCGGTGCTCCCTGGCGGTCCAGAAACCCACCTCGTACGTGCCCGGCAGATCGCGGCGGGTGATGCCGACCGCGCCCACCAGCGCCCCGCTGCCGCGCAGGACCACCGCGAAGCCGTACGCGGAGTCGTCGTGCCAGCCGCCGGGGGACTGCTTTTCCGCGAAGAGCTCCGCGTCGGCATGGCTGTACGGGGAGGGCACGACCGTCCAGCGCTGGATGTCCGGGTCCTGACAGGCGGCATGGATCTCGTCCGCGTCGCCACCGGCGAAGGGACGCAGCAGCAGACGCTCGGTGGTGAGGGTGATCGGCTCCATGTACGGATTCTGCTGAGGAGCCGACCGGGAAGCGAACACTTTTCGGACTTCCCGGCACCTTCGGAGCCCCCCGGCCGTTGACTGGGAGGGGACGGTGGAGCCGACGCGGCGGCAGCCCTCCCGGCGCGGCGGGGTCCTCGCTTACGATGGCCGTTGCGGTGGGGCCCACCTGCCGTGCCCGCGCCAGAGTCCATTCCACGACCCAGTGCCAGGCCCGACCGGCAAGGAGACCAGCCTCAGTGTCCGTCTTCAACAAGCTCATGCGTGCAGGCGAAGGCAAGATCCTGCGCAAACTGCACCGCATCGCGGACCAGGTCAGCTCCATCGAAGAGGACTTCGTCAACCTCTCCGACGCCGAGCTGCGGGCGCTCACCGACGAGTACAAGGAACGGTACGCGGACGGCGAGAGCCTGGACGACCTGCTCCCCGAGGCATTCGCGACCGTCCGTGAGGCCGCCAAGCGGGTCCTCGGACAGCGCCACTACGACGTTCAGATGATGGGCGGCGCAGCCCTGCACCTCGGCTATGTGGCCGAGATGAAGACCGGCGAGGGCAAGACCCTGGTCGGCACCCTGCCGGCGTATCTCAACGCGCTCTCCGGCAAGGGCGTGCACCTGATCACGGTCAACGACTACCTCGCCGAGCGCGACTCCGAGCTGATGGGCCGGGTCCACAAGTTCCTCGGCCTGACCGTCGGCTGCATCATCGCCAACATGACGCCGGCCCAGCGCCGTGAGCAGTACGCCTGCGACATCACGTACGGCACGAACAACGAGTTCGGCTTCGACTACCTCCGCGACAACATGGCGTGGTCCGCGGACGAGCTCGTCCAGCGCGGCCACAACTTCGCCGTGGTCGACGAGGTCGACTCGATCCTCGTCGACGAGGCCCGTACGCCGCTGATCATCTCCGGCCCGGCCGACCAGGCCACCAAGTGGTACGGCGACTTCGCCAAGCTGGTCACGCGCCTGACCAAGGGCGAGGCGGGCAACCCGCTCAAGGGCATCGAGGAGACCGGCGACTACGAGGTCGACGAGAAGAAGCGGACCGTCGCCATCCATGAGTCCGGTGTCTCGAAGGTCGAGGACTGGCTCGGCATCGAGAACCTCTACGAGTCCGTGAACACCCCTCTCGTCGGGTACCTCAACAACGCCATCAAGGCGAAGGAACTCTTCAAGAAGGACAAGGACTACGTCGTCATCGACGGCGAAGTCATGATCGTCGACGAGCACACCGGCCGTATCCTCGCCGGCCGCCGCTACAACGAGGGCATGCACCAGGCGATCGAGGCGAAGGAAGGGGTGGACATCAAGGACGAGAACCAGACGCTCGCCACGATCACCCTGCAGAACTTCTTCCGCCTCTACGGCAAGCTCTCCGGTATGACCGGTACGGCGATGACCGAAGCCGCCGAGTTCCACCAGATCTACAAGCTCGGTGTGGTACCGATCCCGACGAACCGGCCGATGGTCCGTGCCGACCAGTCGGACCTGATCTACCGCACCGAGGTCGCGAAGTTCGCCGCGGTCGTCGACGACATCGCCGAGAAGCACGAGAAGGGCCAGCCGATCCTGGTCGGCACCACCTCGGTCGAGAAGTCCGAGTACCTCTCGCAGCAGCTCTCCAAGCGCGGTGTCCAGCACGAGGTCCTCAACGCCAAGCAGCACGACCGCGAGGCGACGATCGTCGCCCAGGCCGGCCGCAAGGGCGCGGTCACGGTCGCGACGAACATGGCCGGACGAGGCACCGACATCAAGCTCGGCGGCAACCCCGACGATCTTGCCGAGGCGGAGCTGCGCCAGCTCGGCCTCGACCCCGTCGAGCACGTCGAGGAGTGGGCGGCCGCGCTGCCCGCGGCGCTGGAGAAGGCCGAGCTGGCCGTGAAGGCGGAGTTCGAAGAGGTCAGGGAGCTCGGCGGGCTCTACGTCCTGGGCACCGAGCGGCACGAGTCGCGGCGTATCGACAACCAGCTGCGCGGTCGTTCCGGCCGTCAGGGCGACCCCGGCGAGTCCCGCTTCTACCTGTCGCTCGGCGACGATCTGATGCGGCTGTTCAAGGCGCAGATGGTCGAGCGCGTCATGTCGATGGCCAATGTGCCGGACGACGTGCCGATCGAGAACAAGATGGTGACGAGGGCGATCGCCTCGGCGCAGTCGCAGGTCGAGCAGCAGAACTTCGAGACGCGTAAGAACGTCCTGAAGTACGACGAGGTGCTCAACCGGCAGCGCGAGGTCATCTACGGCGAGCGTCGCCGGGTCCTGGAGGGTGAGGATCTGCAGGACCAGATCCGCCACTTCATGGACGACACGATCGACGACTACATCCGTCAGGAGACCGCCGAGGGCTTCGCCGAGGAGTGGGACCTGGACCGGCTGTGGGGTGCGTTCAAGCAGCTCTACCCGGTGAAGGTCACCGCCGAGGAACTGGAGGAGGCGGCCGGCGACCTGGCCGGGATCACCGCCGAGTTCATCGGTGAGTCCATCAAGGACGACATCCACGAGCAGTACGGCGAGCGCGAGAAGCAGCTCGGCTCGGACATCATGCGTGAGCTGGAGCGGCGTGTCGTGCTGTCCGTCCTGGACCGCAAGTGGCGTGAGCACCTCTACGAGATGGACTACCTCCAGGAGGGCATCGGCCTCCGTGCCATGGCGCAGAAGGACCCGCTGGTCGAGTACCAGCGCGAGGGCTTCGACATGTTCAACGCCATGATGGAGGGCATCAAGGAGGAGTCCGTCGGCTACCTGTTCAACCTGGAGGTCCAGGTCGAGCAGCAGGTCGAGGAGGTTCCGGTGCAGGACGAGGCCGAGCAGGCCCCGCTCGCCAAGGAGGACCTCGTACCGGCGGCGCGTCCGGAGATCCGGGCCAAGGGGCTCGATGCCCCGCAGCGTCCCGACCGGCTGCACTTCTCCGCTCCCACGGTGGACGGGGAGGGCGGGGTCGTCGAGGGCGACTTCTCCAACGGTGACGGCGGGGCCGGGTCCGAGTCGGACGGGTTGACCCGGGCGGAGCGCCGCAAGGCCCAGAAGAACGGTGGCGGTGGGCGGCGCCGCAAGAAGTAGCGGTGGCGGTGACGTCGGCGCTGTTGGCGCCGATCGGCTTCTGACCGGGGCCGGGCACCTTGTTCGGGTGCTCGGCCCCGGTCTGTTTTTTCCTCGGTCCACTTTTTCCTCGGTCCACGGTTCGTTTTCCCCCGGCCCCGACCCCTGGCCCCGACCCCTGGCCCCGACCCCTGGCCCTGACCCCTGGCCCCGACCCCCGGCCCCGTTCGGGCCGGGGGCCGGGGGTCGGGGCCGGGAGGGCCGCGGGAAGGTCCCTGCTCGGGCGTCTACCGGGCTGTCGCCACCCGCAGGTGTTCGTCGCCCAGCTCCACCGCGGCGCAGCGCCAGCGGAGGTCCGGTCCCTGTTCGAGGCGGAAGGCCATCGCCCTCACCTGTTCGCCCGCGGCGATGCTCGCGCAGGCCTCCACCACACCCGGGGCCGGCTGGGCGCCGTGGCACATGCGGATCACGGGGCGGGCGCCGCGGGCCCTCAGCGGGGTGCGGGGAGCCAGTTCGGCCAGTTGGTCGTAGGCCTCCCCGATGGTGTGTCCGAGCATCCAGTGCACCGGGCGCTGGCCGCTGAGAACCGCCAGGAGGCGCTCGGCGAACCAGTGGTGGGGGTGGAGGCGCCGGGGAGTCCTTGTGCGCTGCGGTGGTACGGCTTCGGGCCTGCGTCGGTCGTGTCGTCCGGTGGGCCGGGTCCTGTTCGTGCTCATCGCTCATCGCCCCCGTGCTTCAGAGGCCCGGTCGAATACCGGGCGGTAACTTCTGCTGTGGATCTTCTACGGCGACGGCGGAGGCGGCCGCAAGCGCCCCAGGGGTGCCGGACGCGATCGGGCGGAATCACCTATCCGGGTGATGTGCCGGGTGTCGTGCGGGGCGCGAGGCGGGCGGGGGGAGGGTGAGAGACGGTTGTCGGGTGGACGGGGCGGCGGTGGTGCACGTAACCCCAAAGAGGGACGTCGCACGTATCCTGAGGGCGTTTCCGACTACGAAAGCGGCCAGCCATGCGCGTGTACGTCCCCCTGACGCTCCCCGGACTCGCAGCGGCGCACAAGGCGGGCGAGATCGGTCCCGGTCCGCTGACCGCCTACGCGGTGACTCCCGGTCTGCGCGAGTGGTACGTCTCCGACGACATCGAGGAACTGGAGTACGCGGCGCTCAACCGTGCCGCCTCCGCCTCGCTGCGCCTGATCGCCGGGAACCCCGACGTGGTGCGCCGACGGGTCGTCGTGGCCGTCGACGTGCCGGACGGTTCGGCCGTGGCCGACCCGGACCACAGCCTCGACTCGTCGTCGATCGGTGAGGTGCGGATCGCGTCCCCCGTCGCGCTGACGGAGGCCGCCGCGGTGCACGTCGACGCGGACGACGCGGAGAAGGACGTCACGGCCGCGGCGGCGGCGCTGGGCGCCGCGGACCTCGGTGACGACGACGCGCAGTTCACCGTGGACGGCGCCGAGGATCACGAGCTGCTGTGGTTCGGCGTCCAGGAGATCCCGAATCTGATCGGCTGAGGGCGGGCGCAAGAGGGGCCCCTCCCGCGCCGTCGGACCGGCTCCCGGACGGGACCGAGCCGCTCCCGGGCCGGCGATCGGGTCGGCTCCCGGATCGGGTTCGGGCCGGCTCCCGGGTCGGCTGTCGGACCCTGCGGGTACTTTCTGACGCATGGGGACGCACGGGAAGCACCGCACACATCTGGTCTGGGACTGGAACGGCACACTGCTCGACGACAACGCCGCGGTCGTCGGCGCGACGAACGCCGCGTTCGGAGAGGTCGGTCTGGAACCGATCACGCTGGAGCAGTACCGGGAGATGTACTGCATCCCGATCCCCCGCTTCTACGAGCGGCTGTTGGGCCGGTTGCCCACGGAGGCCGAGTGGGAGCGGATGGACGGGATATTCCACCGGTACTACACCGAACAGCGGGCCGCCTGCGGGCTCACCGAGGGTGCCGAGGAACTGCTCGCGGGGTGGCGGCTGGGCGGGGGCAGCCAGTCCCTCCTGAGCATGTACGGACATGACCAGCTCGTCCCCGTGGTTCGCGGGTACGGCATCGAGCGGCACTTCGTACGCGTCGACGGGCGCACCGGGCCGTCCGGCGGCAGCAAGGCGCTCCACATGGAGCGGCACCTCGCCGCACTGGACGGGATATCCCCGGAGCGCACGGTCGTCATCGGCGATGCGGTGGACGACGCCGTGGCCGCCGCCCACGTCGGTGCGAAGGCCGTCCTGTACACCGGCGGATCGCACAGCAGGGCCAGCCTGGAGGCGGCCGGGGTACCCGTGGTCGACAGCCTGGCCGAAGCCGCTGAGCTGGCCGAGGGAATGGCCGGATAGGAGCTGAAGGACGCGGCGGGGTCCCTGGAAGGCGCCGTCAGGCGGTGACCGGGGCCTTCGTACGGAGCACCTTCAGGAACTCACGCATCCATGCCGAGTGGTCCGGCCACGCGCGGGACGAGACCAGCGTGCCGTCGACCACCGCCTCGTGGTCCTCGAAGGTGGCGCCCGCCGCCTGCACGTCGAGCTCCAGAGCGGGGTACGCGGTGACGTGCCGGCCGGCCAGTGCGCCGACGGCCGCCGTCATCAGCGGGCCGTGGCAGATCTGGGCCACCGGACGGTCCGAGTCGAAGAAGGCCTTGAGGATCTTGCGCAGCTCGGCGTCGTTGCGCAGATACTCGGGGGCCCGGCCGCCCGGGACGACCAGGGCCACGTAGTCCCCGGCATCGACCTCGGAGAAGGCCAGATCCGCGGGCCAGGTGTAGCCGGGCTTCTCGGTGTACGTGTCGAAGCCGGGCTCGAAGTCGTGGACGACGAAGCGGAGCGTCTTGCGGGCGGGGGCCGCGATGTGGACGTCGTACCCCTCCTCGCGCAGCCGCTGGTACGGATAGAGGACTTCCAGGGACTCGGCGGCGTCGCCGGTGACGATCAGGATCTTCGGTGCCATGGCGGGGCTCCCACGGGTTCGTCGGCCTGTTCCGTCTACCAGAGTGCGGCAATACCGGCCGCCGCGCTGTCCAGAGTGTCAAACTTCGGGACCTTCTTTTGTACACATACGGGTCGTGACGGTTACGGGGGCGGGCGAGATAGCCTGGACCCCGTGATCAGCGCGATACGCCTCGGGGGCAGCGAAGCCCCCGGCCTGCGCCCGGAGTGCCACAGCACCCGGGCCATCACTGATCCTCACAGCCCGGCCCGACTGCCAAAAATGGCCAATATGGGCCCGGGTATCTCTCATAGCGGCATAGCGTCGACTCAGACCGGAAACCCCGTGTCGTGGCGGTACGTCGTCTTTTACACCTACGTCACGCAACGGCGCGCGACAGGAGCCAGAGGACATGCAGACCAAGCTGGACGAAGCCAAGGCCGAGCTGCTCGCACGGGCCGCCAAGGTAGCTGACAACAGCCCGGGCGGTGGTGTCGGTGGCCCGGGCGGTACCCCCCGGGTGAGTGCCGCGGCCACCGGGGCCGGGCAGGAGCGTCCCGGGCAGGACGTACTCCTCTCCTACCTCCAGCGCTACTACCTGCACACCGCTCCGGAGGACATCGGCGGCCGCGACCCCGTCGACGTCTTCGGTGCGGCCTCCTCCCACTACCGGCTCGCCGAGAATCGCCCGCAGGGCACGGCGAACGTCCGGGTGCACACCCCGACCGTCGAGGAGAACGGCTGGACGTGCAGTCACTCCGTGGTCGAGGTCGTCACCGACGACATGCCGTTCCTGGTCGACTCCGTCACCAATGAGCTGTCCCGGCAGGGGCGCGGCATCCATGTCGTGATCCACCCGCAGGTCGTCGTACGCCGCGACGTCACCGGCAAGCTCATCGAGGTCCTCGCCGAGGGCAACGGTCACGCCACGCGCCTGCAGGACCGCGCGAACGCCAAGGGTGCCAAGGCCGCCGGGACCGAGCTGCCGCACGACGCGCTCGTCGAGTCCTGGATCCATGTCGAGATCGACCGTGAGACCGACCGCTCCGACCTCCAGCAGATCGCCGCCGATCTGCTGCGGGTGCTGTCCGACGTGCGGGAGACCGTCGAGGACTGGGAGAAGATGCGCGAGGCCGCGCTGCGCATCGCCGACGACCTGCCCGGCGAGCCGCTCGACGACCTCGCCGACGAGGAGGTGAACGAGGCCGGGGAGCTGCTGCGCTGGCTCGCCGCCGACCACTTCACCTTCCTCGGCTACCGCGAGTACGAGCTGAAGGACACCGACTCGCTGGCCGCCGTCCCCGGCACCGGCCTCGGCATCCTGCGCTCCGACCCGCACCACAGCGTCGACGAGGCGCACCCCGTCAGCCCGTCCTTCGACCGGCTGCCCGCCGACGCACGGGCCAAGGCCCGCGAGCGCAAGCTCCTCGTCCTCACCAAGGCCAACAGCCGGTCGACCGTCCACCGCCCCAGCTACCTCGACTACGTCGGCGTGAAGAAGTTCGACGCCGACGGCAACGTCATCGGTGAGCGCCGCTTCCTCGGACTGTTCTCGTCCGCCGCGTACACCGAGTCCGTGCGCCGGGTGCCCGTCATCCGCCGCAAGGTCGCCGAGGTGCTGGAGGGCGCGGGCTTCTCGCCCAACAGCCACGACGGCCGTGACCTGCTCCAGATCCTGGAGACGTACCCGCGCGACGAGCTCTTCCAGACGCCCGTCGACCAGCTGCGTTCCGTCGTCACGTCCGTCCTGTACCTCCAGGAGCGCCGCCGGCTGCGGCTCTACCTGCGCCAGGACGAGTACGGGCGCTACTACTCCGCGATCGTCTACCTGCCGCGCGACCGCTACACCACCGGTGTGCGGCTGCGCCTGATCGACATCCTCAAGGAGGAGCTGGGCGGCACCAGCGTCGACTTCACCGCCTGGAACACCGAGTCGATCCTTTCCCGGCTGCACTTCGTCGTCCGGGTCGCCCCCGGCACCGAACTGCCCGACCTCACCGACGCCGAGGCCGACCGCATCGAGGCCCGGCTCGTCGAAGCCGCCCGCTCCTGGGCCGACGGCTTCCAGGAAGCGCTCGGCGCCGAGTGCGGTGAGGAGCGTGCCGCCGAGCTGCTGCGCCAGTACGGCCACTCGTTCCCCGAGGGCTACAAGGCGGACCACACGCCGCGCGCCGCCGTCTCCGACCTGGTCCATCTCGAAGCGCTCAAGAAGGGCGAGAGGGACTTCGCCCTCAGCCTCTACGAGCCCGTCGGCGCGGGCCCCGGCGAGCGCCGCTTCAAGATCTACCGGACCGGCGAGCAGGTCTCCCTGTCCGCCGTCCTCCCGGCTCTCCAGCGGCTCGGCGTCGAGGTCGTCGACGAGCGTCCGTACGAGCTGCGCTGCGCCGACGGCACCCACGCCTGGATCTACGACTTCGGTCTGCGGATGCCGCAGACCAACGGCAACGGCAACTACCTCGCCGACGATGCCCGCGACCGGTTCCAGGACGCCTTCGCCGCCGTGTGGACGGGTGAGGCGGAGAACGACGGCTTCAACTCGCTCGTGCTGGGCGCCGGTCTGAACTGGCGGCAGGCGATGGTGCTGCGCGCCTACGCGAAGTACCTGCGCCAGGCCGGATCGACCTTCAGCCAGGACTACATGGAGAGCACTCTCCGCAACAACGTCCACACCACCCGGCTGCTGGTCTCGCTCTTCGAGGCGCGGATGTCGCCCGAGCGCCAGCGGGCCGGTACGGAGCTGACCGACGGGCTCCTCGAAGAGCTGGACGGGGCCCTGGACCAGGTCGCCTCTCTCGACGAGGACCGGATCCTGCGGTCCTTCCTCACTGTCATCAAGGCCACCCTGCGCACCAACTTCTTCCAGATGTCGGACGACGGCAAGCCGCACGGTTACGTCTCGATGAAGTTCGACCCGCAGTCCATCCCGGATCTGCCCGCGCCCCGTCCGGCGTTCGAGATCTGGGTCTACTCGCCGCGCGTCGAGGGCGTGCACCTGCGCTTCGGCAAGGTCGCGCGAGGCGGTCTGCGCTGGTCGGACCGGCGCGAGGACTTCCGGACGGAGATCCTCGGACTGGTCAAGGCACAGATGGTCAAGAACACCGTCATCGTGCCCGTCGGCGCCAAGGGCGGCTTCGTCGCCAAGCGGCTCCCGGACCCGGCCGTCGACCGTGACGCCTGGATGGCCGAAGGCATCGCGTCGTACCGCACCTTCATCTCGGCGCTGCTCGACATCACCGACAACATGGTGGCCGGCGAGGTCGTGCCGCCCAAGGAAGTCGTCCGTCACGACGAGGACGACACCTACCTGGTCGTCGCCGCCGACAAGGGCACCGCGAAGTTCTCCGACATCGCCAACGAGGTCGCCGTCTCGTACGGCTTCTGGCTCGGCGACGCGTTCGCCTCCGGCGGCTCCGCCGGTTACGACCACAAGGGCATGGGCATCACCGCCCGCGGCGCCTGGGAGTCGGTCAAGCGGCACTTCCGCGAGCTCGGCCACGACACCCAGACCGAGGACTTCACGGTCGTCGGTGTCGGTGACATGTCGGGTGACGTGTTCGGCAACGGCATGCTGCTCTCCGAGCACATCCGGCTCGTCGCCGCCTTCGACCACCGGCACATCTTCATCGACCCCAGCCCGGACGCCGCCACCTCGTACGCCGAGCGGCGCCGCCTCTTCGACTTGCCGCGCAGCTCCTGGGCCGACTACAACAAGGACCTGCTCTCCGCGGGCGGCGGCATCCACCCGCGCAGCGCCAAGTCCATCCCGATCAACGCGCACATCAGGGAGGCGCTCGGCATCGAGTCGAGGGTCACCAAGCTGACGCCCGCCGAGCTGATGCAGACCATCCTCAAGGCCCGTGTCGATCTGCTGTGGAACGGCGGCATCGGCACGTACATCAAGTCCTCCGTCGAGTCGAACGCGGACGTCGGGGACAAGGCCAACGACGCGATCCGGGTCAACGGCCAGGACCTGCGGGCCAAGGTCGTCGGCGAGGGCGGCAACCTCGGCGCCACCCAGCTCGGCCGGATCGAGTTCGCCCGGGGCGGCGGCCGGATCAACACCGACGCGATCGACAACAGTGCCGGTGTGGACACCTCGGACCACGAGGTGAACATCAAGATCCTGCTCAACGGTCTGGTGCGGGACGGCGACATGACCGTCAAGCAGCGCAACAAGCTGCTCGCCGTGATGACCGACGAGATCGGCCGTCTGGTGCTGCGCAACAACTACGCGCAGAACGTGGCGCTCACCAACGCCACGGCGCAGTCGCCCTCCCTGCTCCACGCCCACCAGCGCTTCATGCGCCGGCTGGTCCGCGACGGGGACCTCGACCGCGGCCTGGAGTTCCTGCCCAGCGACCGGCAGATCCGTGAACTGCTGAACGCCGGAAAGGGGCTCAGCCAGCCCGAGCTGGCCGTGCTGCTCGCGTACACGAAGATCACGGTGGCCCGGGAGCTGATCCGGACCAGCCTGCCGGACGACCCGCACCTGCAGAAGCTGCTGCACGCCTACTTCCCGGAGCAACTGCGCGAGCAGTTCCCCGAGGCGGTCGACGGGCACGCGCTGCGTCGCGAGATCATCACCACGGTCCTGGTCAACGACACCGTGAACAGTGGCGGTTCGACCTTCCTGCACCGCCTGCGGGAGGAGACCGGAGCCTCGATCGAGGAGATCGTCCGGGCGCAGTTCGCGGCCCGCGAGATCTTCGGTCTCGGCCAGGTGTGGGATGCCGTCGAGGCGCTCGACAACCAGGTCGCCGCCGATGTGCAGACCCGGATCAGGCTGCACTCGCGCCGGCTCGTCGAGCGCGGTTCGCGCTGGCTGCTCGGCAACCGGCCGCAGCCGCTGGAGATCGCCGGGACGATCGACTTCTTCAAGGCCGGTGTCGAGCAGGTCTGGGCCGAGCTGCCCAAGATGCTGATGGGCGCCGACCTGGAGTGGTACCAGTCGATCCTGGAGGAGCTCACCGAGGCGGGTGTCCCGGGCGAGCTGGCCCAGCGGGTCGCCGGGTTCTCGTCCGCCTTCCCGACGCTGGACGTCGTGGCGATCGCGGAGCGCACCGGCAAGGACCCGCTCGCCGTCGCCGAGGTGTACTACGACCTCGCGGACCGGCTGGGCATCACGCAGCTCATGGACCGGATCATCGAGCTGCCGCGGGCCGACCGCTGGCAGTCCATGGCACGGGCCTCCATCCGCGAGGACCTGTACGCCGCGCACGCCGCGCTCACCGCGGATGTGCTGTCCGTGGGCAACGGGACCTCCACGCCGGAGGAGCGGTTCCAGGCGTGGGAGGAGAAGAACGCGGCGATCCTCACGCGGTCGCGCTCCACGCTTGAGGAGATCCAGGGCTCGGACTCGTTCGACCTGGCGAACCTCTCGGTGGCCATGCGGACAATGCGGACGCTGCTGCGCACGCACGCGTAGCGGGTCGAGAGGGGGAGGCGGCCGCCGGTACTTCCGGTGGCCGCCTCCCCTTCGCATGGCCCGGATGTACGCGGCCCCGCGTCAGTAGATGCGGGTCTCGCCCGCCGCGTCCGGCGGGGGCGGCCGACGGCGTTGCCATTCCTGGGCCAGTTCGGTCGGAAAGCGGCGGCGGGCTATGCCGCCCTCGCCGGGCGGGTGCTGCTGCGGCTGTGGAGCCGCGGCAGCGGTGCTTCTACCGCTGCCACAGGGTGAGTTCGGTGAAGTAGTCCGGCAGATCGTTGGTGGTGCGCCTCTCCACCTTGGTGATCTTGAGCATGGCGAGATTGCCGTCGGACGTCACCGTGCACAGGCGGGTACCCACCGGGAGGGTCTGGCCGCGCTGGAGTTCCTTCTCCCTGATCTCGGACGGCAGCACGTCGGACTGCGAGCCCTGAAGGCACTGTTCGGGGGTGGCTCCGGCGCTCTTGCCCATGGGCGTACGGAAGGTCCAGCTGCCGCCCGACACCTCGCTCAGCTCCAGCTCGTCGTCGCTGTCGGTGAATTCGCTGGGGCCCGAGATCCGTGGTTCGTCGAGATCGACTCCGATGACACTCGGCTCGGCGGGTGCCCGCAGCGCGAACGGCCGGTCCTTGAAGATCACCTTGTAGCTGCTCTGCCGCGCGGGCGGTCCGGACGAGGGGGAGCCCGACGGCTTCGGATCGGATTCCGGATCGGAATCCGGGGCCGAGGGCCGGTCGCTGTGCTTGGCGTCGGCGTTCGTGCTGTCGCCGCCCTTGTCATTGCTGCGGGTGGCGATCACCCATGTCCCCGCGACCAGCAGCAGCGCGACCCCGGCGGCCGCCGCGACCCGCACCGGCTTCCGGGACTTCGGGGCGGGCGCGGTCGCCGGATCCGGGGCGGGCACCGGCGGTGGCACGGTGGGGTGGCCGGGCTGCGGCGGGGTGTGTGGCGCGGGCGGCCGGTGCGGCAGGGTCGTCGCGAATCCGGTCTGCGCACCCGGCGGCACCGGGTCGGCGGGGGCGGTGGCGCCGGTCGGCGACGGGCCGGCGCCCGGCGGGTAGGTGGGAACCGCCGCCGGGTCCGTCGTCGGCTGCGCCGGTTGCGGGGGCAGTTGCGCTGCCTGCTCGCGGCGGGCGATCTCCGCGGCCAGCGGCTCCGGCAGCCAGCCGGCCGATTCGCCCAGCGGCCGTCCGGCCGACTGCTCGCACAGAGCGGCGAGTTCGGCGGGGGTGATGCGCGCCCGCGGGTCGGCGGCCAGGCAGCGTTCCAGCAGGGGGCGCAGCTCCTGCGGATAGCCGTCGAGCCGCGGCGGCCGGTGCTCGGTGTTGGCGATCTGGGCGGCGACGGTCATCGCCCCGCCCGTTCCGTACGGATGGCGGCCGGTCGCCGCGAGCGCCGCGATCAGACCGAGCGAGAAGACGTCGGTGGCCGGTCCGACCGGCTCGCCGAGGGCGTGCTCGGGCGACATGAACTGCGGGGTTCCGATGAGCCCGCCGCTGCGGGTGAGCTGGGTGGCGTCGGCGGCGCGGGCGATCCCGAAGTCGATGACGTACGGGCCGCTCGCCCCGAGCAGGATGTTGCCGGGCTTCAGATCGCGGTGGACGACCCCCGCCGCGTGGATGGCGGTGAGCGCCAGGGCCGTACAGCCGATGAGTCGGAAGACCGTGGGCAGCGGCAGCGGCCCGTGGTCCATGAGCGCCGAATGCAGCGACATGCCGGGCACGAACGCCGAGGCGAGCCAGGGCTGTTGGCCGGAGGTGTCGTGGTCGACCACCGGCACCAGGTGATAGCCCTGCACCCGGCGGGCGGCCTGCACCTCCTGCTCGAACCGGCGGCGGAACTCGGGATCGTCGCCGAACTCGCGGCGGATCAGCTTCAGTGCGACAGCCTGGCCGCCGCGGGTGTGCGAGAGATAGACGGTCCCCATGCCGCCCTCGCCGACGCGGGCGAGCAGCCGGTAACCGGCGGTCTCGCGCGGATCGTCCGGTCCCAGAGGTGTGAGTATGTCGCCCGTGCCGGTACTGATGGGAGCCTCCCCCGCTCGCGTGACCGAAATCCGACCGGATGGAGCCTACGACAGGTGGCGGGCCGTCAATTCACCATTCCGGGTCGGGGCCGCGGCGGATCCGGCGGGGCCGGCCGGCGGCCAGTGGATCACGCACGGTCGGCACATAGGTGGGGGTGTACGAGGACGGGCGGGGCCGCGTCGCCGTCTCGATCCGCGCCACGGCCGACGCCACCGGGTCCGGCAGCCAGCAGGTGAACTCCCCCTGCCCCGGTCCGCCGTCCCCGCCGAGCGCCTCCCGGCACGTCCCGGCGACCTCGCGGGCGGCGGGGCGCTCCTCGGGCCGGGCGGCCAGACAGCCTTCGAGCAACTGCCGCAGCGGCTGCGGGTGATGGTCCAGGCGCGGGGGTTCGCGGTCGGTGCCCGCGATCCGGGCGGCGACCGCGAGAGCGTGGCCCCGGCCGTACGGATGCTGCCCGGTGGCGGCCTCGGCGGCCAGCAGCCCGAGCGCGAACACATCGGATGCGGGGGTGAGGTCCCGGCCCAGCGCGTGCTCGGGCGACATGTACTTCGGGCTGCCGATCAGCCGCCCCGCCGTGGTGAGGGTCAGGGCACCGGCGGCCCGCGCGATCCCGAAGTCCAGCAGCCAGGGGCCGCTCGCGGCGAGCAGCAGGTTGCCGGGCTTGATGTCCCGGTGGATGACCCCGGCGGCGTGGACGGCGTCCACCGCGCGGGCGAGGGCGCCGGTCAGCCGGAGCACCGCGTCCGTCGGCAGCGGCCCGTGCGCGCCGAGCACGGCGTCCAGCGGCAGCCCGGGGACGTAGTGGGTGGCGAGCCAGGGCCGCTGCCCCTCGACGTCATGGTCGACGACGGGCACCAGGTGGTATCCGGAGACCCGGCGGGCCGCGGCCACCTCACGGGCGAACCGCACCCGGAACTCCGCGTCCCGCGCGTACTCCCGGCGGATCACCTTCAGGGCGACGGGGTGGCCGCCCCGGGTGTGCGAGAGATAGACGGTGCCCATCCCGCCCTCGCCCACCCGGGCCCGCAGGGCGTAGCCGGAGATCTCACGCGGGTCGTCCGCCCGCAGCGGTCCCGGTACGCCGTCCTGCATGTGTCCCCCTGGGCCGTGTCCGCGAAGTCCCGCCTGCCCCGAGGCGGTTCGAGCGCAACCCCGTTGTGCGGCAGGGGAGTTTATCGCCCCCGCGGCGACGGCCTACTTCTTGCCGGTGAACCTCTCGTACGCGGCCACGACCTCGTCCGCCGGACCGTCCATCCGCAGCGTCCCGGCCTCCAGCCAGATCGCCCGGTCGCAGGTCTCGGTGATCGACTTGTTGCTGTGACTGACCAGGAAGACCGTGCCCGCCTCCTTGCGCAGCTCAACGATCCGTTCCTTGCTGCGTCGCTGGAACCTGGCGTCGCCGGTGGACAGCGCCTCGTCGATCAGGAGGACGTCATGGCTCTTGGCGGCCGCGATCGAGAACCGCAGCCGGGCGCCCATGCCGGAGGAGTACGTCCGCATCGGCAGGGTGATGAAGTCGCCCTTCTCGTTGATGCCGGAGAAGTCGACGATGCCCTGGTAGCGCTCGCGGATCTCGGCCCGCGTCATGCCCATCGCGAGGCCGCCGAGGACGACATTGCGTTCGCCGGTCAGATCGCTCATCAGCGCCGCGTTCACCCCGAGCAGCGAGGGCTGGCCCTGGGTGTGCACCCGGCCCTTCGTCGCGGGCAGCAGGCCGGCGATCGCCTTCAGCAGCGTCGACTTGCCCGAGCCGTTGGAACCGATCAGACCGATCGCCTCGCCCTTGTACGCGGCGAAGCTCACCCCCTTCACGGCGTGCACCTCGCGCACCCCCGGGGCCTGCCGACGCGAGACGATCCGGCTGAGCGCCGAGGTGGCGCTGCCCTTTCCGGTGCGGGCGCCGTTGACCTTGTACGTGATGTGGACGTCGTCCACGACGACAGTCGGTACCCGTTCGTTGGTGTCGGTCACGTTGTCAGCCACGTCCGTACCGCTCCTCGGCCTGCCAGAAGTACACGAATCCGCCCACCCCGCACACGAGCGCCCAGCCCGCGGCGATCGCCCACACATGCGGCGGCAGATGGGACGCGCCGAAACTGTCGATGAGCGCGAACCGCATCAGGTCGATGAAGACGGCGGCCGGATTGCACTCCAGCATCACCACCACGTAGTGCGGAACCCGGTCTCCCGCGAGCATCCTGTCCACGCTCCACATGACGCCCGAGGCGTACATCCAGGTGCGCAGGATGAACGGCATCAGCTGGGCGACGTCCGGCGTCCGGGCGGCCAGCCGCGCCACCACCATGGAGACGCCGGTGTTGAACACGGCCTGCAGGAACAGTGCCGGAACCGCCAGCAGCCAGGACGGCCTGGGGAACTGCCCGAACCCCACCAGGATCAGCACCAGCGCGCCCAGCGAGAACAGCAGTTGCTGGAGCTGCTGGAGGGCGAGTGCGATCGGCAGCGAGGCGCGCGGGAAGTGCAGGGCCCGTACGAGACCCAGGTTGCCGCTGATCGCGCGGGTGCCCGCGGTGATCGAGCTGCTGGTGAAGGTCCAGATGAACACGCCCGTGACGAGGAACGGAACGAAGTCCTCGATGTTGCGCTTCGTGTTCATCAGGACGCCGAAGATGAAGTAGTAGACCGTCGCGTTCAGCAGCGGGGTCATGATCTGCCAGATCTGGCCGAGCTTCGCCTGGCTGTACTGGGCGGTGAGCTTGGCGGTGGCGAACGCCGTGATGAAGTGCCGCCGCCCCCACAGCTGCCGGATGTACGCGCCCAGGGAGGGCCGGGCCCCGCTCATGGTCAGTCCGTGCCGGGCGGCGAGCGCGGCGAGCTCGCCCGGCACGTACACCGGGAGGAGAGCAACGGCGGGGGTGTCGGCCGGGGCCGCTGGGGTTGTTGTCTGGCTCACCACGATCGCTTTCGACGGGAGGGCGGGAACGCGACGACCGACGGGACGGGACCGTATCGTCGCAACGCCGAGGGTATGGCGCATGTGCGTCGCAACGCAACCGTTTCGTCGTTACGGACTATGATTCGGCCATGACCACCGACCCGGGAACCCGCCGCCGTGTCCCCGCCGGAGCCGCCGTGCTGCGCGAGGACGTCACCGATGCGATTCGCAGCGCCGTCTTCGAGGAGCTGGCCGCGGTGGGCTTCGCCCGGATGTCGATCGAGGGCATCGCCCGGCGCGCGGGCGTCGGCAAGACCGCCGTCTACCGCCGCTGGAAGTCCAAGCTGGCCCTGGTCCTCGACCTGGTCTCCGCCGTCGCCGTCCAGGGCATGCCGGCCCCGGCCACCGGTTCGCTGTACGGGGACGTCCGCGCCGTACTGGAGCTCGCCTCCTACGCCCTGCGTCACCCCGTCGCCTCGCAGGTCATCCCGGACCTGCTGGTCGAGGCGGCCCGCAGCCCGGAGATCTCCGACACGATCAAGGCCGCCCTGCTGGACCCGCAGCAGGGCATCGCCGCCGTCGTCGTGCGGGACGCCGTGGCGCGCGGCGAACTGCCCGAGGACAGCGACCCGGACCGCGCCCTGGACCTGATCGTCGGCCCGCTCTACTGGCGGCTCGCCGTCGTCCGTTCCCCGCTGCCCAAGGGCTACCTCGACGACCTGGCGGCATCCGCGGTCGCCGCGCTCAAGAACCGGTCCGGCTGAGGGATCACGCGACAGCCCCCGGGAAGCCCGGCCGGGCGGGAACCCGGGCCGGCCGGGCCCTATCCCTCGGCGAGCAGCCGGTCCGCCACCCGCGCCGCCGCCCCGCCGTCGTCCAGGTCGCAGAAGTCCCGGCGGAAGCTCTCGTACGCCTCCGCGTGCCGCGCCGCTGACGCGGCCAGCGTGCCCGGGTCGCGCAGCGTCGCGGCGATCTCGTCCGTGCCGACGAGCAGTGGACCCGGCGCCCGCGTCTCGAAGTCCAGGCAGAATCCGCGCACCGTGTCGCGGTAGTGCTCCAGGTCGTAGGTGTGGAAGAGCATCGGGCGGCCCGTGTGCGCGTAGTCGAACATCAGCCCGGTGTAGTCCGTGACCAGCACATCGGTGATCAGCAGCAGTTCCGCGGCGGCCGGGTGTGCCGACACGTCCCGGACGCCGTGCCCCTCGGGCACGCTCCCGGTCACCCTCGGGTGGCGCCGCACCAGCAGCGTGTGGCCGTCGGCGAGCGACCGTGCCAGGGCGGCCAGGTCGAGCGCCGGATCCCAGCGGTAGCGGGGCCGCTCGCCTCCGGTGCCGGGCGGATGGGCCAGCTGGTCACGGTAGGTCGGCGCGTACAGCACGACCTGGCGGCCGTCCGGGATGCCGAGCCTGCGCCGTACCCGCTCGGCGGTCTTGGCCCGGTCGGCCGAGAAGAGCAGATCGTTGGCCGGGGAGCCCGCCTCCAGGACCTCGCCCCCGTAGGCCAGCGCGCGGCGCAGCAACGGGGTGGAGCGGCGGCTGGGGGAGACCAGGACGGACCACTGGGCCGCCCGGTGCGGCAGCGAGGCGAGCTGGTGGTGGTCGGCGTACAGGGTGCCGCCCAGGTCCGTGCCGAAGCGGCCGAGCGGGGTGCCGTGCCAGGTCTGCACGACGGTCTGGCCGGGCCGTCGCTCGAACCATTCGGGGAGCTGGTCGGCGGTGACGATCCGGCGGGACCGCGCGAGCGCCTCGTACCAGTCGGCGCTGTGCTCGATGACCGGGACGGCGGCGGCCGGGGTGTGCCCGTGCAGCCCGTCGGTGACCCAGAGGTGCTCCGACTCCACTCCCCGGCGCACGAGTTCGGCGTGGACGGCGCGCGGCGAGTCGCCGCCCGTGTAGAGCACGGCGTCCCGCAGAGGCAGCGCACGCCGGGCCGGATAGTACGTCCCGCGGAGTTCGGCCCCGCGGTACGCGCCCCGCTCGGGGACCGCGAGCACCGGCCCGGCCTGCACGGTCAGCCGGTCGCCGAACCTGCGGTCCAGGGCGAACTCCCGGCGGGGCGCGGGGGCCGTGCCGTCCGCGCCGGTGCGGTGGAGCGGCAGCCGGGTGCCGAGCGCGGTCAGCACCCGGACCGGCCGGCCGCCCAGATACGCGTCCCAGCGGCCCTCGTGCAGCCCCGCGGCCACCGAGGGCGCGAGGAACGCGGTGAAGCGGCGCCCCTCGCAAGCCGCCGCGCAGGCTCCCTCGCAAGGCCCTTCGGGCGCCTCTTCGAACGTCCCGTCGGACACCCCGGCGCCGGACGTGCCGTACGCCCCGGCGCGCGGCTCCTCGTGCGTGACGGGGACCGTCACCGTCACGCGCAGCGCCTCGTGCCGCAGTACGAGCCGGTCGTCCGGGCCGTCGTCCTGCCGCACACCCGCCCCGGCCCCGGTCACCCCCTCCATCCGCAGCGCCCCCTCCGCCGTCCACGCGGCCCCGTCCACGAACGGCTGTCCGCTCAGGTCCAGCACCAGTTCGCCCGCCGCGTCGGCCACGACCGGCGGCGCCGCCTCCGGGGCCGCGGCCAGCGGTACCCGCGACCCGTCCGCCAGCACCAGCCGGGCCCGCCACCGCCCGCCCGGCTCCGGCTCGACCTCGCGCGGCGCCCGGTGCGGTGGCGGTGAGGCGGCCGCCATCCCGGCGAGGTCGGCGAGCGGAATCCGTACCGCGAAACGACCGTCCGCCCGGCACTCGACCGGGTGGCCGAACTCCTGGTCCCGCACCCCTTCGCAGGTCAGCACCAGGGCCTTCGGCCGGGCGCTCCCGTACAGCCGGCCGGTCAGCTCCAGGTCCTCGCCGATACGGCGGTCCTCGCACCGGGCCGGCAGCTGGGCCAGCGTCAACCGGAGCCGACCGCCCAGGTAGTCGAGCACGGCCCGCCGGCCGTCGCCCAGGTCATGGACCAGCGGCTGGACGGCCCCCGCCTCCACGGCGCGCACGGCCACCCGGCGGACCGTGCCCTGAGCGGCCACCATCATGCCCACGAGCCAGCCGCCGGGCCGCAGCCGGCGCGGGTCGAGTGTGAGCTCGAAGCCGGAGTGGTCGTAACTGTGCAGCTGCTGACCGGAGTCGATGGTCGCCTCGGGCGAGGGGACGTTCCGTACCGGCACCGTCCGCAGCTGCTGGCCGTGGGTCGAGCGGACCATGCCCACCTTCAGCGACTGACGCGACGACGCGGTCGGCAGATTGCGGATGTACGCGTAACCGCGCAGCCGCAGCTTCCCGTCGTCGTCCCACCGCGCCTCCAGCAGCCGGGCCACGGCAGGGAGATCGGTACGGGCCGGCCGGGTGCTGACAGGGACGCCGGGGAAACCGGCCTGCCGCCGCCCCGGCACGCCGCCGACCACGAACGTTCCGGTGCCGTTGGCCCGTTCGAAGGCGAGCACGGAGAGCAGCTCGGCGAGCCTGCGCTCCTTCACCAGCCGCCACTTGATCCGCAACTCCGCCGGCAGCTCGTGCGCCACGGCCCGGCCCGATCTGGCCGGCCCGTCCATCCGTTCCATCCGGTCCAGGAACGCCCCCGCGCCCGCCATGAACGCGTCCCGGTACTCGGGCCCGCCCATCGTGAGCCCCTCCAGGAAGTACACGAAGTCGTCGCGCAGGCACGAGAGGTCGTAGCGGCGCCGCGCGGCGCCGTTGGCCATCCCGCCCCGGCCCGCCAGGAACGCGCTGACCTGTTCGCACGCCGAGATCCGGTCCCGTACACCCCGGACGTCCGTACGACGCCGGGTGATCGATCCCTCCCGCACCCGCCAGTAGTAGACGTGCTCGTGCAGCACGTCGACCGAGCCCGCCAGGAAGTGCGCCGGGATCATCACCGGGGTGTCCTCGTAGAGCTTCCCCTCCGGGAAGGCGAAGGCGTGCCGGTCCCAGAAGGAGCGCCGGAACACCTTGTTCCAGGCGACCCGGTCGGCGAGCAGCCGAGGATCGCGGCTGATGTGGGTGCGTGTCCGGGTGGCGGTCAGCCAGCGGTACTGCCAGGCCTGCTGCCGCCCCCGCTCGTCCAGCCGCCACACATTGCCGGTCGCGAGGTCGGAGCCGGTCGACTCCAGGGAGGCCAGCATCCGCTCGTAGGCGTCGTGGACGACGATGTCGTCGCTGTCGGCGAACGCCAGGTACGGCACGTCCGCCGTGGTGTGCCGTACGCCCGTGTTACGGGCCGCGCTCAGCCCGCCGTTGGGCCGGCGGACATAGCGGAAGCGGCGGTCACGGGCGGCGAAGGCCTGGGCGAGGGCGGTGCTGCCGTCCGTCGAACCGTCGTCGACGAGGACCACCTCGATGTCGGTGACCGACTGTCCGGCCACCGACCGCAGGCAGTCCTCCAGACAGTCCTCGACGTTGTGGACAGGGACGACGACACTGAGGCGCGGCTTCATGTCCGGTCAACCGGGGCGGACGCCCCCGGTCACCGGCACTGCCCCGAACGGGTGAACAGGCGATTCGGCGCGCGGTGCGTGCGCGATTACGCTCGGCTGCCATGCTTCTCAGTGTCGTCGTGCCCGTCCACCGCGCTCAGGGATATCTCCGGGCCACCCTGGAGTCCGTGCTCGACCGGGCCGGCGGCGGACCGGAACTGCTCGTCGTCGACGACGGGTCCCGGGACGGCAGCGCCCGCATCGCCGCCGAGTTCGCGGCGCGCGACCCGAGGGTCAGGGTGCTCACCCTCCCTGGGCACCACGGCGCGGGCCCGGCACGCAACGCCGGAGCGGCCGAGGCGCGCGGCCGGTATCTGCTCTTCCTCGACGACGACGACCTGCTGCGACCGGGCGCCCTGGAAGCGATCAGCGCCCTCCCGGCCGGGAACGAACCGGATGTGCTCCTCCTCGGACACGACCGCGTCGACTGGTGGGGCGACGTCACGTCCCCGGAGCCGGTGCCCGACCCCTTCTCCACCACCACCCCGCGCCTCTTCCGCCGCGCCTTCTGGACCGCGCACGGCCTCCGTTTCACCGACGGTCCGTACGAGGACATCCTCCCCGTCCTCCGTGCCACCCTCCTCGCCTCCGAAGCCGGCACGCTCGCCGCCCTCGACCGGATCTGTGTCCGCCACCGCGTCCGCCGCACCGGCACCTTCGCCACCACCCCGGGGCGCCGGCACTTCGCGATCCTCGACGCGTACGAACGGCTGCTCGCCGAGACCGGCCACGACCCGCGCGTCCGGGCGGCCCGCACCCGCCATCTGCGTGCCGTCCTCGCCGACCCCGGCCGGATCGCCCCCGAGGACCGCGCCGCCTTCCACCGTGCCGCCGGCCTCCCCGGCAGCTACGCGGTCGAGCGGGCCCGGGAGGCCGCCCGCACCGGTCGCACCCGCACCCGGGCCGCGCTGCTCCGCCGCAAGAAGACGCTCCGCGCCCGCGTCATGCGCGCCGCGTACCGCACGGACCTGCACCGTCCCCTGGACCCCCGTCTCGCGGTGTACGGGGCCTACTGGAACCGGGGCGTGGCCTGCAATCCGGCCGCGATCCACGCCAAGGCCCTCGAACTGGCCCCGCACATCCGGGGCGTCTGGGCCGTCTCGTCCCGTCACCGCGATCGCGTGCCGCCCGGCATCCCGTACGTCATCGAGGGCTCGCGCGCCTACTGGCGGGCCATGGCGACCGCCACGTATCTGATCAACAACTCCAGTTTCCCCGGCGGGTTCACCAAACGCCCGGGTCAGCGCTACCTCCAGACCCACCACGGCACCCCGCTGAAGACCATGGGCCTGGACCAGCACCTCTACCCGGCCCTCACCCACGGCATCAGCTTCGAGAGGATCGTCGCCCACGCCGACCAGTGGGACTTCTCCCTCTCGGCCAATCCGCACACCACCGAGATCTGGGACCGGGTCTATCCCTCCGGCTACGAGCACCTGAACCTCGGCTACCCGCGCAACGACATCTTCTTCACCGCCACCGCGGAGCAGACCGCCGCGATCCGCCGGCGCCTCGCCCTCCCCCCGGACCGGACCGTGCTGCTGTACGCGCCCACCCACCGCGACTACCGCAAGGGCTTCGTCCCGCATCTCGACCTGGAGCGGCTGGCACGCGAACTCGGGCCGCAGTACGTGGTACTGGTCCGCGCGCACTACTTCTACGGCCGCTCGGCGGGGCTGGGGAGCGCCCAGGTGATGGACGTGACCGGACATCCGTCCGTCGAGGAACTCTGCCTGGTCTCCGACGCGTTGATCACCGACTACTCGTCGCTGATGTTCGACTACGCCTGCCTGGACCGCCCGATCATCAGCCACGCCCCGGACTGGGCCGCCTACCGGGCCTCGCGCGGCACCTACTTCGATCTGCTCTCGGGCCGCCCCGGCGACACCCCGGGCGCGGTCGCCACCACCGAGGACGAACTCCTGGACCTGTTCGGAACGGGCGAGTGGTGCTCGGCGCGGACGACGGAACTGCGGGCCGCGTTCCGGCGGCGCTTCTGCCCGTACGACGACGGGCACGCGGCCGAGCGCGTGGTGCGGCGGCTGTTCCTGAGCGACGCGAGGTAGACCCGACCGGCAACGCGGCGCGAGCGATGTCACCCGTTCGGGAGAGACCGCAACCGGTGACCCCCGGCCGTCCCCGGGGTTGAGCCGTACGGACAACCAGGCCCCGATGAACGGACGTGCCCAACATGCCGCCACGGCTCAGTGTCGTCGTACCCGTCCACAACGTCGAGCTCTATCTGACGGACTGTCTGAAGTCCCTCGCGGAGCAGACCATGGCCGATCTCGAAGTGGTGATGGTCGACGACGGGTCCACCGACAACAGCGCGGCCCTGGCAGCCGCGTTCGCCGCGCAGGACGGTCGGTTCCGGCTGGTGAGCCAGGAGAACGGCGGACTGGGGCACGCCCGCAACACCGGGGTCCGCAAGGCTGATCCGGGCGCCCGTCATCTCGCCTTCGTCGACAGCGACGACGTACTCCCGCCCCGCGCGTACGAACTCCTCATCGGCGCCCTGGACGAGACGGGCTCGGACTTCGCGTCCGGCAACGTGCTGCGGCTGCGGGCCTCCGGCAGGCTCCAGCAGTCGCCCAACTTCCGCAAGCCGATGGCGACGACCCGGCTGCGCACCCACATCTCGCGCGACTGGGACCTCGCGGCCGACCGGATCGCCTGCAACAAGGTGTTCCGCCGGTCCTTCTGGGACGAACACGCCTTCGCCTTCCCGGTCGGCGCCCTGTACGAGGACATCCCGGTCGTCCTGCCCGCCCACTTCCTGGCCCGCTCCGTCGACGTGCTGAAGGACGCCGTGTACCACTGGCGCGACCGGGAGGGCTCGATCACCACCCGTCGCGCCGTCGTCCGGGGCGTCCAGGACCGGGCCTCGCACGTGCTGGGCGTCTCCACCTTCCTCGACGAGCACCGCGGCGCCGCCGACAAACGGCAGTACGAGGCGCACGTCCTCGCCCATGACCTCTGGTACTTCATGGAGGCGCTGCCCGACGGCGACGAGGAGTACCGGCGCGCCTTCCTCACCTACGCCAACGAGTTCACCGACCAGGTCGACCCTGCCGTACTGGAGGCGCTCCCGCTGCGGCTGCGGCTGATGTGGCACCTCGTGCGCGAGCGGCGGACCGACGAACTGCTGGCGCTGCTCGCCTTCGACAAGGCGGAGCCGGGGGCGTTCGCGGTACGGGGCGTGCGGCGCCGCAGCGCCCTCTTCCCGGCCCTCACCCGGCCGGTGCCGCGTCCGGTCCTGCGGGTCACCGACCGGGACCTGCCGCTCACGGCCCGGCTGCGGGACGCCCGCTGGCGGGACGGCAGGCTGCACCTCAAGGGGTACGCGTACATCCGGAACCTGCCGGCCACCTCGCGCGGCAGCGAGTTCCGGGCCGGGTGGCTGCGGGCGGGGCGGCGGCACGTGGTGCCGCTCCGGTTGCGCACGGTCGTCGAGCCCGAGGCCACCGCCCGGTCCCGGCAGAGCCTGCACGACTACGACCGGTCCGGCTTCGAGACCGTCATCGACCCGGCCAGGCTCCGCATCGACGCGGGGGGCAGTGTCGAACGGCTCACCTGGCGCCTGGAGATCGGCATCGCCGGGCACGGCATGCTGCGTCGCTCCGGCCTCTCGACGAACGAGGCGGCCGCACCACCGCCCGTACACCGGCCCGACGGCGACCACCGGATCGTGCCCGCCTTCGACGGCGGCAGGCTGGTGCTGCACGCAGAGCGGATCGACGCCCGCTTCGAGACGCACCGCGCGGGCGGCACGGGCGACGGCGACGCCACCGTGGCGATCGACGGGATGATCCGCGACCGCCTCGGCGCGGGGCCGCTGCGCCTCGCGTTCACCCACCGGGCCTCCGGGACCTCCTTCGACCGTCCGGTGACCGTGCACGAGGGGACCGTGCCCTCGGCGGCGGGCTGGCGGCGCTTCACCGCGGACGTCCCGCTCGACGCCTTCGCCGACGCCCGGCCGGGAACGGGAGAGGGGGCGGCGCCCGCGCAGGTCTCCTACAGCCTGCATCTCGTCGGCCCGGACGGCCGCCGGACACCGATCGATGTGCCGGGGCCCGTCCTGCCGGGCCGCTACCCCCTGGGCCGGCACGGCGACGAGCGGCGCGAACTCGGCCTCACCGCCGGCCCCCGGGGCAACCTGCTGATCAGCGACCGCACCGTGCAGCCGACCGTCGACCTGGCGACCTGGACGGAGAACGGACAGGTCCTCCTGGAAGGCACCTACCCCGGCGACCCGGACCGGTCCGTCGAACTGGTGGCCCGGCACAGCGGGCACGGCGAGGAGGCCGTCTTCCCCCTGGCCCTCTCCGGCGCCGCCGGATCACGCCGGTTCGGGGCGGTGCTCCGGCCGGACGCCGTGGAGGTGCCCGGTGGGGAACTGCCGCTGGGCGAGGGCCACTGGTACCTCTTCCTCCGCGAGAAGGGCGCGCGGGACGACACCGCGGGCACCCCCCTGCGCATCCCGGCCGCCGCCCACCGCACCCTGCCCGCGGCCCGCACCCTCGCGGGCCGGACGTACGTCATCGAACGGCGCTTCCACGACCAGTTGCTGATCGACTGCGCATCGGTCCTCACCGCCGCGGAACGCGGCCCGCGCGGCAAGCGGCTGCTGCGCGAGGCGTACCGGGGCCGGCGGTCCATGCCGCTGCGCGACACCGTGCTGTACAGCAGTTTCGACGGCCGCCAGTACTCCGACTCGCCGCGCGCGATCCATGAGGAAGTGGCCCGGCGGGGAACCGGGCTGGAGCATCTGTGGGTGGTGCGCGACCAGCAGGCCCGGATCCCGGAGGGCGCCACGGCCGTCGAGCACGGCTCCGCCGCCTGGCACGAGGCGCTGGCGAGCAGCCGGCACATCGTCACCAACACCCAGCTGCCGGAGTGGTTCGAGCGGCGCGAGGGGCAATGTGTCGTCCAGACCTGGCACGGCACCCCCCTCAAGCGCATCGGTCTCGACCTCGCGGGTACCGCGCTGGCCAACGCCGCCTATATCGCCACCATCGAGCAGCGCGCCCGCCAGTGGAGCCTCCTGGTCTCCCCGAACCGCTTCTCCACCCCCGTCCTGCGGCGCTCGTTCGGCTACCGGGGCGAGGTCCTGGAGTGCGGCTACCCCCGCAACGACCTGTTCCACGCCACGGACCGGGCCAAGGTCGCCTCGGCGGTGCGCGAGAGGCTCGGCATTCCCGAGGGCAGGCGGGTCGTGCTCTACGCGCCGACCTGGCGCGACGACCGGCCGCGGGGCGGCGGCCGCTACGCCCTCGACCTGCGGCTCGATCTGGCCGTGGCCGAGCGTGAACTCGGCGCGAACACGGTTCTGTTGGTGCGTCGGCACTATCTGGTGACCGACCATCTGCCGGACAGCGGCAGCGGCTTCGTCCGCGACGTCTCGCGCTACGGGGACGTCGGCGAGCTGATGCTGATCAGCGACGCCCTGGTCACCGACTACTCCTCGCTGATGTTCGACTTCGCCCAGACCGGCCGCCCGATGCTCTTCCACACCTACGACCTGGCGCACTACCGCGACACCCTGCGCGGCTTCTGCTTCGACTTCGAGACCCGCGCCCCCGGCCCCCTGATCCCCGGCTCCGCCGGACTCGTCGAGGCGCTGCGCGACCCGGAGCGGGCCACCAGGGGACACGCGCAGGCGTACGAGGCGTTTCGCCGGGACTTCTGCGACCTGGACGACGGACACGCGGCGGCGGGGGTGGTCGACCGGATGCTCCGGTAACCGGTACGGCCCTGATCCGGCCCCGGTCCGACGGGCCCCGGTCCGTCGGACCGGCCGGTCCCGACAGCGGCCGGGCGATGCCACCACGCCCCGCTTGAACCGTTCGAGTGATTCAAGAATTCGGACGTTTGCGCAGATACCCAGGGCATGGAAGTCGCGATCCATATAAGTGTGGTTATCGGTGCGTTGCCCAGCGTCTGCGGGTTGCTACGTTCTGCCTTCATGGGTATCCGAATGCGGTGCGAAACCTGGGACGTGCGGCGGGCGAGAACGGTGGTGCTCACCGCCGCGGCCGTCGGTCTCCTCGCCCGAATGCTGATCGCGGCGAACATGCCGGGCCCGGCTGACGTACGAATTTTTCACGGTTTCGCCAAGGCCATCGTGCGATACGGCCCCATTCGGATTTACGAACAGCCGCTGCCGGGACTGCCCGTCTACAATCATCCGCCACTGGCCGGCTGGATGCTTCTCGGCCTGAACGACCTCTCCGAACTCGGAATCCCGTTCGGAACGCTGATCAGATCACCCGCCTCGATCGCCGACTTCTTCTGCGCGCTCATCGTGTTCGAAATCATGCGCCGGCGTGGCTCCGTCGGCCTGGCGGTCGCCTGCGGGGTGGGCGTGGCGCTCAGCCCCGTACTGATCGCCACCTCCGGCTATCACGGCAACACCGACGCGGTGGCCATCACCTTCGCCCTGGCCGCCGCCCATCTGCTCGTGGACCGGAAGTCCCCGCTGGCCGCCGGAGTGAGCGCCGCGCTCTCGATCAGCGTGAAGTTCGTCCCGGTGGTGGTGATCCCGGCGCTGTTCGTCGTCGCGTTGCGGGCCGGCCGGCCGGTGCTCATCCGCTTCACCGCCGGGTTCACCGCCCTGATCGCCCTCGTCTGGGGGCCGGTTCTGCTGACCGTGCCGGAGAACCTCAAGGAGAACGTCCTGGAGTACGCGGGCGGCAGCCACCGCCTCTGGGGCATCGTCCGGTTCGCCGATGTGCTCGGGCTGCCCCAGTCGTTCATCACCTTCGTCCAGGGCGAGGGCCACTTCCTCTTCGTGCTGGCCTGTGCGGCGGCCGGGGTCTGGCTCGCCCGGCTGCGTCCCGCGCAGCTGCCCGTGGCCGTCGGCGTCACGATGGGCCTCCTGCTGCTGCTCTCCACCGCTTCGGCCCTGCAGTACCTGACCTGGGCCGCCGCCGGGCTGTTCGTCATCGGGTTCTGGGAAGGCGCCGCGTACAGCTGTCTGCTCGGCGTGACCGCGGTCCTCGGCTACCAGGGCCGCTCCGCCGTGCGCTGGAGCGAAACGGTGCTGCACTTCGGCGAGGCCGGCTGGTTCGTCCTCGCCGTCGGCCTCGTCAGCGGAATCCGCAAGATCCTCGCCGCGCCGCCGACCGTGCCCGCGCCGCCCACCGCCGGGCGGGCCCCGGTCATGGCTCCCCGCACCTCGCGGCCCACCGGTTCCACCGTCAACTGACCGCCTCCCCCTTAGAGCACCGAGCACAGAGCACCGAGCACCGAGCACAACTGGAGAACGCCCCGTGAAGGAAAGCCCGAGCCCCAGGATCGGCATCCTGGTGGTCGCGTACAACGCCGAGACGACGCTGGAGAGGACCCTCGACCGCATTCCGGAGGACTTCCGGTCCAAGGTCGCCGAGGTCCTCATCCTCGACGACGCGAGCCATGACGCGACCTTCACCGCGGGCTGCCGCTGGTCGCAGACGGAGGGAATGCCGCGGACCGTGGTGATGCGGCACACCAAGAATCTCGGATACGGCGGAAACCAGAAGGCCGGATACGCGCTGGCCGCCGAACACGGGCTCGACATCATCGTTCTGCTGCACGGCGACGGGCAGTACGCGCCGGAATTCCTGCCCGACATGGTCGCACCCATCGAGCGCGGCGAATGCGAAGCAGTTTTCGGCTCCCGGATGATGAAATCCGGATCCGCTCTCAAGGGCGGCATGCCGATGTACAAATGGCTCGGCAACCGCATTCTCACCCGCTTGGAGAACGCCCTCCTCGGCTCGCAGCTCACCGAATTCCACTCCGGGTACCGCGCCTACAGTGTCGCGGCACTCAAGAAGCTGCCGATCCACCGGAACACCGACGCCTTCGACTTCGACACCCAGATCATCGTCCAACTGCTCAACGAGGGAATGCGGATCAAGGAGATCCCCGTCCCTACCTATTACGGCGACGAGATCTGCTATGTCAACGGCATGAAGTACGCGAAGGACGTGGTCAAGGACGTCCTCGAATACCGGCTCGCCGTCAAGGGATTCGGCACCTGCGCCTGGATCCCCAAGCCCGTCGAGTACGCGTTCAAGGAGGGCGACGGTTCCTCGCACGCCGTCATCCTGGAAAAGATGCGCAGCCTCCCGCCCGGCCGGGTCCTCGATCTCGGCTGCTCCGGCGGCCTGTTCGCGCAGCGCCTCGAAGCCCTCGGCCACGAGGTGACGGGCGTGGACTACGTCGAGGTCCCCGGCGTACGCGAGAAATGCACCCACTTCCACCTCGCCGACCTGGAGGAGGGCCTTCCCGCGGGGATCGGCGCCGACTTCGACTACGTGGTCGCCGGCGACGTCATCGAGCACCTCTCCCGCCCCGAGAGGGTGCTCGCCGAGGTCGCCACCGTGCTGCGGCCGGGCGGCCATGTGCTGCTCTCCGTACCGAACTTCAGCCACTGGTACTCAAGGCTGCGGGTGGCGCTCGGGGTCTTCGACTACGACCGGCGCGGCATCCTCGACGAAACGCATCTGCGCTTCTTCACCCGGGCCAGTCTGCGCCGCACGGTCAGGGCCGCGGGCTACGACGTCCTCCATGTCGCCTCCACCGGGGCCCCGTTCTGGGCACTGCTCGGCGGCGGACCGCTTCCCGCGGTCCTCGGCGGTGTGTCGAAACTGCTCACCCGGATCCGGCCGACGCTGTTCGGCTATCAGCACGTCGCACTGCTCACCCCGCACGCGGCCGAGACGATCATCGCTGGAGAGCACGTCGATGTACAGGACATCCTCAACCGACAGTACGTCCATGCCGACCGGGTCGGCGTCTGAGGCCGGCGTCCTGCGTCCCACCCCCGCACTATCGTCCGCAACCCCGGCCGTCGCAGTCAGGAGCAAGGTCTTGACCCTTCCCAGTCTGATGCTGCTGCTGTTCGCCGTGTTCTCGTCGGCGGGCGGCCAGATCATGCTCAAGCACGGGATGAAGGGCGCCGCGGCCGCCGCCGCGCAGGGCGGCGGATCCGTCGTCCTGCGTGCCGCGACCAGCCCCTGGGTCGTCCTCGGCCTGGTGGTCTTCGCGGTGTCGGCCCTCGCCTGGATGACCACTTTGGCCAAGGTGCCGCTGTCCATCGCCTACCCGTTCAACGCTCTCGGGTATCTGCTGATCGTGCTGGCCGGCGCGACCGTGCTGCACGAACGGACCTCGATGTGGACTTGGGCCGGTTCGCTGCTCGTGGTCGTCGGGCTCGTCACGGTGATGGCGGGCCAGCAACGCTGAGAGCCTGTCGGGCGGCCTTTGATCGGGCGTGGCCGCCCGACAGGCTCTGAAGACCGCGTCGGCGGACGGACCTCGTCCTCAGGCCCGTCCGCCGACCGGCGCCGCTTCCCCCAGCAGCACCTGCCGTACCACCCGTTCCGCGGCGCGCCCGTCGTCGTACGGGCAGAACCGGGCCCGGAACGCGGCCCGCAGCGCCTCGTTCGCCGGGCTCCGCCAGCTGCCGTCGAGGAGGATCCGGGCCAGCTCCTCGGTGCCGGTGGAGACCGCCCCCGGGGTGTCGCCGGGTCTTTTGGACAGCAGATCGAAGCAGACCCCCCGGACCGTGCGGTACGTCTCCCAGTCGGGGGCGTGCACCACGATCGGACGGTCCAGATGGGCGTAGTCGAACATGACCGACGAGTAGTCCGTCACCAGCGCGTCCGCCGCCAGGCACAGCTCCTCGATCCGCGGATGGCCGCAGACATCGAGGAGCGAGGGGTGCTCCGGCAGCGCGGCACCCTCGTAGAAGTAGTGGGCGCGGACCATCACCACGGTGTCCGGGCCGAGCGCCTCGCAGAGCCGGACCAGATCCAGCCGGCTGGTGAACGCCGCTTCGTAGTCGCGGTGCGTCGGCGCGTACAGCACGGCCCGTTGCCCGGGACGGATGCCGAGCCCCGCGCGGATCTCCGCGATCCGCTGGTCCGTCGCCGTCGCGAAGACGTCATTGCGCGGATACCCCGCTTCGAGGGACCGCGCGGCGCCCGGGTAGGCGCGGGCCCACACCTCGGTGGAGTGGGGATTGGCCGAGACGCTCCAGTCCCACCGGTCGACGCGCTGGAGCAGCCGGTCGAAGTTCAGCCCCTGGGCCGCCGCAGGATAGTCCTGCTGGTCGAGCCCCATGATCTTCAGCGGTGTGCCGTGATGGGTCATCACATGGATCTGGCCGGGCCGCTTGACCAGGTGATCGGGGAAGTTGACGTTGTTGAAGAAGTACGTGGCACGGGCCAGCACCTGCCAGTAGCGGCGGGTTCCCGGCACCACGTGGTCGATGCCCCCGGGCAACGAGTCGACCTGGTTCCTCGCCACCACCCACACCCCGCGCACCTGCGGGGCCAGCTCCCGGGCCTTGCGGAAGACGGCCTCCGGATTGCAGCTCACCCCGCGGTTCCAGTACGCGGCGTAGACGGCGAGCCCGGGGTCCAGCGGAAGCCTCCGCTGCCACCAGTAGTAACGCGTGGACAGGGTGCGTCTGGCCCGTGCCCGGACCGCACCGGGCACGGCCCGCAGGTTCCGGCGCAGGGCCAGGACCGTGTCGAGGGCAGCGAGCGCGACGTACCGGCCGTCGCCCATCAGTCTCGGCCGCAGCCCCTTGGCACCATCCGGGAAGCGGTGCTCCTCGGGCCGGTGCGCCCGGTGGAAGGCCGCCACGGACCGTACGTAGCGCCTGCGTCGCCGGGTCACCGACGGGTATCCGGCGAGGAGTTCCGAGGCCGCCCGGTCGAAGAGCAGGGCCCGTACGGGCCGCAGGGGCGGCCGGTCCCGGACGAACTCCATCAGACCGGCGTACGCGTCGACGAGCCGGTGCGGTGCGGTGCCGTCCGCCGGTTCGGGCCCGTCGGCCTCGACGGGCAGACCGCGCCGGCCGCGGTGCTCGACGCACGCGGTGGGGAGCACGGCGACGGACCCGGCCGCGGCGAGGGTCTGGAACGCGTACATCCGCTCCCCGTGCCGCCCCGGTCCGAAGACCAGCTTCTCGCCCTCGTGAAGAGTGCGGCGCACGGCGCGGTTCCAGGAGACCGGTGCGATGTCCAGGAGCACGGGATGCCCGGCGAGGGTGAGCCGGTCCCCGGGCAGCATGCGGAGCAGCTCCAGTGACCGGGTCGGCCGGGGGCGGCCCCGGAACGGCCGCCGGTGATGGCCGAACAGCAGCAGTTCGGGGTCACCACAGGCCTCCAGCCGGTCGGCGACGGCCCACAGGGCGCCCGGCAGCAGGACGAAGTTGCCCTCCAGGAACAGGAGATAGTCGCCGACGGCCCGCTCGGCCCCGGCGTTGCGCCGCCCGTCCTGGCCGGCCCCCGACGGCAGATGGACGGCCTGCACCCGGCGGTCCCGTGCGGCGAACTCGTCGAACAGCAGCCCTGATCCGTCCGGCGCGCCGTCGTCGACCCCGATCACCTCGATGTCCGTGAACGACTGGGTGAGCACCGATTCCAGGCACTCGCGCAGCTGCCCTCGGGCGCGGCGGACGGGGATGACGACACTCAGCCGGGGCATGCGGGCTCTTTCTCGGACTCGGTTCTCGGGGCAGGCGGGAGGCGCGGGGAGGGGCGCGGTCAGGGGAGGTTGGTGGGCCGTGCCCCGGCGAGGCCGAGGCCCGTGGAGGCCTGCCGGTCCCCGGGGAGCGCGGCGCGGGCGGGGACCGGGACGCGTGCCGGGTCGCCCGCCGCCGGTGCGGGCCGCCGCAGCGCCGGAGGGATCACCGGCGGATGCACGGCCGTCTCGCCCAGGAACACCCGGCGCACCACCCGCTCCGCCGCGTACCCGTCGTCGTACGGACAGAAGCGCTCCCGGAACGCCTCGCGCCGCTGGGCGGAGCTGGTGCCGCACCAGTGGCCGGTCGTGAAGACGTCCAGCAGCTCGGCCTCGCTGTACGCGATCGCGCCGGGTGGGCAGGAGTGCAGGTCGAAGTAGGTGCCGCGGGCCGCTTCGTACGCCTCGCGGTCGCCGCAGTGGATGACGACGGGCCGGTCCAGATTGGCGTAGTCGAACATCAGCGACGAGTAGTCCGTGATCAGTGCGTCGGAGGCGAGCGCGAGGGCCTCGACGGACGGGTGGCCGCTGACGTCGACGACCCGCGGATGCGGCTCGCGGACCGGCTGGGCCCCGTACGAGTAATGGGCGCGCGCCAGGATCACGAAGCCCGGACCGAGGGCCCGCGCCACGCGTGCCAGGTCGAGCACGGAGTGCTGATCGCGTCGGTAGTCGCGGTGCGTGGGCGCGTACAGCAGGGCCAGGGTGCCCTCGGGGACGCCGATCGACTCGCGCAGCCGCGCCACGTCGTCGGCAGTGGCCCGCTGGTAGATGTCATTGCGCGGAGAGCCGTACTCCAGCGTCGCACAGCTCGCGGAGGCCGACGGATAGGCCTTCTCCCAGACGAGGGTGGAGTGCCGGTTCGCGGAGAGGGAGAAGTCCCACTTGTCGACGTTGGCGAGCAACTGCCCGAAATCGGTCCCACGAGCCGCCGCCGGCCGGTTCTGAAGGTCCAGCCCCATGGTCTTGAGCGGGGTGCCGTGGTGGGTCTGGAGCAGCACCTGGCCGCGCCGCTTGACCAGCCGCCGGTCGAAGTTGACGTTGTTCACCAGATAGCCGGAGCGGGCCAGCGCCCGCCAGTAGCCGTACGTGCCGGGGGTGATGCAGCGCGTCCCGGTGGGCACGGTGTGCGCGTCCTCGGGGCGGCAGATCCAGGCGGTCCGCAGGCCGGGGACCAGCTCGCGGGCCTTCGCCTCGATCGCCGCCGGGCTGCAGGTGTAGCCGCGGTGCCAGTACGCGGCGAACACCGCCCGGTCCCTCTGGACGGGCAGCCGCAACTGGACGCGGTAGTACGCCTGGAGGGCGCCGGCCCGCAGTACCCGGCGGACGGCCGCGGTGACGCTCCGCAGCCGTCTGTGCAGCAGCTGCGCCGCCCACAGTGCGCGATAGGTGCGGCGCGCGCCCAGCCGGATCAGGCCGTGGCGCAGCCGGGCGCGGTGCGGGGCGGGGGCGCCGGGGGTGCGGTAGCGGTCGCAGTGGGCGCGGGCACGGCGGAAGAACTCGGCGTGGCTGCCGCGCGGCAGTCTGCCCCGGGTGGTGAACACCGTGCAGAAGTGGTCGAGCATCCTGCGGTGGATCACCGGCCGCCAGGGCGTGAGCCGGGGTCGGGAGTCGATGAACGCGAAGACCCGGTCGTACTGTTCGAAGATGTCGAAGTGCTTGCGGCTGGTGGTGGCCAGGATGTTGCCCTGGCGCCGCTGCCGGTAGCCGACACACACCCGGTCGAGTACCGCGATCGAGCGGGCGGCCATCAGCACCGGGTAGGTCCAGGGAGTGTCCTCGTAGTAACCGGACGGGAAGGCAAACTTCTCGGCCTCGACGAACTCGCGGCGGTACGCCTTGTTCCAGACGACCATCAGGACCTTCAGCAGCCCCGGCCGGTCGGCGAGCGTGAAGGTGGCGGGGCCGGTCTGGGAGAGGTGCTCGGCGAAGGTGTTGCGCACGCTCTCGCCCGTCCAGTACGTACGGGCGTAGTCGTAGACCAGGACATCGGGTTCCCCGGTCTCCTCGATCCGGTCGGCGACGGCCCGCAGTGCGCCGGGGGCGAGGGTGTCGTCGCTGTCCAGGAAGATCAGGTAGTCGCCGGTGGCCTGTGCCATCCCGGCGTTCCGGGCCCGGCCCAGGCCCACGTTCTCCGGCAGGTGCAGGGCCCGCACCCGGCCGTCGCGGGCCGCGAACTCGTCGATGACGGCGCCACAGGCATCGGGTGAGCAGTCGTCCACCGCGATGAGCTCGAAGTCCTCGAACGACTGGGTCAGTACCGAGTCCAGGCTCTCGTGCAGATACGCCTGAACCCGGTACGCGGGCACAATGACACTGAACCGGGGCACAACACATCCATGGGTCGTTCGCAGCGCGGGCGGTCCGCAAACGGCCGATGGAGTGACGGAGTTACGTCAAAACGTGGCAAACCTGTGAAAGTGCAGGTGGGATGGCCCTGTTGTGGTGAACAGGACCACCCCGTGTTGACGTACGCCTGTGCGGCGTACTACTTCACCGCGCCCGCCATCACGCCGGAGACGAACTGGCGCTGGAAGGCGAAGAAGACCGCCAGCGGAATCACCATCGACACGAAGGCGCCGGGCGCCAGCACATCGATGTTGTTGCCGAACTGCCGTACCTGCTGCTGCAGGGCCACGGTGATCGGCGGGGAGCCGGAGTCCGCGAAGATCAGCGCGACCAGCATGTCGTTCCACACCCAGAGGAACTGGAAGATCCCCAGAGAGGCGATCGCCGGGCCGCCGAGCGGCATCACGACCCGGGTGAAGAGCCGGATCTCGCCCGCTCCGTCGAGCCGGGCCGCCTCCAGCAGTTCCCTCGGGATCTCCGCGAAGAAGTTCCGCAGCAGGAAGATCGCGAAGGGCAGACCGAAGGCCGTGTGGAAGATGACCACGCCGAAGGTCGTCTCGAAGATCCCGACCGCGCCGAAGAGCTTGGACACCGGGACCAGAGCCACCTGGACCGGCACCACCAACAGCGCCACGACCACCAGGAACCACCAGTCGCGACCGGGGAAGTCCATCCAGGCGAAGGCGTATCCGGCCAGTGAACCGATCACGACGACCAGGACGGTCGCCGGGACGGTGATCATGACCGTGCTGAGGAGGGAGTGGGTGATGGTCGAGTTGTCGAGCAGCCGGGAGTAGTTGTCGAAGGTGAGCTGGGAGGGGGCCGTGAAGATCTTCCACCAGCCGCTCGACGCGATGTCGTCCGCGCCGCGCAGCGAGGAGAGCAGCAGCCCGACGGTCGGCATCAGCCAGAACAGGCCCACCAGGATGAGGAAGACCCGCATCACACCGCCGCCGGCGCGGGCGGCGATGCGCGCTCCGAGGGACCGCTCGGCCTTCACCGGTGCGGTACCGGCCGTCGTGCTCGCGGTCGTGGCCGAGGCTGTCGTCATCGGCGCCCCTCCTTCCGGATCCGGCGGATGTTGACGTACATCACCGGGAGTACCAGCAGCAGCAGGAGTACGGCGATGGCGCTGCCGATCCCGAGGTCGGCGTCCGTGCCGAACGAGGAGCGGTAGAGCTGGAGCGCCAGCACGTTCGCGTCGGCCAGCGAGGAGCCCGGTGAGATGATGAAGACCAGGTCGAAGACCTTCAGGACGTTGATCATCAGCGTGACCAGCACCACCGAGAGAACGGGCGCCAGCATCGGCACCGTGATCCGGCGGAACACCTGCCACTCGTTCGCGCCGTCCACCCGGGCCGCTTCGAGGAGTTCACGCGGCAGACCGGCCAGGCCCGCGGCGATCAGCACCATCGCGAACCCGGCCCACATCCAGACGTAGGAGCCGATGATCGCCGGTGTGACGAGCGTGGGGCCGAGCCACTCGACCCCGTTGTACGGCTCCTTGAAGTTCGATGCGGGCAACCGGAGTCCGGCGCCGTCGGCCGAGGCGGGCAGGGTGAACGTACCGTCCGCGCCCGCGGTCGCCGAGGCGACCACCTTGCCGTCCTTGACCGCCTCGACCTTGATGCCCTTGAGCCCCAGCTCCTCGGCGTCGATGACATTGGGTCTGCCGCCGCCGCCCTTGGTGAAGTCCAGCCACGCAGTGCCGGTGATCTTCCCGGATTCCGCCGCGGCGGCCTTCGCCGGCTTCGCGTCCGTCGGCATCTTCGCCGGTGCCACACCGACCAGCGGCAGTTGGACCGGCTGTCCGGCCCGTACCGGCGCCTTGGTGACGAACGAGCCGCCGCCGCCCGCCTTGAGCGGATGGACGGGAAGCGGATGTGCCTTCGGGTAGCTCGCCGACTCGGCGAACGTGTCGTGCACACCCACCCATACGGCGTTGGCGACCCCACGCTCCGGGGCCTGGTCGTACACCAGCCGGAAGATGATGCCGGCGGCGAGCATGGAGATCGCCATCGGCATGAAGACGATCAGTTTGAACGCCGTACCCCAGCGGATCCGTTCCGTCAGCACCGCGAAGATCAGCCCGAGGGCCGTGGAGACCGTCGGCGCGAACACGACCCAGATCGCGTTGTTCTTGATCGCCGTACGGATGGTGTCGTCGGTGAACAGCGCCTTGTAGTTGTCGAATCCGGCGAAGCCCGTACCCGCCTGGTCGAAGAACGACCGGTACACGGAGTACACGATCGGATAGACCACGAGCGCGCCGAGCAGTACCAGCGCGGGCGCCAGGAAGAGCGCGGCGATGATCCGGCGGGTGCCCGTCACACTCCTGCGTCCGCGCCCCGGGCCACCGGCCGGGGCATCGGACGGCTTCCTGGGTGCGGGTACCGACGGCTGTCCGGAGGGATGCTTGTCGGCGGGGGGCACCGCGTCGGCGCCCCCCGCTGCGGCTGTCGTCATCCCGTCAGCTCTTGTACGCCTTGGCCGCGTCGGACTCCAGCTTCGCCTGGGTCCCCGCGATGTCCTTCGGGTTCTTCAGGAAGTCCTGGAGGGTCTTCCACTCGCCCTTCCCGGGCGTGCCGCCGAAGGACTGCGGGGCCTGGTCGGACATGTCGAACCGGACCGCGTCACCCGCCGAGATCAGCGCCTTCGCCATCGTGCGCTGCACCTCGTTCGGATACGCGGCGGCGTCCAGGGCCTTGTTCGGCGAGATGAACCCGCCCTGTTCGGCCATGATCTTCGCCGCGTCGGTCGAGGCCAGCCAGGTCAGCAGGGCCTGGGCGCCCTTGCCGTCCTTCAGGGCCACCGCCGCGTCGCCGCCCGTCACGACGGGGGACTCGGCGCCGACCGCCGGGAACGGGAACACCTTGGCGTCCGTCCCGATCTTCGCCTTCGTCTGCGCGATGTTGACGGCCACGAAGTCGCCCTCGTAGACCATCGCGGCCTTCGGCTGGTCTCCGCCGGTGAAGGTCTGGGTGACCGAGGCCGGGAACTCCGTCTGCAGCGCGCCGTCGGCGCCGCCCGCGATCAGTGACGGCTTGCCGAAGAGCTGCGCGAGCGTGGTCAGCGCGTCCTTGACGGAGGGGTCCGTCCACTTGATCTTGTGCTGGGCCAGCTGGTCGTACTTCTCCGGGCCCGCCTGGGAGAGATAGATGTTCTCGAACCAGTCGGTGAGGGTCCAGCCGTCCGCTCCACCGACCGAGACCGGGGTGACACCCGAGGCGGAGACCGTCTCGGCCGTCGCCAGGAAGTCCTTCCAGGTCTTCGGCTCGGACGCGCCCGCGTTCTCGAACGCCTTGGCGTTGTACCAGATCAGGGACTTGTTGGCGGCCTTGAAGTAGACGCCGTACTGGGTGCCGTCCACCGTGCCGAGGTCCTGCCAGACCTTCGAGTAGTTCTTGTCCAGCTGGGCCTTGGCCTCGGGGCCGACCGGCTTGGCCCACTTCTTCTGCGCGGCCTGCTGGATCGCGCCGACCTGCGGGATCATCGCGACGTCCGGCGGCTGACCTCCCGCGATCTTCGTACCGAGGAAGTTGACGATCGGGTCCTGGGCCGGGACGAAGGTGACCGTCGCCCCCGTACGGTTCTCGAACTCCTTGAGGACCTTGACGAAGTTGGCCTGCTCGGCTCCGGTCCAGACCGCCGCGACCGAGAGCTTCTCGCCGTCCAGTTTCGGCAGGGCGACGCTCGACGAGCCCCCCTTGCCGTTCCCGGAGCTCTTTTCCGGCTTGCCCTTTCCGCTGCCACCGTCGTCGCTGCAACCGGTGAGGGCCAGTGCGCCGATGGCGCTGAACACCACCGCGGCCCTGCTGATCCGAAGGGTTGTGCGCATAGCTTCCCCGTCTCTCACATCGTCGTGTGCGCACAGTCCTACGCCCGGTGCACGGGCGCCGCAATACCGCTCCCTGCGTCAACTCCTTGATCGTAATGGGCTCGTGACGTCATGTCAGTGCATGTACGGACCAGGCGGACCTCAGGAACGGACGGGCCCGAACGGGGCTATCGGCTCCGCGTCGACGGACCGGGCCGCCCGCTCCAGCGCACTGGCGAGCAGCGCCAGGTCCGTCGGGCCGTTGCCCAGCTCCCGGACCGGGCGCCGGGTGGGCGGATCGCCCATCCGCTCCCACTCCAGCGGCACGACGGTGGGGCGCAGCGTCGCCGTACGCGGAATGCGTCCCGTCACCCGGCCGCCCTGGAACGGCGTCACCCGCCCGTCCGGATGACCGAGGCGCCCACGGCCGGGCGCCGGGTCCTCCGGCGAGGGCGGGACGACCGGCGCGTCCAGCACGATGCGCAGCCGGGCCCCGTGGGTCAGGTCCGTGTCCTCCGTGCGGTCCGGGCGGGCGGATGTCGCGACCAGGTGGACGCCGAGCCGGCCGCCCTCCCTGGCCACGGCCTCCAGGGCCCGCACGACCGAACCGGCGGCCGGCCGGCCGGGACTGCCGAGCGCCGGGGCGACCAGCGCGTCGAAGTCGTCGACCAGGACGACGAGCCGGGGCAGCGGGGAAGGCCCGGGTGCCACGGACCGCGCCGCCGCGGGCCGCAGCCGGAGCGTGCCGCTCATCGCCGAGTCCACGTCGCCCCGCTGCTCAGCGGCCGTCGGCGGACGCTGGCCGACCATCCGCTGCGTCACCTCGTGCCGGTGGTGCCACTCGGTGAAGTCGTACGAGCCGAGCAGTTCGGCCCGCCGCTTCAGCTCACCGCCCAGCGCTTGCGCGAACTCGCGCATCCGCACCGGATCGGAGGCCACGAGGTGGGCGAACGCGTGCGGGAGTTCGGCGCACGGGCCGAGGCTCTCGCCGCGCTCGCCCCCGGCACCGTCGACCAGCAGTATGCCCAGCAGGTCGGGGCGGGCGGCCGCGGCCAGTGAGGCGGCGACGGCCCGCAACAGCTCCGTACGTCCGCTGCCGGGCGGCCCCTCGATGAGGAGATGGGGGCCCTCCTCCGCGAGGTCCACACCGACCGGGCCCCGGGGACCGGCCCCGAGCACCACGAACGGCCGCCCGGCGGCCACGGCGGCGGTGCCTTCGGCGGGGGCGGCGGCGGGCGTGCCCGTGCCGGTGTCCGCGGCCACGGCGGCACGTCCGGCCGCCGCCGCGCCCTCGGCGGTCCGCGCCGCGATCCGGGGCGTGTCGCCGCCGCGCGGTCCGCTCACCCGGTTCGGCGTGTGCGCGGGCCCGGCGGAACGGGGACCGTCGGCCCTCCGGGCATCTCCACCGCCACGGAACTCCGACCCGGCAACGGTGCGGGAGCCCGGAGTGTCCCCGGGCGGGCCGCCGTAGTGGCCGCCGCCGACCCGGGGGGCGGCGGTGCCGGGGTACGGGGTGCGCCCGGAGCCACGGGTGTCGTGGGTGTCGTCGCGCGCCAGGCCGTGGCCCGGTGTGCCGACGTGCGTGGCGGTCTCGCTGCCGGGATACGGGGTGCGGCCCGAACCGGGGCCGTATCCGCCCACACCGTCCGGCGCCGAGCGCTGGGCGCCCACGCGGGGGGTCGCGCCGCGCGGGTACTCCGTACGGCCCGAACCGCGGGCGTCCGCGTCCGTACCGCCACCGGCCGCACCTCCCGGCCCGCCCGTCCAGCGGCCCGAACCGCGGACCGTGGCGCCGGGCTGGTCGTCCGCGGTGGAGGCCCAGCGGGCCATCAGTGAGGCCGGGGTGGCGCGCGCCAGGCCCAGCTCGTCCAGCAGCCGGGCGGTCGGCGGGAGCGCGGCGGACGCGAGCCGGCCGTGGGACGTGGCCGAACCCTCCGTACGCAGCGGGGCCAGCGCCCGGCCGAACCGCTCGGCCCAGTGCGCCGACACCGCGTCCACCGCGGCGACCGTGCCACGGCCCGCGGCCCGGCCGTCCGCGGTACGCAGCAGTCGCAGAGCCGTCGCCACATCGCCGCTCAGTATCGCCACCGCCCCGCACTCGCGGAACGCGATCGAGGCGTGGCAGGCGGCCTCGTACGTCGCCGCGACCGGTGAGGTGGGCGTGGCGGCCGGGGTCTCCGCCAGACAGATCAGATGGATTCCGGCGGCCGAGCCCGCGGCGGCCAGCCGGGCGGTGGTCTCGCGCAGCGCCGCCGAACCGGGGTCGCCGTCGACGATCACCACGGTGTGGGGCCCGGTGTGCTGCCCGGCGGCCTCGGCGACCGTGCTCCGGTCCAGGCTCGCCCAGCCGGGCCCGAGCGGCCCCTCGTCCAGCCGGCGCACCAGCTCCGTCGTACGGGCGACGGCCTGCTCGCGGTCGTACGCGAGGAGCAGCCGGCAGTCCTGGCCGTGCATCGGCCGCAGATGGGGCAGCCAGCCCAGCCAGGCCCACTCGCGCCTGCGCTCGTCCGCGCCGCGCGCGCGGTCCGTGCTGATCAGCACGATCTCCAGATCGGCGGGGGAGTGCAGCGCGGCGAGCTGCGCCACCGTCGAGCGGGCGAGTCCGGCCAGCCGCGTCCGCGGCCCGGCGAGCCCGAGGGAACCGGCCTCCCGCAGCCCGACGGTCACCGGCACGGCGGGAAGCCCGGCCCGGTCCGTCGTGCCCAGGCGCACCACGAGCGCCTCCGGGTGCGCGGTGCCGCGCTCCCAGAGCCGGGGGCCGGGGCCGAGCGCGGTCAGCAGCACGGCCGCGGGGTCGGGCCAGCTGCTCGACGCGGACCCCGGCGGCGCCAGGGGATCGGTGGACGTATACGGCGGCCCTGCCTCCCCCGTCCCGTCGGGTGTCGCCTCGTGGACCGGCTCGCCCTTGTTGCCCGAGAGTCTGCGCGCCCAGGCGCCTATCCCGCCCCGCCGGGGCGACTCCTCGCCCGCGGACCGGGGGGAGCGCTCGGTGGGGGACCGGCGGCGGGTGTCGGTGTGTCCGCCGTCACCGCTTCCGTACGCGTGAGGGTCGTCGGCCCCTTCCTGGGGAGCGGGCCCGGAGCCGGGGGAGACGGCCTGGGCGTACGCATGACCGGAGCCGTACGCCTCGGGGTCGCCGTCGGCACCGGCCGTGCCCGCCGTGCCGGACACCCGAAGATGCCCTTCGCCGTCCGGGGCCGTCGCCAGCGTCGGCGTACGGGCGCCGGAGGTCAGCCGGAGCGTGGACTCGCCGAGCCGCAGCAGCGCGCCGGGATCCAGGCGGACCGGGCGGTCGCGGACCTCCGCGCCGTCGAGCAGGGTGCCGTTGGTGGAGCCCAGGTCCGCGACCGAGACCAGGCCGTCCGCCGAGACCGTCACCGCGCAGTGCAGCCGGGACACGTCGGGGTCGTCGAGCGGGACGTCCGCGTCGGCGGACCGGCCGATCCTGACCCGGCCGCCGTGCAGCAGATGGACGCCGCCCGCGTCGGGCCCCGCGACCACGTGCAGCTGCGCCGGGACGGCGTCGTCCGCCACCTCGTCCTCGCCCGGGACCTGGAGCGAGAGCACCGCTCCGTCGACCAGCGGGGGCTCACCCAGCGCGCATCGCTGCGCGTCCAGCCGCTCACGCCCGGCGAACAGCACCACCGCACCGCTGCCGAGCGAGCCGTCGGGCCCGGAGACCGCCGCCGCCAGGGGGGACGCCACCGTGGCGAGCGCCGTCCCCGACGGGGCGGTGACCAGCACGTCGCAGGCGCGCGCCGGGGTCTGGCCGCTGCGCGGCGCGAGGACGGTCAGCCGGATCTGCATCGCCGTCAGCGGTCCCTTCTGCGCGGGGCGCCGGGCAGGGGAAAAGCCCTGTGATTCCCCCCACCCGACACGGACGCGTCGTCCGGTACAGGTTCGTCACGTGCCGCAGGGCTCCCGACCCCACAGTCCCGTGCTGAAGGCATCCTCGCACCTGCCACTGACAACACGCCCGGGGGTCACCGCTAAGTGATCTTGAAACGTCTGCTGTGCGCCCATAAGTGCCTGCTTGGAAGGTTCTCCGCGGCGGAACCGTTCCGGGAGAGTGTCCGAAACGATTCGTCGTACAGGTGGGCGGCAACCATCGACCCGATGTGAGCGTCTTGTTCCGCGACCGGTCCGGTATCCCCCGGTAGGCATCCGGGCCCGGTGGGCGCAACCGGCGACGATCACCGGGCGGACCGGCTCGACCCCGTCGGCCGCCCCGCGCCGGGGTCTGCCGACGGACCGCCGTCCGTCGTGCGGGCCGGGCGCCGCACGGCAGCCCTCCGGGCGGCGACGGCAGTTTGACGACAGGCCCTAGAGTGGGCCGGAACTCCCGGGCCGATCCGGGAGCACCGCAAGCACCACGATCAGCAGGGAGCGCATGACGTGCGGCCGGTAGGCAGCAAGTACCTGCTCGAGGAGCCGCTGGGACGCGGCGCCACGGGCACCGTCTGGCGTGCCCGCCAGCGGGAGGCCGCAGGCGCCGAGGCGGCCGTGGCCGGCCAGCCCGGCGAGACCGTGGCGATCAAGGTCCTGAAGGAGGAGCTCGCCAACGACGCGGACGTCGTGATGCGATTCCTGCGCGAGCGCTCCGTGCTGCTCCGGCTCACCCACGAGAACATCGTGCGCACCCGCGACCTGGTCGTCGAGGGCGATCTCCTCGCCCTCGTCATGGACCTGATCGACGGCCCCGACCTGCACCGCTACCTCCGCGAGAACGGCCCGCTCACCCCGGTCGCCGCCGCGCTGCTCACCGCTCAGATCGCGGACGCGCTCGCCGCCAGCCACGCCGACGGCGTCGTCCACCGCGACCTGAAGCCCGCCAACGTCCTGCTCGACGAGCGCGACGGCCAGATGCACCCGATGCTCACCGACTTCGGCATCGCGCGCCTGGCCGACTCCCCGGGGCTCACCCGGACCCACGAGTTCGTCGGCACGCCCGCCTACGTGGCGCCCGAGTCCGCCGAGGGCCGCCCGCAGACCTCCGCCGTCGACATCTACGGCGCCGGCATCCTGCTGTACGAGCTGGTCACCGGCCGCCCGCCGTTCTCCGGCGGCACCGCCCTCGAAGTCCTGCACCGTCACCTCAGCGAGGAACCCCGCCGCCCCACCACCGTCCCGGCGCCGCTGTGGACGGTGATAGAGCGCTGCCTGAGCAAGGACCCGGACCAGCGGCCCAGCGCCGAGAACCTGGCCCGCGGACTGCGCACCGTCGCGGCCGGCATCGGCGTGCACGCCAGTGCCGCCCAGATCGCGGCGGCCGACGGCGTGGGCGCCCTGCTCGCACCCGACCCGGCGCCCGCGGCCGTGCCGCAGACCCCCGGCGCGGCCGACCCGACGCAGGTGCTGCCGAGCAACGCGGGCTCGTACGATCCGAACGCCGCGACCAGCGTCATGCAGCACGCCCCCGGTCAGGGCCCGGGCGGGCACGCCGACCCGACCTCGGTCATGCCGCCCGTACCGCCGCGCGCGGACGGCGCTCCGCAGCCCGAGGACCCGCACCCCTGGCAGTCCCAGCTCCAGGCCGCCCGTGACCGCAACGAGCAGACACAGGTCCAGCACCTCGACCCGAACCAGGACCCGCTGCGCCGCCGCCCCCAGCGGCCCCAGCCGCAGCAACGACAGCAGCCGCAGCAGTACCAGCAGCCGCAGCAGCAGTACCCCCAGCCCCAGCGGCAGCAGTATCAGCCGCAGCACCAGCCCCAACAGCAGTACCAGCGACAGCAGTACGCGCCCCCGCAGCAGCCGCCGCCCCAGCAGCCTGCCCCGAGGCAGCCCCGCGAGCCCAGGCAGCGCAGCGCCAACCCGATGAGGATCCCCGGACTCGGCTGCCTCAAGGGCTGCCTGTTCACGCTGGTCCTGCTCTTCGTCGCGGGCTGGCTGATCTGGGAACTGACCCCGCTGCAGGACTGGATCGGCCAGGGCAAGAGCTACTGGCAGGCGATCAGTGACGCCGTCTCCACCGTGACCGACTGGGTCTCGAAACTGGGTGGCGGGGGCAGCGGCAGCAGCGGTTCCTGAGCGGCCGACGCATCATCAACTCTGTAGCTAAATCGACTTCTGCGGGCCAGTTTCCATCTCATTTCGCCCGCAGAAGTGAGGGTTGGCGCCATCCCGGGCACTCAACACCCCGATCGACGCGTAACTTTGTCGACCGGGGGTCATGAGCGACGGTCCATCGCCAGCCGCTGAGGGAGCAGTCTTGGCACGGAATATCGGCAGCCGGTACACCGCCCACCAGATCCTGGGGCGCGGCAGCGCCGGCACGGTGTGGCTCGGCGAGGGGCCCGAGGGCCCGGTGGCCATCAAGCTGCTCCGCGAGGACCTCGCGTCCGACCAGGAGCTCGTGGGCCGCTTCGTCCAGGAGCGCACCGCGCTGCTCGGCCTGGACCATCCCCATGTCGTCGCCGTCCGCGACCTCGTGGTGGACGGCAACGACCTGGCACTGGTCATGAACCTGGTCCGCGGCACGGACCTGCGCACCCGCCTCGACCGTGAACGCCGCCTCGCCCCCGAGGCCGCCGTCGCGATCATCGCGGACGTCGCCGACGGCCTGGCCGCCGCGCACGCCGCCGGAGTGGTCCACCGTGACGTCAAGCCGGAGAACATCCTGCTCGACATGGAGGGCCCGCTCGGCCCCGGCGGCTCGCACCCCGCGCTGCTCACCGACTTCGGTGTGGCCAAACTGATCGACACCCCCCGCCGCACCAAGGCCAGCAAGATCATCGGCACGCCGGACTATCTGGCCCCCGAGATAGTCGAGGGCCTCCCGCCCCGCGCCGCTGTGGACATCTACGCCCTCGCCACGGTCCTGTACGAACTCCTCGCCGGCTTCACGCCCTTCGGCGGCGGACACCCCGGCGCGGTCCTGCGCCGCCACGTCACGGAGACGGTCGTCCCGCTCCCGGGCATCCCCGAGGAGCTCTGGCAACTCCTGGTCCAGTGCCTGGCCAAGGCCCCGGCCTCGCGGCTGCGCGCCTCCGAGCTGGCGGCCCGGCTGCGCGAGCAGCTCCCGCAGCTGGCCGGCATCCCGCCGCTCGACGTGGACGAGCCGGACGCCGAACCGGAGCCCCGGACGTACGACGAGCAGCAGTACACCCCCGCGCCCGAGGAGCCCCGCCGCCGTGGCGCGGTCCCGCTGGTCCCCGGATCGTCCACCGACTCCAATCGCGACACCCACACGAGCATGCGTGTCCCGGCCCCCGACGAACTCTCCGGCGGTCCCCGGGGTACGGCCAGGGCCCCGCGCGCTCCGGGCAGGCCCCGCCCCGGCTCGGCCCGCAACAAGTCCGCGGCGGTCCGCAAGCGCCGTCTGACGCTGGGCGCCGCGGCGCTGGTGCTGGTGGTCGCCCTCGGCGTCGGCGGCTGGCTGGCGCTGGGCGACGACGGCACGAACGCGCCCGCACAGGACACGAAGAGCTCGGCGCCGGGAACACCCTGACCGGAGCGCCCCCACGGGGCGGTTCCCGACGGCTTCCGGAGCCGGGCGGCCCCCTCGGCAGCCCTCGGCGGCAGGGGGCGCGGACGCTCCGCGCGCCCGGTCACCGAGTCGTGATCATGCGGCCCGAGGAATGTCCGCGCCGACAGCCGTTACGCTGGACCCGTGGCAGTCGTCGATATTTCCGAAGAGCTGAAGTCCCTCTCCTCGACCATGGGGTCGATCGAGGCCGTCCTGGACCTGGATGCGCTGAGGGCGGACATCGCCGCGCTTGAGGAGCAGGCGGCCGCGCCCTCCCTCTGGGACGACCCGGAGGCGGCGCAGAAAATCACCAGCAAGCTTTCGCACCTCCAGGCCGAGGTCCGCAAGACCGAGGCCCTCCGCGGCCGGATCGACGATCTTGAGGTCCTCTTCGAGCTCGCCCAGGACGAGGGCGACGCCGATGCCCTCGCCGAGGCCGAGTCCGAGCTGGAGTCGGTCAAGAAGGCGCTGGACGAGATGGAGGTCCGTACGCTCCTCTCCGGCGAGTACGACGCCCGCGAGGCCCTGGTCAACATCCGGGCCGAGGCCGGTGGCGTCGATGCCGCCGACTTCGCCGAGAAGCTCCAGCGCATGTACATCCGCTGGGCCGAGCGGCACGGCTACAAGACCGAGGTCTACGAGACGTCGTACGCGGAAGAGGCCGGCATCAAGTCGACCACCTTCGCCGTCCAGGTGCCGTACGCCTACGGCACGCTCTCCGTCGAGCAGGGCACCCACCGGCTCGTCCGGATCTCGCCCTTCGACAACCAGGGCCGTCGCCAGACCTCCTTCGCGGGTGTCGAGGTGCTGCCCGTGGTCGAGCAGACCGACCACATCGAGATCGACGAGTCCGAGCTCCGCGTCGACGTGTACCGCTCGTCGGGTCCGGGCGGTCAGGGCGTCAACACCACGGACTCCGCGGTGCGCCTGACCCACCTCCCCACCGGCATCGTCGTCTCCTGCCAGAACGAGCGCTCGCAGATCCAGAACAAGGCGTCCGCGATGAACGTCCTCCAGGCGAAGCTCCTTGAGCGACGCCGCCAGGAGGAGCAGGCCAAGATGGACGCCCTCAAGGGCGACGGCGGCAACTCCTGGGGCAACCAGATGCGGTCGTACGTCCTGCACCCGTACCAGATGGTCAAGGACCTGCGTACGGAGTTCGAGATGGGAAACCCGGAAGCGGTCTTCAACGGCGAGATCGACGGCTTCCTGGAGGCGGGCATCCGCTGGCGCAAGCAGCGGGAGAAGTAGGCGGGCCGCAGGGGCCTGCTTCCTGTCCTGTTTCCTTGCCTCTGTTTCTTGCGGCGGTGCCGGAATCCCCAAGGGTTCCGGCGCCGCCGTTTTCGTCGGGCGCGGTACGGAGCCGCTCCGAAAGGGAGTTGGGCCTCCGAGTTGCGCAGACGCCGTGGCGAGTGCGTCACAGTCGTGATTCTGAATGAAGGTCAACTGCGAGCAAACCGGTTCACATTGCCCGGAACGGCCTTGACGTAGTCCTTAACTCTGGACAGGGTGCTAGGGCAGCATGCGTATGTCTGGGACGGGTGTGAACGGGGGCGGGCGGTATGGCCACGACTCGATGTGGCGCCGTTCGGAGCGAACCCCGCAGAGCCGGGGCCCGCATATGGCTGCTCCACTGACGAGAACAGCTACTGGGGGTAGCAGCAGATGACCAAGAAGACGCGAGTACGCGTCGCGCGGATAGCCGCGGGTGCGGTGATCGCCGCGGGCGCCTCGCTCACCGCTGCCGGTGTGGCATCGGCCGTCGGCGTCGATGTCAACGTTGCCGGGCTGTCGGCCAACGCTCACGTCGACGAATCCGGTCTGGGGATCGACGCCGGCCTCAAGGGGCCGTCGGGCGAGTCCCAGGGCGGCACAGAGGGCGGCGACCCGGGCGGTGTCGACCAGGGCGGCACCACGGAGGGTGGCGACCAGGGTGGCGCGGGCGACCAGGGTGGTGCCGGTGACCAGGGTGGCGCGGGCGACCAGGGTGGTGCCGGTGACCAGGGTGGCGCGGGCGACCAGGGTGGCGCGGGCGACCAGGGT
>NZ_JBIBYR010000006.1:0-253941 GCF_043083485.1 Streptomyces sp. NPDC014727 | reverse complement strand
GGGTGCGGGCGACCAGGGTGGTGCCGGTGACCAGGGTGGTGCGGGCGACCAGGGTGGTGCCGGTGACCAGGGTGGTGCGGGCGACCAGGGTGGTGCCGGTGACCAGGGTGGTGCGGGCGACCAGGGTGGTGCGGGCGACCAGGGTGGTGCCGGTGACCAGGGTGGCGCGGGCCACCAGGGCGGCACCTCCGGCAACGGCGGCACCGCCGGCAACGGTGGTACCGCCGGTAACGCGTCCTCCGGCACCACCGGTGGCGACGCCAACACCTGCACCGTCGACCTCGACGGTGCGAAGTGCGCGGACAACACCACCCCCGACTCGGCGGGCAACCAGCCGGTCGAGCAGGGCAAGGGCAAGGACGAGCTCGCCGAGACCGGTGCCGCCGAGACCACGTTCCTGCTGGTCGGCGCCGCGACGATGATTGCCGGAGGCATCGGCTTCCGGATCCTGCCGCGCCTGATGAACGGCCGTACGGTCGCCTAAGGGCCAGGTGCGCACAGAGGGGCCCGGGACGCCTGTCGGCATCCCGGGCCCCTCCGCGTACACGTACACGCTTTCGCAGGCGGACGGACGGCCTCGACTGCGCGGTCCGGTGCTACACGCCCTGGTGTGCCAGCAGTGCCAGCGCCCCCAGCAGCACCACGAGCAGGGCCACCAGCGTCACGGGGCTCAGTCCCGCGAAGATTCCCTGTCCTTGTTCCTGCTGCAGCCGCTCACGGCTGGCCCGGCACACGGGGCAACGGCCCTCGTTCACGGGCGCCGCGCAGTTTGCGCACACCAGTCGGTCATAGGTCATGCGCTTTCCTCCTCCCGCGCGGCGGAGCCGCATACGCCTTCACTCCGCACAACGCTCATGGAAACGCATCCGTTCCCCCTCCCACTGTGCCAGCTCGCGCGGATTTCGGCGCGGCCCGCCGGACATCGCCCGATCTGTAGTGCTTCGGCCGCGCTGTCGATCAGTGCTGTTCCGCCATAAAACGCCCATCCTCGGACGCGCGCCTGCACGCCTCAGTCCGCTTCGCGTATGGTCACGCACACCTACTCCCGGCCGACCGTGGTGCATCCGTGATCCGATTCGACAACGTCTCCAAGACCTACCCGAAGCAGAGCCGTCCCGCTCTACGGGATGTGTCTCTCGATATCGAGAAGGGCGAGTTCGTCTTCCTGGTGGGCTCCTCCGGCTCCGGCAAGTCCACCTTCATGCGACTCATCCTCCGTGAAGAGCGCGCCAGTCAGGGCATGGTTCATGTTCTGGGCAAGGACCTCGCGCGCATGTCCAACTGGAAGGTGCCGCACATGCGCCGCCAGCTGGGCACGGTGTTCCAGGACTTCCGGCTCCTCCCCAACAAGACCGTCGCGGAGAACGTGGCCTTCGCGCAGGAGGTCATCGGCAAGCCGCGCGGTGAGATCCGCAAGGCGGTGCCACAGGTTCTCGACCTGGTCGGCCTCGGCGGCAAGGAGGACCGGATGCCCGGCGAGCTCTCCGGTGGTGAGCAGCAGCGAGTGGCGATCGCGCGAGCGTTCGTGAACCGCCCCATGCTGCTGATCGCGGACGAGCCGACCGGCAACCTCGACCCGCAGACCTCCGTGGGCATCATGAAGCTGCTGGACCGGATCAACCGGACCGGTACCACCGTGATCATGGCGACCCACGACCAGAACATCGTCGACCAGATGCGCAAGCGCGTCATCGAGCTGGAGCAGGGCCGTCTCGTACGCGACCAGGCCCGCGGCGTCTACGGCTACCAGCACTGAGCATCGAGCACTGAAAGGACGCCATGCGCGCCCAGTTCGTCCTGTCGGAGATCGGCGTCGGCCTCCGTCGCAACCTCACGATGACCTTCGCCGTCGTCGTCTCCGTCGCCCTCTCGCTCGCCCTGTTCGGCGGCGCGCTGCTCATGCGCGAGCAGGTCAGCACGATGAAGGACTACTGGTACGACAAGGTCAACGTCTCGATCTTCCTCTGCAGCAAGAGCGATGTGACCTCCACGCCCAAGTGCGCCAAGGGTGCTGTCACCACGGAGCAGAAGAAGGAGATCGAGGCCGATCTCCACAAGATGGACGCGGTCCAGACGGTCACGTACGAGTCGGCCGACCAGGCGTACAAGCACTACCAGCAGCAGTTCGGCGACTCGCCCATGGCGAGCAACATCACGCCGGACCAGATGCAGGAGTCGTTCCGGGTCAAGCTCCACGACCCGAAGAAGTACAAGGTCGTCGCCACCGCCTTCGCCGGCCGCGACGGGGTGCAGTCCGTCCAGGACCAGAGATCCATCCTGGACAACCTCTTCCAGCTGATGAACGGCATGAACGTGGCCGCCCTCTTCGTGATGGCGCTGATGCTGGTCATCGCGTTGATGCTGATCGTCAACACCGTGCGGGTGTCCGCGTTCAGCCGACGGCGTGAAACCGGCATCATGCGGCTCGTCGGCGCCTCCGGCTTCTACATCCAGATGCCGTTCATCATGGAGGCCGCGTTCGCCGGACTCCTCGGCGGCGTGCTCGCCTGCGTGATGCTGCTGGCCGGCCGGTACTTCCTGATCGACGGTGGCCTGGCGCTGCAGAGCAAGCTCAATCTGATCGACTTCATCGGCTGGGACGCGGTGTTCACCAAGCTGCCCCTGGTCCTGGCGATCGGTCTGCTGATGCCCGCCGTTGCCGCTCTCTTCGCGCTCCGCAAGTACCTGAAGGTGTGACAAGCGCCCCTGCGGCGCACGGTCAACCGGCCGTGCGCGGCAGGGCGTTGTCCTAGACTCGACGCCATGTCGGGTCCCACGCAGTGTTTCGGGCCCCGCGGTGTGCGCCGCGGGGCGGCCCTGACCTTGGTCTTCGCGAGCGTGCTGGCCACCGCCGCGGCCACCGGATCGCTGCCGCGCGGTGGTGCGAAGTCCTCGGAGCCGGTGACCCGTTCCGTCGCCGCCACCCTCGACGGCGACGAGGTGGCCGCCGCCGCCGCGCGGGCCGTGGCCGACGGCAAGTCCGGCAAGAAGGCGGCCGAGGAAGCCGTCAGCCGCAGCGGCGACCGCTGGGGCGCGGTCTACGACGAGCGGCAGTACGAGGAGTTCGAGCAGGCCCTCGACGGTTCGTACACCGGCGTCGGGATCTCCGCCAAGCGCTCCGCCGACGGACTGGTCGAGGTGGCCCGGGTCCAGCCCGGCGGCCCCGCCGAGCGGGCCGGTATCGAGCCGGGTGACCTGCTCCGTACCGTCGACGGCCGTCGGGTCGACAAGCGCCCCGTCTCCGAGGTCGTCGCCCTGCTGCGCGGAGACCGTACGGAGGCGGCCATCGGCTCCACCGTCGCCCTGGGGATCCAGCGGGGTGGCGCGCTGCGGACCGAGACCTTGCGGCGGGCCGAACTCACCACCGAGGCCGTCACCGTGCGGCGGATCGGACCGCGCCGTTCCGATTCCTCCGCAGCTGTACTGATCGAGGTCGACTCGTTCACCAGGGGCTCGGGCGCGAAGGTCCGCGACGCGGTCCAAGACGCACCGGCGCGCGCCGGGGTGCTCCTCGATCTCCGAGGCAACTCCGGCGGTCTGGTCACCGAGGCCGTCACCGCCGCCTCCGCGTTCCTGGACGGCGGCCTGGTCGCCACGTACGACGTGCACGGCGAGCAGCGCGCGCTCTATGCGCAGCCGGGCGGCGACACCGTCCGCCCCCTCGTCGTCCTCGTCGACGGCGGCACGATGAGCGCGGCCGAGCTCCTCACCGGCGCGCTCCAGGACCGGGGCCGCGCCGTCACCGTCGGGTCGCGCACCTTCGGCAAGGGTTCGGTGCAGATGCCCAGCAAGCTCCCGGGCGGTTCGGTGGCCGAGCTGACCGTCGGCCACTACCGCACCCCGGCGGGCCGCGGCGTCGACGGCCGCGGCATCACACCGGACCTCGCGGTCGGCTCCGGGGCCGAGCGGCGGGCCGAGACAGTATTGAGTGGCCTCGGGGGTGGGTCGTAGTGCGAAAATGGCCGCACTATGGCTAAGGAAAAGGACACGGGGCGCAAGCTCATCGCGCAGAACAAGAAGGCGCGGCACGACTACCACATCCTCGACACCTACGAGTGCGGTCTCGTACTCATGGGCACCGAGGTCAAATCGCTGCGGCTGGGGCGGGCCTCGCTCGTGGACGGCTTCGTCCAGATCGACGGCGGCGAGGCATGGCTGCACAACATCCACGTCCCGGAGTACGTGCAGGGGACCTGGACCAACCACTCGGCCAAGCGGAAGCGCAAGCTGCTGATGCACCGGGCGGAGATCGACAAGCTGGAGTCGAAGTCCGGCGAGACGGGGCACACGATCGTGCCGCTCGCGCTGTACTTCAAGGACGGCCGGGTGAAGGTCGAGATCGCGCTCGCCAAGGGCAAGAAGGAGTACGACAAGCGGCAGACCCTGCGCGAGAAGCAGGACCTGCGGGAGACCAACCGTGCGATCTCGGCAGCGCGCCGGCGCCAGCGCAGCGCGTAGCCGGGAGCGTGCGTGCGGAGCCGGCAGCGGCTCGCAGGAATAGGCTGGCATCGTCGTGCGTTGGTCACGTACGATGGCACTGCACTCCACAGCGGGTGCATACATTGAAAACACAACATGGGGATGATCGGTTTCGACAGCGGATGTCGAAGCAGGGGAAGCGTGTCGAGGAAGCGGCAATGATCTCGTAAACCATATGTCGCAACCAATAATCGCCAACACCAAGCGCGATTCCTTCGCCCTCGCTGCCTAAGTAGCGACTTGCGAAGTGTCAGCCCGGGGGTGATCCCGACCCGGATCCTGGCATCATCAAGGGATCTAAACTTTTAGACCCGGTCACGGGGCCTGGAAGGAAATCAAACAGTGACTGAGCCCGTCGGAGACTTGTTCGCGTGATCTCCGGGGCCGAGAAAATCGCAGCGAACTGCACACGGAGAAGCCCTGATTCTGCACCGTTGGACGCGGGTTCGATTCCCGCCATCTCCACAATTCCCATGTGAACGAGGACCCCGTTGCCCACCGGCAACGGGGTCCTCGTTCTTGTGCCCGGAGTTCGGCCGCCCGGCGTCAGTTCCGGGGGGCACGGACCCCGGCCCCCGCGACGATCAGCGCCAGTCCCGCCGCGCACATCGGTACGGCATAACCGGTCACCTGCCCCGTGTGCTCCACCATCCAGCCGCCGGTCGCCGATCCCACGGCGATCCCGCCCAGCAGTGCGGTCACGGCAAGGGTCATGCCCTCGTTCAACTGGCCCTCGGGAGTGAGGCGTTGTACCAGCGTCATCCCGGTGACCATGGTGGGGGCGGTAGCGGCACCGCCCAGCAGCAGTGCGCCGGCGAGGGCGAGCAGCGAATCGGTCGAGGAGGCGGCGAGCAGCGGCAGGGACATCAGCGCCGTCATGCCCGCCAGGCAGCCCAGCAGCCGGCGCCGGATGTCCGCGGCCGGGCGAAGTGATCCGTACCACAGCCCCGCCACACATGATCCGGCTGCCTGGAGGGCCAGGATCGCACCCCCGGCGTGGGCGATCGTGACGACCTCCATCGCGCCGAAGACCGCTCCGGTGGCCAGGAAGGCGGCGAGCAGGGCCGGCATGCCGGAGGCACCGAGCGGGGAACCCGCGTGGGTACGGGGCGCCACCGGCGGTTCGGTGGCGCGCTGGGCGGCGAAGATCAGCACGCCGGTCATCAGCAGGACCGCCCCCACGAGTGTTCCGGCCTCCGGGAAGAGTGCCGCGCACAGCAGGGCGGCGAGGGCCGGGCCGAGCATGAAGCAGAGTTCGTCGACGGCCTGTTCGAAGGAGTTCGCGGTGTGCAGGGCGGCCGGGTCGCCGCGGTGCAGATGGGCCCAGCGGGCACGGGACATCCCGCCGGTGTTGGGGGTGGTGGCGGTCGCGGCGTAGGAGACGAAGAGCGTCCAGACCGGGGCGCCGTAGTGCACACAGAGCAGCAGGGCGATCGATCCGAGAGCGGCGATCGCGGTGGCGGGCACGGCGACCCTGGCCTGCCCGTACCGGTCGACGAGCCGGGCCGTCCAGGGTGCGACCACCGCTGTCGCGGCGAGACCGGTCGCGGTGACGGCACCGGCCAGGGCGTAGGAGCCGCGCGAACCGGCGATCATGATCACCGCGCTGACGCTGAACATGCCCATGGGCACCCGGGCGAGAAGGTTACCCGCGGTGAACGCACGCGCGCCCGGGGTGGCGAGCAGCCTGCGGTAGGGATTGGCGGACGCGGGCCGGGCGGGGGCGGTCGCACGGGGGGCGATGACCAGCAGATCTCCGGAGACGGCGAGCAGCGGGGCGGCGGGCGGGGTTCTCTCGTACGGCATGGCTCAACCCTCGGTGCGCACGGCCCGTGCGGTCCAACACCTTCTCCGTACCGATTGACGCACTTGTGTTGTAAATTCTCGCCATGGCTTCCTCCGCCGCCGATAGGGGCGCCCCGACGCATCCCCATACCGACCCCCGGCTGCTCCGCGCCTTCGTCGCCGTGGCCGAGGAACTGCACTTCACCCGTGCCGCGGCCCGGCTCTACCTCGCCCAGCAGGCGCTGAGCCGGGACATCCGCCGACTGGAACGCGAACTGGGTGCGGAGCTGTTCGTACGGACCACCCGGCAGGTCTCCCTCACCGTCGACGGCGAACGGCTCCTCCCGTACGCCCGGCGAGTGCTGGAGGCGCACGCCGATCTTGCCGCGGCCTTCACCGACCCCGCTGCCCGGCCGCTCTTCGTCGACCTCAACACCGATGGCATGACGGCCGCCCGGGTCCTCGCCCGGGCGCGGGAACTGGCTCCGGGGTGTGAGCTGATGGCGCGCTTCGAGAGCGGGCTCACCTGGGCCGCCGGGGAGATCCTCGCCGGTCGGCTCGATGTCTCTTTCGGCCGGGCCGCCGGACTCGACCCCGCGGTCCGGTCCCGGCTCGGCGTCCAGCCGGTGCGGTACGAGCCGATGGCCGTGCTGCTCCCCGTCGATCACCCTTTCGCCGCGCGCGAGGCCGTCGCGCTGGACGACCTGGCCGGTGAGACCGTCTACGCGGGCGCCGGGAACCCGCGCACCACGGAGTGGACGGACCTCGCCCGGCTGCTCTTCGCCGAGTGGGGCATCGAACTGGCACCACCCGTACCGCTCGCGATCGGTGTGGCCGAGTTCCAACGGGTCACGGCCAAGTCGGGGCACCCGGTGCTGTGCATGGTCGACTTTCCGCCGTTGCCGGGCACCGTGATGCGTCCGCTGGTCCGGCCCGTACCGATCTCCCCGCTCCTGCTGGTCTGGCGCAAGGGGCTGCGTCACCCCGGCCTCGACGCCCTGCGCGAAGCCGCGGCCCGACTGGGTTGCGAGGAGGGCTGGATGGTGCGTCCCGAGGGAAGTTGGCTGCCCGAGATCGATGCGTCGCTCATGCTGACGACCGCCTGATCGAGGGGCCCGGGCGCCGAGGGCGGTGGAGGGACGGTATACCTTCGCCGGGCCGCACCTGTCCGGTGCCCGCACCCGCCGAGCCCGGCTCGGCCGCGTCGCGGTGCGGGCGAGGTGCGATCATGACCGTTCGATGTCATGCGACGTAACGGGCGGGACATACGGGTGAACCAGGTCTGTCACGCACCGTTGGCAGGCTCGGCCCTCGGCATCATCGGGCAGCAGCGGGACGAGAGCCGGGTAGACCACATGCACCAGGACGAACAGCACGGGCCACTCACGGGCTTCACCGTCGGGGTCACCGCCGCACGCCGCGCGGAGGAGTTCGGCGCACTGCTGGAGCGACGGGGGGCGGCCGTCGTGTACGCGCCCGCCCTGCGGATCGTGCCGCTCGCCGACGACGGCGAACTCCTCGCCGCCACCCACCACATCGTCGGCTCCGCCCCCGATGTGGTCGTCGCCACCACCGCGGTCGGCTTCCGGGGCTGGATCGAGGCCGCCGACGGCTGGGGTCTCGGCAGCCGGCTGCTGGAGACCCTGCGCGGCGCCGAACTGCTGGCCCGCGGCCCCAAGGTCAAGGGCGCCGTCCGGGCCGCCGGGCTGACCGAGGCGTGGTCCCCCGCCTCGGAGTCCATGACGGAGGTGCTGGACCGGCTCCTCGACGAGGGGGTGGCAGGCCGCCGCATCGCCCTCCAACTGCACGGCGAACCCCTCCCCGGCTTCATCGAGCCCCTGCGCGCGGCCGGGGCCGAGGTCGTCCCCGTACCCGTCTACCGCTGGGTGGACCCCGAGGACATCGCCCCGCTCGACCGGATGCTCGACATCACCCTGGCCCGGGGCCTGGACGCCCTCACCTTCACCAGCGCTCCCGCCGCCGCCTCGCTGCTCGGCCGGGCGGAGAAGCGCGGGCTGCTCCCGGAACTTCTGGGTGCGCTGCGGGACGACGTTCTCGTGGCCTGCGTCGGACCGGTCACCGCCGTTCCGCTGCGGGCCCGCGGGATCGGCACCGTCCAGCCGGAGCGCTTCCGGCTGGCGCCGCTGGTTCAGCTGCTGTGCCATGAACTCCCCGCCCGAGTAAGCGCGTTGCCGGTTGCGGGACATCAGGTCGAGATCCGCGGTCACGCCGTGATCGTCGACGGCGAACCGCGCCCGGTGCCGCCCGCCGGAATGGCCCTGCTCCATGCCCTGGCCCGCCGGCCGGGCTGGGTGGTGGCCCGCGCCGATCTGCTGCGCGCACTGCCCGGCAGCGGCACCGACGAACACTCGGTGGAGACGGCCATGGCGAGGCTGCGTCTGGCGCTGGGCGAGCCCCGGCTCATCCAGACGGTCGTCAAACGCGGCTACCGGCTGGCGCTGGACCCGGTGGGGGACAGCGAGTACGCGGATTCCTGAGAACCTCGCGGATGCCTGCGAGCCGTCAGGAACAGGGCACGAAGGAGCAGGGCGAGAGCAGCGGTGCACAGAACGGCCCGGACGGCGTTCCAGGCCACCCAGGCACCCTCGAATCTCTCGCGCACGGCAGCGGGGTCGGCGATCCGCGCCGGATTCCCGGCGTGCGCGAGGGCGTTGTTCAGCGGGACATTGACGCCCGAGGTGAGCAGGAAGGCGCCGGCGTACACGGCGAGGGCGGCGAAGACCCACAGGCGCGGGCCGGGGGACCGGCGCTGCTGCCAGGCGGCGACCGCCGTCAGGATCAGCGCCCCGAAGAATCCGGCGAAGAAGACCGGGTTCTCGATGACGTCGTTGATGTTCTGCATGACCTCGATGAAGGTCCGGTCGTCGCTGCGCCCGAGGGCCGGCATGACCGCGCAGGAGAACACGTAGAACGTGCCCGCGACCAGTCCGGTGGCGACGGCGGCACCGCCGAGTACGAGGTGCTGCGGGGCGTGGGAGGGACGCATGGGCCGAGTGGTTGTCATGTCTCCCAGTGAAGTGGCGAGGACGGTCCCGCTCCATCGCTCAGGCGCGCAGCTCCATACGCGGGCGTCCAGGAGCGCACGCCGCTCGCACGCCGCTCGCACGCCGCTCGCGCGGCGCCCGTTGCCGCCGGTGGGGTCTGCCGGGCGGACCCCGGCCGTTGTCAGTGCGGCTTGCTAGAACGGTCGCAGGCACGGAACGACGACCGGAGGGGGCCCTGTGGGTACCTGGGGCAGCGGGAATTTCGACGACGACACGGCGGCGGATCATCTGTCGGACATCATCGGGCGGCTCGTCTCGGAGATCGAGGAGGCCATGGCCGGTGACCCGGTCGGCCTGGAGCCCGACGAGTACTGGGGCGTCGCCGTGCCGTGCGACGTCGAGCTGCTGTGTCTGATCGCCGAGCAGCACTACGTCGGTGCCACGGTGCCGGGGGCGGCGGTGGTCGAGGGCTGGAAGAAGACCTTCATGGACGTGTGGGAACGGACCATCGACGGTCTCGAACCCCGACCGGATTACAAGGAGAAGAGACGGACGGAGCTGATCCGCACCTTCGACCGTCTGGCGGACCTGGCCGCGCAGGAACAGGCGTGACGGCGTGATGAGGCCGGGATAGCGTGACGGGATGATCGACGACATACACCGGCTCGACGCGGACATACGGCTCCGTCCCGCCACCCCGGCCGACGCCGCCTCCCTCGCCGTGTCCCTGACCCGCAGCCGCGCGTACATGAGCCGCTGGGAGCCCGTGCGGCCCGACGCCTTCTACACCGAGCAGGGACAGCGGGAACGGCTGGCCGGAATGCTCGCGGACCGTGACGCGGGGCGGGCGATGCCGTGGGTGCTCGCCGACGAACAGGGCCGCGCGGTGGGCGGGTTCAACCTCACCGGCATCGTGCTCGGGCCGTTCCACAGCGGAGTTCTCGGTTACTGGGTCGATGTCGAGCACGCGGGCCGCGGCCTGGCCACGGCCGCCGTGGAGCGGGTCTGCGAGGTGGCCAGGGACGATCTGCGGCTGCACCGGGTCGAGGCCGGGACGGTGCTGGACAACGAGGCCTCACAGCGGGTGCTCGCCAAGTGCGGCTTCGAGCAGTACGGCATGGCCCCGCGCTATCTGCACATCAACGGCGAGTGGCGTGACCACAGGCTGTTCCAGCGGATTCTGCACGACGGTCCGTCGCTGACGGGGTGACGGCCCCGGGCGGACCGGCCGACGCCGGTGATCCCGGACCGGCACGCCCCCAACGGGCGGGCGAGGAGTGGAGGGATCCCGCCCGGCGACGGGACGGAACGGCTACCGGACGTGCCCGGTGCGCAGCCGCACATGCCGGTGTCCGTCCCGCGGCCACGGCGGACGCGCGGGGACGACCTCCGCGAAGCCGTAACCGCTCTTCTCCGCGACCCGGCAGGACGCGTCGTTGTCCATCTGGTGGAACAGTTCCAGCCGCACGAGCCCGTCCCCGCCGAACGCCTCGAACGCCCAGTCGGTGAGCGCCCCGAGCGCTCGCGGGGCGACCCCGCGGCCGCGCGCCCGTGCCGCCGTCCAGTAGCCGACCTCCGCGCCGGCGGAGCCCGGTGCGGGGTACTTGAGCGCCACATTGCCGACCAGCTCGTCGTCGAGATCGCGATCGATCACCGCGAAACTGAAGCGGCTGCCGGATTCCCGGCCCTCCTGCTGCACCCGCAGCCAGCGCCGTGCCTCCGCCTCGTCCGTGACCAGCACACGCAGCATGGCGCGCATCGTGGGATCGCGGTACGCCTCGATCAGGGCCGTCATGTCCTCGGGCAGCCAAGGCCGGAGCAGGAGCGGCCCGGCCTCCGGAGCGGCGGTACGGGGGTCGTTGTCCATCGGGACACCGTACGGGCCCCCGTCGGCGCGGACCCGTGTGGCGGCAGGGGTTCCGGGGTGGACGCCCGAGGGGCACCCTGGGGGAGACCCCGATCGGAGACCCCGAGGCGGTGACCTACGCATGGCGGCGGGCAAGAGCTCGTACGACTGGCGGTTCGACTCCGGGCGCCCCTGCCTGGACCTGGTGGCGACAGGGATCGGCACCTCCGGCGCCTGCGAACTGCTCGACGGCGCCGAACGGCTCGCCGACTGGCTGGTGGCCGCCGGCCTCGTGCCGAGCGGCACCCACCTCGGCGCGGTGGACGACACCTGGGTGGTGCGCTTCCGGCAGTTGAGGGCCGGCGTGGAGCACCTGCTGACCGCCGAGCTCGCCGGCCGCAGAGCCGAGAGCGCCCTGGCACGGGTCAACGCGCTCGCCGCAGCCGCCCCTCCGGGACTGCGGGCCGTACGTGGCGGGAGCGGCACGCTGGTACGGGCTCTGAGCACCGATCCCGAATGCGGGGCGCTGCTGGCCGCCGTGGCCCGCGACGCCGTGGAGCTGTTGACCGACCCGGCGGCCCGAGCCGGACTGCGCCGCTGCGAGGGCGACAACTGCCGTCGGCTCTACCTGGACACCTCACGGGGCCGCCGACGACGTTGGTGCTCCAGCGAGGTGTGCGGAAACCGGGAGCGGGTGGCCCGCCACCGGCGCAGAGCGGCCGCGGTGGCGCTCATGGACGCGGGTGCGTCCGGGGGCACGGGCGGGTCGAGGGACGCGGGTACGGCCGGGGACGCGGGCACGGCCGGGGACGCGGGCACGGAGGCCGGCACTCCTGTGGTGCCGGACGTGGGGGCCGATGCCTGATCGAAACCCCCGCGAGTCATTTCGATACGCGCGGCAGGTGCGCGGCGGGCCCCCCTTCGCATAAGGTTGACGGCTGCCCAATGCACGTCAGAAGGGGGCCTCGGTGGCCGCGCAGGATGCCGCTGTCGATTCGTTGCGGGACCGGGAAATCGGTGTCGAGCAGGAACATCTCGACCGTGTCTACGACCGTCTCGAAGAGAAGATCCACGAGGCGGAATTTCTCATGGACGACGCCGTCAAGCGCGGCCAGGTCGGTACCCCGGGCGCGCTCGCGGAGCGCGACGCCCAGGTGTTCCGGGCCGGAATCCACCTCAACCGGCTGAACAGCGAGTTCGAGGACTTCCTCTTCGGAAGGATCGACCTGCTGCTCGGCAAGGACGGCGAACGCGGCCCGGACGGCGCGTACACCTCCGTCGAGCCGGCCGACGACGCCGTACGCGAGGACAATTCCGCCGACATCGCCGAGACGCTGCACATCGGCCGCATCGGCGTCCTCGACTCCGACTACGCGCCGCTGGTCATCGACTGGCGCGCACCGGCCGCCGCGCCGTTCTACCGGTCGACGCCGAAGGAACCGGGCCGGGTGGTGCGCCGCAGGGTCATCCGTTCCAAGGGCCGCAGGGTTCTCGGGGTCGAGGACGACCTGATGCGCCCCGAGCTGACCGCGTACCTGGGCGGCGACAAGCTTCCCGTCATCGGCGACGGCGCCCTGATGGCGGCGCTCGGCCAGGCCCGCAGCCACACGATGCGGGACATCGTCTCCTCCATCCAGGCGGAGCAGGACCTGGTGATCCGGGCACCCGCCGCCTCCGTCACCGAGGTCTCGGGCGGTCCGGGCACCGGCAAGACCGCCGTCGCCCTGCACCGTGCCGCCTACCTCCTCTACCAGGACCGGCGGCGGTACGCGGGCGGCATCCTCGTCGTCTCACCGACCCCGCTCCTGGTCGCGTACACCGAGGGTGTGCTGCCCTCGCTGGGCGAGGAGGGGCAGGTCGCGATCCGCGCGGTCGGCTCGCTCTCCGACGAGGCGGCCGGCGTCGAGGGCGCCACCACGTACGACGAACCCGCCGTCGCCCGGATCAAGGGCTCCTCCCGGATGCTCCAGTTGCTGCGCAAGGCGGCACGCGGGGCACTGGAACAGCCCGGCACCCCTCGTAGGGCCCCGGAGCAGGACGGCCAGCTGTCCTTCGGGGACGAAGCCGACGAAGCCGACGAAACCGACGAAACCGACGAAACCGACGAAACCGACAGAATCGACGGAACCGACCTGACCCCGGGCACCCCGACCCGGCTGCGGGTCGTCGCGTTCGGCGCCCGTGTCGAGCTGAACGCGGACGAACTGCACCGCATCCGGCAGTCCGTGCTCGGCGGCACCGCTCCGGTCAACCTGTTGCGTCCGCGCGCCCGCAGAATGCTCCTGGACGCCCTCTGGAACAAGTCCTCCGGCCGGGGCCGCTACACCGACCCGGAACTGGCCGCGGAGCTGCGCTCCTCCTTCGACGAGGACGTCTCCACCGAGACCCCCTTCCTCGACTTCCTGAACGCCTGGTGGCCCGAACTCACCCCGCGCGGGGTGCTCGCCGCGATGGCGGACGAGAAGCGGCTCGGCCGCTGGGCGCGCCGGGTCCTCAACCAGGGTGAGGTGCGCCGCTTCGCCCGCTCGCTGAAGCGGCTCGACAGCGAGGGGAACGGACCGCTCTCCGTGCACGACGTCGCCATCCTCGACGAGCTGCAGACGCTGCTGGGCACCCCGCACCGGCCGAAGAAGAAGCGCGACCTCGACCCGCTGGACCAGCTCTCCGGTCTGGAGGAGCTGATGCCGCAGCGCGAGGAGACCCAGCGTGAGCGGGCCGAGCGGCTGGCCGCGGAGCGTACGGAGTACGCGCACGTCATCGTCGACGAGGCGCAGGACCTCACGCCCATGCAGTGGCGCATGGTCGGCCGCCGCGGCCGGCACGCCACCTGGACGATCGTCGGAGACCCGGCGCAGTCCTCCTGGTCCGATCCGGACGAGGCCGCCCGCGCGCGCGACGAGGCGCTCGGCAACCGCCCGCGCCGGCGTTTCACCCTCACGGTCAACTACCGCAACCCGGCGGAGATCGCCGAGCTGGCCTCGAAGGTCCTGGAGCTGGCGATGCCCGGCATGGAGTCACCGGCCGCGGTCCGCTCCACGGGCGTGAAGCCGCGCTTCGAGACCGTACGGGACGGCGATCTGGCCGCCTCGGTGCGCGAGGAGGCACGGCGGCTGCTGGCCGAGGTGGACGGCACAGTGGGTGTGGTCGTCGCGATGAACCGCCGGGCCCAGGCCCGCGACTGGCTCGCCGAGCTCGGCGAGCGGGTGGTGGCGCTGGGCAGCCTGGAGGCGAAGGGCCTGGAGTACGACGCCACGGTGGTCGTCTCACCCGCGGAGATCGCGGACGAGTCCCCGGCCGGCCTGCGGGTGCTGTACGTGGCGCTGACGCGTGCGACGCAGCAGCTCACGGTGGTCTCAGGGAAGCGGGACCTGCCGGACGAGGCCGGTGTCCCGGACCTGCTGAGGGACTGACGAGGGCGGCCCCGGACCCGCTGAGGGACTGGGCGACGGCGTCGTCCCGCACCTGCTGAGAGACTGGGCGAGCGGGCGCGGGCACCGCCGGGCGAGCGGATTTCCGAATCGACCCGTACTCCAGGAATCACTTCTGCGGGGTCTTTGTTAGCCTGGTGTCGGCACCGGCTCGATCCAAGCCCCCGGGCCCAACCTTCGTCGCTTCGAGCGACCACTTGCCGCGAGGCGAGCATGGCGGGTCGGTGCCGCTCGACCAAGAAGACAGACCCGCGTCACCTTCCGGTGGCGCGGGTCTGTTCTTGTTTACGGACCTGGCCGGGGCCATGGAGGCGGTCGGGCCGGAAGTGATGGGGGGTTCCGCTGAAGCGGTCATATCTCGTATGGTGGAAACTACTTTCCGAACAGTGGCAGTCATTACCGGCTACCGGCCAGTAGGTGCGACGATCGGGGAGCGTGTCCGAGGCAAGCGCCCCGGCCGCGCGGCAAAGAAGCTAAGGAAAGCGAAGGACTCGGCCATGGCAACGGCGCCCAGCGTCTCGTACTCGATGACGGTCAGGCTGGAGGTGCCCGCGAGCGGCACAGCGGTCTCCCAGCTCACCACGGCCGTGGAGTCCTCCGGCGGTTCGGTCACCGGCCTCGACGTGACCGCCTCCGGCCACGAGAAGCTGCGGATCGACGTCACCATCGCCGCCACCTCGACCGCGCACGCGGACGAGATCGTCGAGAACCTGCGCGGCATCGAGGGCGTCGTGCTGGGGAAGGTTTCCGACCGTACGTTCCTGATGCACCTCGGCGGCAAGATCGAGATGGCGTCCAAGCACCCCATCCGCAACCGTGACGACCTCTCGATGATCTACACCCCGGGTGTGGCCCGGGTCTGCATGGCGATCGCCGAGAATCCCGAGGATGCCCGCCGCCTCACCATCAAGCGCAACTCCGTCGCAGTTGTGACGGACGGTTCCGCGGTGCTCGGCCTCGGCAACATCGGCCCGATGGCCGCCCTCCCGGTGATGGAGGGCAAGGCGGCCCTCTTCAAGCGCTTCGCCGGCATCGACGCCTGGCCGATCTGCCTGGACACCCAGGACACCGACGCCATCGTCGAGATCGTGAAGGCGATGGCCCCCGGCTTCGCGGGCATCAACCTGGAGGACATCTCCGCACCCCGCTGCTTCGAGATCGAGGCGCGGCTGCGCGAGGCCCTGGACATCCCCGTCTTCCACGACGACCAGCACGGCACCGCGATCGTGGTCCTGGCCGCGCTGACCAACGCACTGCGCGTGGTGGGCAAGGGAATCGGGGACGTACGTGTCGTCATGTCCGGCGCCGGAGCGGCCGGTACGGCCATCCTGAAGCTCCTCATCGCCGCCGGCGTCAAGCACGCCGTCGTCGCCGACATTCACGGTGTGGTGCACGCCGGCCGCGAGGACCTGGTCTCCGCCCACGCCGATTCGCCGCTGCGCTGGATCGCCGACAACACCAACCCCGAGTCCGTCACGGGCACCCTCAAGCAGGCCGTCGTGGGCGCCGACGTCTTCATCGGTGTCTCCGCCCCGAACGTCCTGGACGGCACCGATGTCGCCGCCATGGCCGACGGCGCGATCGTGTTCGCGCTCGCGAACCCCGACCCCGAGGTGGATCCGGCAATCGCTCGCCAGACGGCGGCAGTTGTCGCCACCGGCCGCTCCGACTTCCCGAACCAGATCAACAACGTGCTGGTCTTCCCGGGTGTCTTCCGCGGTCTGCTGGACGCCCAGTCCCGTACCGTCAACACCGAGATGATGCTCGCCGCCGCGGGTGCCCTCGCCGACGTCGTCGCGGAGGACGAGGTCAACGCGAACTACATCATCCCGTCGGTCTTCAACGACAAGGTCGCCGGAGCGGTCGCCGGTGCCGTCCGGGACGCCGCGAAGGCGGCGGGCGGTACCGTGACGGGCGCGGGGGAGCTCGGCTGACGCCGACCCCCTTCGCGGAACCCGCCGCGGCCCCTGCCGGCGTCCGGCCACGGCCGCGGCACCCCACGTCGGCCCCGCGTACGGCGCGTCGCGGGTCGCGGCGCCCCAAACGCCCCTTTAGGGTGGGCGGGCGGCGCGTCCCGCAGAGCCCCGCATCCGCTGCGGACCGCTTTCGGGGAGTCGACGGAACGTCACCACGACGAGGCAGTGGTGCTTTTCGTGTGACTCCGGAGGGTGCCGGATTGGCTTTCCCGCCGCAGGTGGGGGCAGGATGCGTAATCGGGCGCGAGGGTCTGACGACAGACCCGGGTCCGGGGACTGTCCGAGGGCCCTGGCAGCATCGGCTTCGATCTCACGCCTCACAGGCAAGAAGAACACGGGAGTAACAACATGAACCGCAGTGAGCTGGTGGCCGCCCTGGCCGACCGCGCCGAGGTGACTCGCAAGGACGCCGACGCCGTGCTGGCCGCGCTCGCCGAGACCGTCGGTGAGATCGTCGCCAAGGGCGACGAGAAGGTCACCATCCCCGGCTTCCTGACCTTCGAGCGCACCCACCGTGCCGCTCGCACCGCTCGTAACCCGCAGACCGGCGACCCGATCAACATCCCGGCCGGCTACAGCGTGAAGGTCTCCGCGGGCTCCAAGCTCAAGGAAGCCGCCAAGGGCAAGTAAGCCCCCACAGGCGCGACGAAGGGCGGTCACCCGACCAGGGTGACCGCCCTTCCGTGTACCGGCCCGAGAGGGCCCTTTCCGGGCCTCTGCCGCCAACGTGGACCCGGAGGGACGAACCCGGACCCTCCGGGAACGGGAAACGGGGGCCCGGGGCAGCGCCCCGAACCCCCGTCAGCAGCCGTCGGCCGCCGGGTCTCAGACCAGCGCCCCGCCGGGCAGCTCCACCTTCGCGCCCAGCTTCTCCAGCTTCTCCATGAAGTTCTCATAGCCGCGGTTGATCAGATCGATGCCGTGCACCCGCGAGGTCCCCTGCGCCGCCAGCGCGGCGATCAGGTACGAGAAACCGCCGCGCAGGTCCGGGATGACCAGATCCGCGCCCTGCAGTCTCGTCGGCCCGGACACGACCGCGGAGTGCAGGAAGTTGCGCTGGCCGAAGCGGCAGTCGGAGCCGCCCAGGCACTCGCGGTAGAGCTGGATGTGCGCGCCCATCTGGTTGAGCGCCGAGGTGAAGCCGAGCCGGGACTCGTACACCGTCTCATGGACGATGGACAGGCCCGAGGCCTGGGTCAGGGCCACGACCAGCGGCTGCTGCCAGTCGGTCTGGAAGCCGGGGTGCACGTCCGTCTCCAGGGCGATGGCGTTCAGCGCGCTGCCCGGGTGCCAGAAACGGATGCCCTCGTCGTCGATCTCGAACGCGCCGCCGACCCGGCGGAAGGTGTTCAGGAACGTCATCATCGAGCGCTGCTGTGCGCCCCGTACGTAGATGTTGCCCTCGGTGGCCAGCGCCGCGGACGCCCAGGAGGCCGCCTCCAGGCGGTCCGGGATCGCGCGGTGCGTATAGCCGTCCAGCCGGTCGACACCGGTGATCCGGATCGTCCGGTCGGTGTCCATCGAGATGATCGCGCCCATCTTCTGCAGGACGCAGATGAGGTCCTCGATCTCGGGCTCCACGGCCGCGTTGGACAGTTCGGTGACGCCCTCGGCGAGCACGGCCGTCAGCAGCACCTGCTCGGTGGATCCCACCGACGGGTACGGCAGCCGGATCTTCGTGCCCCGCAGTCGCTGCGGGGCCTCCAGGTACTGGCCGTCCGCGCGCTTCTCGATGGTCGCGCCGAACCGGCGCAGCACGTCGAAGTGGAAGTCGATCGGCCGACCGCCGATGTCGCAGCCGCCGAGCCCCGGGATGAACGCGTGGCCCAGTCGGTGCAGCAGCGGGCCGCAGAACAGGATCGGGATGCGCGACGAGCCCGCGTGGGCATCGATGTCGGCGACGTTGGCGCTCTCGACATGGGTCGGGTCAAGGACCAGTTCGCCCGGTTCGTCACCCGGCCGGACCGTCACACCGTGCAACTGCAACAGTCCCCGCACCACCCGCACGTCGCGGATGTCGGGCACATTGCGCAGCCGGCTGGGCCCGCTGCCGAGCAGCGCGGCGACCATTGCCTTCGGCACCAGGTTCTTGGCGCCTCTGACGCGGATCTCGCCCTCCAGCGGGGTTCCGCCGTGGACAAGCAGGACATCGTCTGTGCCGGTCATGAATCTCGCGTTCCGGAGTGGTCGGGCAGGGGGCCAAACGAAAGGGTAATGGCCCGCGTACCCCCTTCCGTAAGAGGTCGGGGGGTGTACGAACGTCATGAATCCGCCACAACACGCTCTGCTCCCCCACTCTTGCGGAGGGTTACCGTCCGCAATGCCCCCGGGGCTGTGCGCTCTCCGTGCATCCATGCGCCCTGAGCTGCGCTCGGGCCCGTTCGGCGACCCGGCGGCCCGCTTGGCCCCCGCGAGGGGTGAAGATGCGGGATCATTTCTGCCATGACCGAGGTGTCCTCGCTCACAGGGCGACTGCTCGTGGCCACACCCGCGCTCGCGGACCCGAATTTCGACCGCGCGGTGGTGCTGCTCCTCGACCACGACGAGGAGGGCTCGCTCGGCGTGGTCCTGAACCGCCCGACCCCGGTCGGCGTCGGTGACATCCTCACGTCCTGGGCCGGTCTGACGGGCGAGCCGGACGTCGTGTTCCAGGGCGGCCCGGTCTCGCTCGACTCGGCGCTCGGGGTGGCGGTCATCCCCGGCGACGAGGGCTCCTCGCCGGGTTCCCGTCCCCGCCCGAACGGCGGGGATCCCCTGGGCTTCCGCCGGGTGTACGGGGCGATCGGCCTGGTCGACCTGGAGGCGCCGCCGGAGCTGCTGGCCGCGGCGCTCGGCTCGCTGCGCATCTTCGCCGGATACGCCGGCTGGGGTCCCGGGCAGCTGGAGACGGAGCTGACCGAGGGGGCCTGGTACGTCGTCGAGTCCGAGCCCGGAGACGTCTCCTCCCCGCGCCCGGAACACCTCTGGCGGGCGGTCCTGCGCCGCCAGCGCAGCGAACTGGCGATGATCGCCACCTACCCGGACGACCCGTCGCTGAACTGAAGCTCCGGGCTTTAAGTACCCTTGGCGGTTATGAGCACTCTTGAGCCCGAGCGCGGGGCAGGTACGGGGACCCTCGTAGAGCCGACGCCACAGGTGTCGAACGGCGACGGCGACCACGAGCGCTACGCCCATTACGTCCAGAAGGACAAGATCATGGCGAGTGCCCTGGAGGGCACCCCCGTGGTCGCACTGTGCGGGAAGGTCTGGGTACCGGGGCGCGACCCCAAGAAGTATCCGGTCTGTCCCATGTGCAAGGAGATCTACGAGTCCATGGGCGCCGGTGGCGACAAGGACAAGGGCAAGGGCGGCAAGGACAAGAAGTAGTCCTGGGCCGTTCGGCCGCCACTGCTTCGGGCCCCCGGGGTGCGCGTTGACGCGCACCCCGGGGGCCCTTTGCGTTGCACGGGCTGCTCCCCCGGGTCACAGAGTGGTTGAGACCACTTGTCGGCGTCCGCACGCGCCCCTACTCTCCTGCCAGTTGTGCAGAACGAAACGAGCGTTGCGCATGCTGCAACGCCTACCGGTAGGGGTTCCGGATGAAGCTGTCTGCCCGAATTGCCGCCCCGGCCGCGGCGCTTGTGCTGGCGGGTCTCACCGCCACCGCCTGTGCGCCGCAGACCTCCGACACCGGAGCGAAGGGGGACGAGAAGACCGGCACGCTGCGCGTCTGGCTGTTCCAGGAGGTCGGCAACAAGCCCAAGGAGCGGGTCGTCGACGCGGCGGTCGCCGATTTCGAGAAGGCGCACAAGGGCGCGAAGGTCGAGGTCGAGTACATACCGGTCGAGACCCGCGCCCAGCGGATCAAGGCGGCGTTCAACGATCCGAAGAGCGCCCCGGACCTCATCGAGTACGGCAACACGGACACCGCCGGATACGTCAAGGACGGCGGACTCGCCGACGTCGGTGCGGAGTTCGCCGCCTGGGACGAGGCCAAGGACACCGACCCGACCGCCGAGCAGTCCGTCACGGTCGGCGGCAAGATCTACGGAGCCCCGTTCTTCGTCGGCGTCCGCGCGCTGTACTACCGCACGGACATCTTCGAGGACTTGGGGATCGAGGCTCCCAAGTCCCAGGCCGAGCTGATCTCCACCGCGAAGAAGATCCACAAGAAGAAGCCGGGTCTGTACGGACTGGCGGTCGGCGGCGCGTACACGTACGGCGCGATGCCGTTCATCTGGGCCAATGGCGGTGAGCTGGCCGACGACAACGGCGGCACGTACAAGGCGGCCATCAACAGCGACAAGGCCCGCAAGGGCATCGAGGCGTACACCTCGCTCTTCGGTGACGACAACTGCCCGGCCGCCAAGTGCGCCTCCATGGGAGGCAACGCCACCGTCACCGCGTTCGCCTCCGGCAAGGCCGCCATGGCGATCGGCGGCGACTTCAGCCACGCGGCCGTCGAGGCGGGCTCGGTGAAGGGTGCGTACGCGGTGGTGCCGCTGCCGGGTGTCACGGAGGGCTCCATCGCCCCGGCGTTCGCGGGCGGGAACAACATCGGTGTGCTGAAGAGCAGTTCGCACCGCAGCCTCGCCGTGGACCTGATGAAGTCCCTGACCGGCAAGCAGACCCAGGCGAAGATGTTCGACGCGATGGGCTTCCTGCCGACCTACACGGACGTGCGGGCGACGGTCGCGAAGAAGCAGCCGTTCGTCGAGCCGTTCGTCAAGACGCTCGGCGCGGGCGCGAAGTTCGTCCCGGCCTCGCCGGGCTGGGGTCAGATCGACTCCTCGCTGGTCCTGCCGACGATGTTCCAGGAGATCGTCAGCGGCCGCAAGGACGTGGCGAAGGCCTCGGACGACGCGGCGAAGAAGATGGACGCCGCGTTCGCCGACGCGGGCTGACGATGACCGCGAACAGTACGGCGTACAAAGCGCCCAGTACGTCCGGGGCGGGCGGGACCTCCGCCCGCCCGCCCCGGCGCCGCCGCCCCGCCCCGTCCGCACGCCGCTCCGGCTGGACCCCCTGGCTCTACCTCCTGCCCGCGCTCGTGCTCCTCGGCGGGCTGCTCGTCTACCCGATCTACCAACTCGGCCTGATCTCCTTCCTGGAATACACCCAGGCCCAGGTCAGCGGTGGTGAACCGGCCACCTTCCAGGGGTTCGGGAACTACGCGACGCTCTTCGGGGACGGCCAGTTCTGGCAGGTGCTCCTGGCGACCGTGGTCTTCGCCGCCGCCTGCGTGCTGGCCACTTTGCTGGTCGGCTGCGCGCTCGCCGTCCTGCTGACCCGGATCCGGGCCGTGCCGCGGCTCGCGCTGATGCTGGCCGCGCTCGGCGCCTGGGCGACCCCCGCGATCACCGGTTCCACCGTCTGGGTGTTTCTCTTCGACCCGGACTTCGGCCCGGTCAACCGGGTGCTGGGGCTCGGCGACTTCTCCTGGACGTACGGGCGCTACAGCGCCTTCGCCCTGGTGCTCCTCGAAGTGTTGTGGTGTTCGTTCCCGTTCGTGATGGTGACCGTGTACGCGGGCATCCGGGCCATCCCCGCCGAGGTGCTCGAAGCGGCCGCACTGGACGGCGCCTCGCAGTGGCGGATCTGGCGCTCGGTCATGGCCCCGATGCTGCGGCCGATTCTCGTCGTCGTCACCATCCAGTCGATCATCTGGGACTTCAAGGTCTTCACCCAGATCTATGTCATGACCAACGGCGGCGGTATCGCCGGCCAGAACCTGGTGCTCAACGTGTACGCGTACCAGAAGGCGTTCGCGTCCTCGCAGTACAGCCTCGGCTCGGCGATCGGCGTCGTGATGCTGGTGATCCTGCTGGCCGTCACGCTCGTCCACCTGCGACTGACGCGCCGCCAGGGGGAGGAACTGTGAGCGCACGGAGCATGCTGAGCATCCGCCGGCCGGGCCGGCCGGCCGCCGAGGCCGCGGCCCTCCTGATCGCCGCCGCGGTCGCCTTCCCGCTGTACTGGATGGTGCTCTCCGCCCTCAAACCGGCCGGCGAGATCCAGTCCACCGATCCCCGCCCATGGACGCTGTCACCGTCCCTGGACTCGTTCCGCCGGGTCTTCGAACAGCACGACTTCGGGCGGTACTTCCTCAACAGCCTGATCGTCGCCGGGACGGTCGTCATCGCCTCCGCGCTGATCGCCTTCCTGGCGGCGACGGCCGTGACCCGGTTCAGATTCCGCTTCCGCACCACGCTGCTGATCATGTTCCTGGTCGCGCAGATGGTGCCGGTCGAGGCACTGACCATCCCGCTGTTCTTCCTGATGCGGGACTTCGGCCAGCTGAACACGCTCGGCTCGCTCATCCTGCCGCACCTCGCCTTCTCGCTGCCGTTCGCGATCTGGATGCTGCGCGGCTTCGTCAAGGCCGTCCCGGACGCGCTGGAGGAGGCCGCCTGGATCGACGGCGCCAGCCGTGCCCGCTTCCTGTGGCAGATCCTCTTCCCGCTGGTCTTCCCGGGTCTGGTGGCGACCAGTGTCTTCTCGTTCATCTCGACCTGGAACGACTTTCTGTTCGCGAAGTCGTTCATCATCAGCGACACTTCCCAGTCGACGCTCCCGATGGCGCTGCTGGTCTTCTTCAAACCCGATGAGAACGACTGGGGAGGGATCATGGCAGCCTCGACGGTGATGACCATTCCCGTGCTGGTCTTCTTCGTACTCGTACAGCGCCGCCTGGTCTCGGGACTCGGCGGAGCGGTAAAGGACTGACGCCATGGCCATGGAACTGATCCCGGCGCTGATCCCGGCACCCGCGCACGCCGCTGAAGCGGCTGATTCCGGTGACGCGGCGGGGCAGGACGGATTCCCGCTGGACCCGCTCACCACCATCACGGCGGACCCCGGTACCGAGGACACCGAACGCTGGCTGCGCTCCACGCTCGGAGCCGCCTTCGGCCTGCCCCTCGCGCCGGGCGGCGAGGACGCCACGCACACCATCCGGCTGCGCATCGACCCGGCCCTGGACCCCGAGGGGTACCGGCTGTGCACCGGGCCCGGCGGCCGGTACGTCGAGATCACGGGAGGGAGCGACGCCGGAGTCTTCTGGGGCGCGCAGACGCTCCGCCAGCTCCTGGGACCGGAAGCCTTCCGCCGCGCGCCGGTCAACCCCGGCACACCGCGCGTCATCCCCGTCACGGACATCGAGGACCGGCCCCGCTTCCCGTGGCGCGGCATGATGCTCGACGTGGCACGGCACTTCCTGCCCAAGGACGACGTCCTGCGTTACCTCGACCTCCTCGCGGCCCACAAGCTGAACGTCTTCCACTTCCACCTCACCGACGACCAGGGCTGGCGCATCGAGATCAAGCGCCACCCGAGGCTCACCGAGGTCGGCTCCTGGCGGGCCCGCACCAAGCACGGCCACCGGGCCTCCGAGCTGTGGGACGAGACCCCGCACGGCGGCCACTACACCCAGGACGACATCCGCGAGATCGTCGCGTACGCGGCCGAACGGCATATCCGGGTCGTCCCCGAGATCGACATTCCGGGCCACTCGCAGGCCGCCATCGCCGCGTACCCCGAACTGGGCAACACCGACGTCATCGACACCACCACCCTCTCCGTCTGGGACACCTGGGGCATCAACGCGAACGTACTCGCCCCCACTGACAACACCCTGCGCTTCTTCGAGGGCGTGCTCGAAGAGGTCCTGGACCTCTTCCCCGCCGCCACCTCGCCGTTCATCCACATCGGCGGCGACGAGTGCCGCAAGGACCAGTGGAAGGAGTCCCCGGCCGCCCAGGCCCGGATCGACGAACTCGGCCTGGCCAACGAGGACGAGCTGCAGTCCTGGGTCATCCGGCACTTCGACACCTGGCTCACCGCCCGTGGCCGCCGCCTGATCGGCTGGGACGAGATCCTCGAAGGCGGCCTCCCGACGGGCGCCGCGGTGTCGTCCTGGCGGGGGTACGGCGGCGGCGTCGCGGCCGCCGAGGCCGGCCACGACGTCGTGATGTGCCCGGAGCAGCATGTGTACCTGGACCACCGTCAGGACGGCGGCCCCGACGAACCGATGCCCATCGGGTTCATCCGCACCCTGGAGGACGTCTACCGGTTCGAACCCGTGCCCGCGGGCCTCTCCGAGGAGGCGGCCCGTCACATCCTCGGCACCCAGGCCAATGTGTGGACCGAGGTCATGCAGAACCGGGCCCGCGTCGACTACCAGGTCTTCCCGCGCCTCGCCGCGTTCGCGGAGGTCGCCTGGTCGCCCCTGCCCGCCCCCGCGGAACGGGACTACGCCGACTTCGAACGCCGGATGACCACGCACTACGCCCGCTTGGACGCCCTCGGAGTCGATTACCGGCCACCGAACGGTCCGTTGCCCTGGCAGCAGCGCCCCGGCGTCCTCGGACGCCCCCTTGAGGGACCGCCCCCGAACGTGTGATCCCGGCGCGCTCCGGGACCGGCCGTCAACGCTCCGAGGGGGCGTGACGGCCGGCGCACGTCATCCGGTACGCGTGCCATGGACGCGCCGCCACAGGTACGTCTCACCGGAACACCCGCACCCGTACGCGCCCCGCCGATACGCCCCACCGGCCCGCGCCTCCGGTGGAACGCGCCCTGTCGGAACGGAGCCGCTCGAATGCGAACGACCCGTGGGGGGCCCGTCGGGAAGCGGCGATTCACACTCCGCACGGAAGCGGGGCGAATCGGGATCATCCCCCAGGTCGGGGACGGATATGCCCTTCGTGGACCCTCGCGTCGGTCCGATCGGAAGATGTGCCAGAGTTGCCACGTCCAGGCTTTGAGCACGTACCGTACGGCGATACAAGCCGGACAGCCGGGACACCGGGAAGGGGCAGCTGGGTTGACCACGCACGCACCGCAGGCGACGCAGTCGGTGACGCTGCCGGCCTCGCTCGACGAGGCCGTGGCGGCACTCGACGCCATGCCCGCCGCCGTTCCCGTGGCAGGCGGAACAGACCTGATGTCGGCCGTCAACAAGGGGCTGCTGCGCCCCTCGGGGCTGGTCGGCCTGGGCCGGATCAGCGAGCTGCGCGGCTGGCACTACCAGGACGGCCACGCCCTGCTCGGTGCCGGACTCACCCACGCACGCATGGGGCGGCCCGACTTCGCCGCCCTCATCCCCGCTCTGGCCGCGTCCGCGCGCGCCGCGGGCCCGCCCCAGATCCGTAACGCCGGAACGCTCGGCGGGAACATCGCCACCGCCGCCCCGACCGGTGACGCCCTGCCGGTGCTCGCCGCTCTGGAGGCCGAGCTCGTCATCGTGGGCCCGGGAGGCGCCCGCCGCGAGATCCCGGTCTCGCACCTGCTGGCCGGCCGCGACATGCTCGAACCCGCCGAACTGATCGGCTTCGTCCGCGTACCGCTGCTGCACGCCCCCCAGGTCTTCCTGAAGGCCACCGGCCGCACCGGTCCCGGCCGCGCCACCGCATCCGTCGCGATCGTCCTCGACCCGGCCCGGCGCGGGGTGCGCTGCGCGGTCGGCGCCATCGCGCCGATGCCGCTGCGCCCGCTGGAGGCCGAACGCTGGATCGCCTCACTGATCGACTGGGACGGCGAACGGGGCCTGGCCCCCGACGCGCTGGCCGCCTTCGGCGAGTACGTCGCCGCGGCCTGCATCCCGGACCAGGCACCGCCTGCCGACGGGGGAGAGGCGCCACCGCTGCCCCCCGCCGTACTGCATCTGCGGCGTACCGTCGCCGCGCTGGCCCGACGCGCGCTGGGGAGGGCACTGTCGTGAGCAACGAGGAACACAACGAACAGCACGGGCAGCGGGAGCAGCCGCAGCACGGGGGCTGGCAGCCGACGCCGCAGGGCGGCGAGTACGACGCCGAGGCGACCGCGTTCGTCCACCTGCCGCCGGAGGACCTGGCGAACATCCCGCTGGCCGCGCCCGGCCAGGGCTACGTACCGCCGATGATCGTGCCGCTGACACCCGCGGCCGGACTCGACCCGGCGGCCACGGGCAGCTGGGTCGTACAGGCGCAGGGCCGGCAGGAGCGGGGTACGGGAGCGGAGCAGCCGGAACCGGGCGCGGTGCACTGGCCGGACCCGAACCAGCAGCCGCAGTACGGGTACGGGTACCCGCAGCAGGAGCAGTACCCGGGAGCGTCGGCCGCGACCGGCCAGTGGAACTTCACCGAGTCCGCGCAGGCCGCCGGATCCACGGAGTTCGGCGGGCACGCCGACCATGCGGCCCCTGTCGACCAGGGCGGTCATGTCGACCACGGTGGTCACACCGGCCACGGCGGTCACACCGACCACGGTGGTGTGGTCAGCCACGGTGGCCATGGTGGCCATGGTGACCACGGCGGCCATGGGGGTGCGGTCGGCCACGGTGATCATGGTGGCCCGGTCGGCCACGGCGGTGCGGCTGGTCACATCAATCACGCCGACCACACGGGCCAGTCCGGACCCGCCGACCACACGGGCCAGTCCGGCCACACCGGTCAGTGGACGATTCCGGTCGCCGACGGCGACCTCCCGGAGGAGTCCGGCGAGTTCGCGGCCTCGGCCCTGGCCGCCCAGTGGTACCCGGACCGGACTCCTCCGGCCACGTTGCCGGGCGGTGCTCCCGCACCGTGGGCGACACAGCAGCCGGCCGCGGAGCCCGAGGTCGAGGTCGGGCCCGAGGCCCCGGTGGAGCCGGCCCCCGGCGCGGACATCGAGCCGCAGCACGCGCCGGAAGCTGATTCCGCACCCGATGCGCAGCATTCCGCGACGCCTTCCGCAGCATCCCCGGAGACCGCGCCCGCATCCCGTTCCGCGACGCCCACGGCGTCTTCCGTGGCGTACAGGGAGTCGCCGCAGGTCCCCGAGGCGGCATCGGAGACACCGGTCACCGCCGCGGAGGACGGCCCCGTACCCGCTGCCAGGGACACTCCCGTTCTCGGAGTGGACCTCACGCAGGTCCCCGCCGCCGCCCCGGCGGTCGACGGACTGCCCGAGCAGCGCCCGGCCGAGCCGTCGACCGGCGCGGCGCCCGACCCCGAGACGGGTACGACAGCCGACACGGACTCCGACACACCTCTCGGGAGCACCCCGGGAGAGGCGCCACTGCCCCAGGCCCCACCGCTCGAAGCGCAGACCGCCGAAGCCCGTCCCGCCGAAGCCCGATCCCCTGAAGAGCAGATCTCCGCAGCTCGATCCCACGAGGCCGAGCCGCCCGGAACCGAACCCGTCGGAGATCAGCTCCTCGAAGCCCATCCCGCCGAGGCCCAGCTCCTCGAAGCCCATCCCGTCGAAGACCAGCCCCTGGATGTCCCCAGCGAGCACCCCGCCACCTCCTACGTCCTGCACGTGAACGGCGCCGACCGCCCCGTCACCGACGCCTGGATCGGCGAATCGTTGCTCTACGTGCTGCGTGAGCGCCTGGGCCTCGCCGGTGCCAAGGACGGCTGCTCGCAGGGCGAGTGCGGCGCCTGCAACGTCCAGGTGGACGGCCGTCTGGTCGCCTCCTGCCTGGTCCCGGCGGCGACCACGGCCGGGAGCGAGGTCCGTACGGTCGAAGGCCTGGCCGTGGACGGTGAGCCGTCCGACGTCCAGCGCGCCCTCGCCAAGTGCGGTGCCGTCCAGTGCGGTTTCTGCATCCCCGGCATGGCCATGACCATCCACGATCTCCTGGAGGGCAACCATGCCCCCAGCGAACTGGAGACACGTCAGGCACTCTGCGGCAACCTCTGCCGCTGCTCCGGCTACCGGGGCGTCCTCGACGCCGTGAACGAGGTCATCGCAGGCCGCGAGGCCGGCGCCGAACCCGCCTCGTCGGACTCTTCGTCCCCGGAGTCCGACGAGGCCCGCATTCCGCATCAGGCCGCCGCCGGCGCCGGTGGTGTCCAACCGCACTCGCAGGACGGAGGCATGGCGTGAGCAACGACGCAGCCACCGCTGCCAACGCGACCAGCACACGGATCACCGCCCCATCGGTCGAGGGTCCCGACACCGAGCCGCCCGCACTCGGCCTCGGCGTCTCCCTCCAGCCCGCCGACGCGCGCGCCAAGACCGAGGGCACCTTCCCGTACGCCGCCGACCTCTGGGCCGAGGGCCTGCTCTGGGCGGCCGTCCTCCGCTCCCCGCACCCGCACGCCCGCATCCTGTCCATCGACACCTCGGGCGCCGCCGAGATGCCGGGGGTACGAGCCGTCATCACGCACGCGGACGTCCCGGGGGAGGGCGCGTACGGACGCAGGGTCGTCGACCGTCCGGTCTTCGCCTCCGACCTGGTCCGCCATCACGGTGAGCCGATCGCCGCGGTCGCCGCCGACCACCCCGACACGGCCCGGCTCGCCGCCGCGGCCATCGCCGTCGAGTACGAGGTCCTCGAACCGGTCACCGACCCGGAGAAGGCGTTCGAGGCCGAACCGCTGCACCCCGACGGCAATCTGATCCGCCACATCCCGCTGCGCTACGGCGACCCGGAGGCCACCGGCGAGGTCATCGTCGAGGGCCTGTACCGCATCGGCCGTCAGGACCCGGCCCCGATCGGCGCCGAGGCCGGACTCGCCGTGCCCCGGCCCGACGGCGGCGTGGAGATCTACACGGCCTCCACCGACCCGCACACCGACCGCGATCTCGCCGCCGCCTGCTTCGGTCTGGAACCGGACCGGGTGAAGGTCGTCGTCACCGGTGTCCCCGGCGCGACCGGCGACCGGGAGGACCCCGGCTTCCAGCTCCCGCTGGGCCTGCTGGCCCTGCGTACCGGCTGCCCGGTCAAACTGGCCGCCACCCGCGAGGAGTCCTTTCTCGGCCACGCCCACCGTCACCCGACGCTCCTGCGCTACCGCCACCACGCGGACGCCGAGGGCCGGCTGGTGAAGGTCGAGGCGCAGATCCTGCTCGACGCGGGCGCGTACGCCGACGCCTCGTCCGAGTCGCTGGCCGCGGCGGTCGCGTTCGCCTGTGGCCCGTACGTCGTCCCGCACGCCTTCATCGAGGGCTGGGCGGTCCGTACGAACAACCCGCCGTCCGGCCATGTACGCGGCGAGGGCGCGATGCAGGTCTGCGCGGCGTACGAGGGCCAGATGGACAAGCTGGCCGCCAAACTCGGCATCGACCCGGCCGAGTTGCGTCTGCGCAACGCCCTGTCCACCGGCGACATCCTCCCCACCGGCCAGACGGTGACCTGTCCGGCGCCGGTGTCCGAACTCCTGGAATCCGTAAGGGACTTCCCTCTTCCCTCTCTCCCCAAGGACTCCCCGGAGGACGACTGGCTGCTCCCCGGCGGCCCGGAGGGCGCGGGCGAGCCCGGCGCGGTGCGCCGGGGCGTCGGCTACGCGCTGGGCATGGTCCACATGCTCGGAGCGGAGGGCGCCGACGAGGTCTCCACGGCCACCGTCAGGGTCCACGACGGCGTCGCCACGGTCATCTGCGCCGCGGTGGAGACGGGTCAGGGCTTCTCGACCCTCGCCCGCCAGGTGGTCCAGGAGACCCTGGGCATCGAAGAGGTCCATGTGGCGTCCGTCGACACCGATCAGCCCCCGGCGGGCCCCGCCACGCACGGTCGCCACACCTGGGTCTCGGCCGGAGCGGTGGAACGCGCCGCCAAGATGGTCCGGACGCAGCTTCTCCAGCCCCTGGCCCACAAGTTCGGGATGTCCACGGAGCTGCTGCAGATCGCCGACGGCAAGATCACCTCCTACGACGGGGTGCTGTCCACGACGGTCACGGAAGCGATGGACGGCAAGGAACTCTGGGCCACCGCCCAGTGCCGCCCCCACCCGACCGAACCTCTGGACGAGTCCGGCCAGGGCGACGCCTTCGTCGGCCTCGCCTTCTGCGCGATCCGCGCGGTGGTGGACGTGGACATCGAACTCGGCTCGGTCCGGGTCGTGGAGATGGCGGTCGCCCAGGACGTCGGCCGGATCCTCAACCCGTCCCAACTGGCGACCCGTATCGAGGCGGGCATCACCCAGGGCATCGGCGCCGCCCTGACCGAGAACCTCCGCACCGCCCGCGGCCTGATCCGCCACCCCGACCTCACCGGCTACGCACTGCCGACGGCCCTGGACGCACCGGACATTCGCATCGTCAAACTCATCGAGGAACGCGACGTGGTGGCCCCCTTCGGCGCCAAGCCCGCCTCGGCGATCCCCGTGGTGACTTCCCCCGCAGCAGTGGCCGCAGCGGTTCGAGCCGCCACCGGCCGCCCGATCAACCGCCTCCCGATCCGACCCCAGGCCGCGGTGGCGGCGCCCAAGTCCTGATCCCTGCACGGTTGGCGTGATCCCATGCGCTCCGGGTTGCAGGTGCAACCCGGAGATGCACACTGTCACCGCTGCTGGCTAAGGTGAACCCCAAGGCTGAAGCCGAAGCGTCAATCGGCTGTTGCTAAACGGGGGAGGGTGCTGTGGGACAGAGTGATCCGGAGGCGGAGCTTTCGGCGTACGCAATGGGAGTCGCGGGCGGTCTCGGAGCCATGGGCGCCGTCGCCCCGGGCGCCGTGGGCGAACTGGTCACCGAACTTTCGTCGTTCACCAAGTTCCGCGAACGCGTTGAGGAGATCCTGCGCGACCTCAAGGCGTCGCCGGCGGGGCCGGGGAAGGTCGGCGAGGACCTTGTCTCGCGCTCGCACTTCGGCGGCGACGACGGTAAGTGGGCGGAGGCGGGGAGCGTTTACCAGTCGTACTCCAGCGTCATCAAGGAGCTGGAGAATCTGTCCAGGCTGCTGTCGGACTCCATCGAGGGTATGAGCATCGCGGTCCTCGCGTCCCACAAGGGCTACGAACACGTCGACCTGGACGTACGCGACCGCATGCTCGCCATCCAGCACAGCACGAACGCCCACCACGAGGCGGGACAAGCGGCGGCTGAGGCGGCGAAGAAGCAGAAACACTCGGTCGAGCCGAAGGAACCGGTGGATACGTCCGGTGGCGCAGGCGCTTGATGCGACACGACTTGCCCTGTAAGGGGACCACGGGGACAGGGAGAGAGACGGCGTCATGGGTACGAACTTCGACAACAGGACTCACAAAGAGATGCTGCAGTGGCTGGATCACGCCAACAGTGCCGAGATCCAGGCTGCGGCAGATCGTCTGGCGAGCGCGGCTACCGAGATCCGAAAGATTGCCACGGATCTGAAGATCCGTCCGCAGTATGTGGAGTGGAAGGGGCAAGGGGCCGACGCCTTCCGTACGTGGAGCGCGGACCTGGCCAATGCGACGCTGCGCCTCGGGGATTACGGCGAGGGCGCTTCGAAGTGGCTCGGTGAGGTGTCGAACGCGATCCTGTTGGCCCAGGCGTCGACTCCCCGGACAGATGCGAGTGCGCAGGCGGATCTGGAGGCGGCACTCGCGGCGCGCAACGATCCGGATGCGTCGGCGGTGGCGAAAAGGTCAGCGGAGACGTTGAACGCGGACCGGGAAGCGGCGGCTGCACAGATGCGGAAGCTGTCGGAGACGTACACCTTCTCGTCGTCGCAGATGACGGATCTGGCGAAGCCAGTGTTCCCGGCCGTTCCGGGGGCGATTGCACCGCAGTCTGGCGAGAGACGTGACGGAGCGCAGGACGGGCACGTTGGCCCTGGGACAGGATACGGATCTGTTGCGAGTGGTACTGGTTACGCCGTCGCACCGGGGCACAGCTCAGAAGCAGCATCTGGTGTGATCTCCCCAGTGGGGTGGACGGGCGTCTCCACGCACTCAGTGTCGCCCTCGGCGCCGCGGCCGGTCGACATGGGGATTGATGGGTTGGCCGTGCTGCCGGATGCTCCACCCTCCCCTACTGGTCCAGTGACGCCGCCGACCGCGCCTCGGTCCGACACTGTTCTCCCGCCGACAGTGGGCATCGTTCCGCCCGTTCCCAATGCCAGTCCCTCCCCGCTGCGAAGCACGAATGGCGGGGGCAGGACGATAGGGACGCCCCGTCCGCCAATGTCTGCCCCAGCCGTGGGACCGTTTGGCCCTGGGCCTGTGGGCCGACCTGCCGGGCCTGACGGGATCACCGGTGGCCGCGCGGTGCCCTCTGGCTCAGGGCGTTCTTTGGCCGGAATTCCGCGTGGCACGGTAATCGGCAACGAGAACCCCCATGGGACGGCGCCGATGGGTCGTGCACCGGGCATGAGCGGTGGTATCGGTCCAGGCACCTCTCCGCATGCTGCCAATGGTGGCGGTCGTCGACTGGCTGGGGAGACAGGTGGTGTGGTCGGCGGACGTCAGCAGCAGGCGCGCGGGGGATCCAGCCCGTTCACACCGGGAGGGTCGGGTTTGGTGAGAGGCAGCGCCTCGGGAGACGCAGAGCGCGGTACAGGTCTGGCAGGACGGGGTGGCGGGATCACCTCTAAGGGATCTCGAACGCATGAGGCAGGACGCGACGAGGGCAGCGAACGGCCGGACTATCTGGTCGAAGACGATGAAATCTGGCAGCAGGGCAGCCGACGGGTCGTCCCGCCGGTCATCGACTGATCAACAGGGAACTCACGAGGGATCCGGATGCGCATCAGGAGCAAGGGACTCACACGACGGCGATGCATGCTGTCAGCAGCCTTGGGCCTACTGCTGGTGGGTGTCGCTGCTGTGCCCGCGTCCGCGGACTCCACGCGTTCTATGCAGTGGCATCTCGATGTCATGAGGGCTGAGGAGATGTGGAAGACGAGTACGGGCAAGAGTGTCATTGTTGCCGTGCTCGACAGTGGTGTGGACCCGGCGAATCCGGACCTCGTCGGGCAGGTGCTCAACGGCAAGAACCTAGAGCCGGATGTTGCGGGTGACGAGCACACCGACTACGACGGCCACGGCACGAGCATGGCTGGGCTAATTGCAGGGACAGGTCGGAGCAACGGGGGCAACGGTGCGTTCGGGCTGGCTCCGGGGGTCAAGATTCTCCCGGTCCGTATGCCTGACTCCGGTGTAGGGGCAACCCAGGCAGAGGGGGACGCGAAGTTCAATCGGGTTGCTCCCGTGGCGATTCGGTATGCGGTTGATCGTGGTGCCAAGGTCATCAACATTTCCCTTGGCGCCCAGGCGGGGTCGCAGGCGCTGACGGACGCAGTGAAGTACGCGCTCGACAATGGCTCTTTGATCTTTGCTGCTGCTGGTAACAGTGGTAACGGAGCCAACCTGATTGAGTACCCGTCCGGGACACCTGGGGTCGTCGGTGTGGGTGCGGTCGGCCACGATTTCAAGAAGACCAGTGAGTCCCAGCACGGGCCGCAGGTCGATCTCACGGCACCAGGCATCGATATGGTTCACCCCTGCACCGGCGGGACCCAGTTGTGCAAGACCAGTGGAACCAGCGACGCCACTGCCCTCGCCTCCGCCTCCGCCGCCCTCATCTGGTCCAAGCACCCTGACTGGACCAACAACCAGGTCCTCCGCGTCATGCTGAACACGGTCGGCGCCCCGACCAGCGGAGCCAAGCGCAACGACTATGTCGGCTACGGCATCGTCCGCCCCCGCATCGCTCTGAAGAGTCCGGGCGACCCCGGCCCGGCGGACGTGTACCCGCTCCCTGATCTTGCGCCGGCCGAGAAGCCCAGCCCTTCCTCCGAGCCTTCCAAGGCGACCGGAAGCTCAAAGGACACCGACAAACCCGCCGTAGCAGCCCCCACATTCGACGACAACAGCAGCAACACCGGCCTCTGGATCGGCATCGGAATCGGCGCAGTCGCGCTCGTCGGCGCAGTGGCCGCCGCCCTGACCATCCGCTCCCGCCGCCGCATGTCTGCAGCCGCAGCCGTTACGCCCGCTTATACGCACCAACCCCCGTACCCCAATCCGTACCAGCAGACCCCGCCTCAGCATCGGCCCACGAACCCGCCTTACGGGTCCATTCCCGCCGCTTCCTCTGATTTCAAATCGTCTCATGACAGGCATCCCTACGATGAAAGGCGAAGCTAAAGCGCCAACTTGATACACATGGCGACCTCGCTTAGTCATCAACTGTCACTTACGGTGAAAGCATTGTGGGGGGCGTCGCGAGGACACCCCGAGCGAAGGGGATGCCCCGGCCGCAGAGAAGCCAGTTCTTGATATCCATTGCGAACGGGCCAGGCGGAGTTGCTGCGGAGAGGCCTGCCAAGCGGTCACGTCGGTGACCGCGTAGACGTTCTGGCGGGTGAGCCATCCGACCTTGGCGTCGGTGTACAACCGCCTGATCCGCGCGGCCTTGCACTGCGCCGGGTATGCCCACGCCGACCCGGTAGTCGTCGGCGCTGCGAGCACCCGCAGCTCACGCAACTCGTGTCCGGCGTCGCGCTCCGCGTGACGGGTGGCACGAAGTTTCGTTATGTACGGCATGGGCGAAACCCACCGCTGACCAGCACGGACTTTGCAGGCGCCCTGCGCTGGACTTAAGTATGCGTACTCAAGTCCTGCGCAGGGCGCGCTGTTGGCCTGCTTCAGCTTGAACACCGACCGAGGGGGAGCGTATGTCGACACCGATCGGCAGCCCCACACAGGGGTTCTGGATCGAACACGGCGAGGTGCGGAAAGCGGGCGAGGCGGCCCACAAGGTCGCCCAGGACATACCGGAGGACATCAAGGTCCTGTTCACGCCGACGGACGCGGCGGTCGCAGGGCTGGTCGGCTTCCAATCCGCCCAGGCGATCGACGACTGCCTGGAGGCGTGGACGAAGGCGCTGCGTTCATTGGCAGGCATGGTGGGGGGCGCAGCGGACGCGGTCATCAGCTCCAGCATGAGCTTTACTCACGAGGACCAGGAGCGCCGGAAGTTTTTCCTCGGCCTTGGCCCGTACGGCCCGGACTCCTCCGGCCCGCACGCTCCTGGGCTCAACGGGCTCCCCTTGACGCATGGAGGGCACTGACACATGCGAGTCTCGGAGCTCCGTGACGCCAAGCCACTCCTGCTGACCGACGCCGGCGATGCCTGGGACGGACTGGCAGAGAGTTTCACCGCTCAAGCCCTGGACTTCGGAAAATATCTGCACCGCCCTCTCGCTCAGGAGGGGGTCTGGGGCGGGGCGACTGCTGAATCCGCTGCTGACCGACTCGCCCGTATGCACCGCGACCTGAACGTCGCAAAGCAGGAACTCGACGGCGTGGGCACGGTGTTGCGAACCTGCGGTGAGGAGTTGGCCGCCCATCAGGGCCGCCTCAAGGCCGCCGTCGCCGATGCCACGGAGGCTGGCTACAAGGTCGCCGACGACGGTACGGTCATGGTCCCGACCGCCGACACCAGCCACATGATGGCGGACGACGTGGCGATGATGAACCGCGATCAGGCCACACGTGCTCAAGAGTTCGCCGACCGAATCGGCGATGCTCTGAGCGCGGCTCGGATTGCCGACAAGGAGTATGCGGCCGCGATCAAGCTCTTCACTGATGCGGCCAACCGGTGCGCAGGAGGCAAGTGGAGCACTGGCCTACTGGAATTGGCGACTGCGAACGAGCTTGACCGTGAGCTGCTGTCCGAACTCGGTATGCCGGACAAGAAGGCTTCACCCGACGCCGTACAGACGTGGTGGGCGGGTCTTTCCCCCACCCTTCAGGCCGAGTTGATCCACGACTACCCACAGCAGATCGGCAACCGTGACGGGATTCCGGCAACCGACCGCGACCGAGCCAATCGAACCTACCTGCCCCTGCTGTTGAGCAGCCTGGAGACCGACTATGCCGGGGCGGTCGGCGACGAAGCGGCAGCCCTCAAGGACAAGATCGATGGTGTGAAAGGAATCCAGCAGCAGCTGGACCGGGGACGCGAGCCCCGGCCCTATCTGCTCGGCCTCGGCCCGGAAGGTAATGGCCGCGCCATCGTGTCGTTCGGCGATCCGGACAGTTCGAAGAACGTCTCCGCGTATGTGCCGGGTCTGAATACCAAGCTGAGTGGGCATTTCGCGTCATCCGACGTGGACCGGGCCTGGAATGTCGCGCACGCCGCGAACAAGCTGTACCCGGATACCACGACCGCATCCATTGTCTGGCTCGGTTACGACGCACCCCAGCTGGACGGCCTCAAGTGGTCGGCCACCGACGTCATGGGTGACGACAACGCCGTGGCCGGCGCCCCGGCCTACGACAGCTTCCTGCGGGGCATCCGAGCCACCCATGAGTCCGGCTCACCGCATGTGACAGCTGTCGGGCACTCATACGGGTCACTGACTGTCGGTCAGGCTGCACAGCTGCCAGGCGGAATTCCCGCCGACGAGTTGGTCCTCGTCGGAAGCCCGGGTGTCGGTGTCGACAAGGCCGCCGACCTCGGGATGGGCGCCGACCACGTCTATGTCGGAGCGGCGGAGAACGACCAGGTGACCAACCTGCCCACGCCCAATCTTCTTGAGTATGTCTCTCCGGGAAGTGAGTACGGGCCCAAGAAGAATTGGTTCGGCACGGACCCCGCTGACAACCACTTCGGAGGCCATCATTTCAGCGTGGCCCCTGGAGAGGACACCGGCGTTGCAGGGCTTGTGGCTGGAGATCTGCCCGCGCATTCGATCTACTTCGATCCAATCGACGGCGGCGACTCCCTGAACAACATCGCAAGCGTCGTGGCCGGCCGCGGGGACAGGATCCAGTCTGTGGCGCCGAGATGACGCGTTTGGGCGGACCGGTACGACTACTGGGTTGTGCGCTGTTGGTGGCGGCGCTCGGGGCATGTGGAACCGACGATGGACAGAATGCCACGAAGGGCCAGAGCAAGAAGGAACAGAAGGTACCCACGATGGATATGCAGCAAGCCGGGCAGCGCTCGGAAGCAATCCTCGACGGCACGCTGGCGGCCATCCGCCCGCCGGTGAAATGGGTCTATGGTGCCCCTGCGGAGGCGGCCTGCAGCACGGATCTCAACGAGCCGACCGGCAGTACCACCGTCACCCGCAGCAGGAACATCCTCACTGTGGTTTCGGAGCACCGGCGCGGCAATTTGTTGGGAGTCGTACAGCGGTACTGGGAGCGGCAGGGCTTCCGGGTCGTCAGCGTCAACTCCGACAAGGACATGCCCTGGATCCGGGCCAAGGGCCCCGATGGGCTCACCGTCTCCATGGAAGTCGGCAGCATCGGCAACGTATCCCTCAGCGCAGGACTCAGCTGTGCCGAGAACTCTGCAATGACCTATCCGACGGGTACACCCGGCCGCCCTGGCGGACCGAAGGCGGAGGAGCTGAGACCGCGGGAACAGTCGGCCTTCTGGTCGTCCCGAGAGAGTCGTTGATCGCAGGTCGCCCCGTGTCCCGTCCGCCGAGCCGGTCCCTTGGCCGCTGCCGGCCGCGGCCTCGGCGTATCCGGGCCGGGGCCCTACGATCAAGGCATGGCGAAGCGCAAGGTGCACCAGAGGGCCAAGAAGGTGCTGGGTGCGGAACCGTTGGCCCTGGTGTGGTGCACCATCCCCCGGGCCATGCCGAAGCCGCCCAAGGACGTGCACCAGGCAGCGGGCAAGGGGCGGCTGAAAGGGCGCCACCACTGGCTGGTGTACGTGGGCGCGGTGGTGTTCTGTGCCGTCATCATCCCTATCTTTCTGATCGACATGCTCGGGAAGCAGATCGACAGGCTGTTCCGGGGTCGGGCGCGGCGCAGCGAGCCCGACCGGAGAAGAGAGACGCCGACCGCAGACCGCGGGCCCGGGGACGGTGTCTTCGACGGGGGCTGGAACCTGGCGGCAGGTCAGCTGCTGCTGCGGTGGTTCTCGCAGTCGCCCAGCCCGCGACGGCTGGTCCTGTTGGACCGGGACCGTATCTGTGTCGCGGCCTCGCCGCGCCGCCGTCTTGCGGCAACGAAGGCCAACGACTTCGGGATCGTGGCGGAATTCAGGGCCGACGAGGCGCGCATCGAGGCGGAAGCGGGGCAGCCGAGAGGCTTCGCCACGTTCCGTATCCGTTTCGCGGACGGCTCCTGGTTGGAGCTCGGCAATCTGGCCGAGCCCGAGGACGCCGACCACTTCCTGAGGACGGCGGCGGCCGGGGCCACAGGCTGAGCTCGGCCGCGGAGCCCTCGCGGGCACGTCGAGCGGGCTGCGTCGATGGAACAGACCGTGGTGCCGGGATGACGTGCGTGGTGAGATCGGTACAACTTCTGCGATGTGTGCCTCGGGTGTCGGCACACGCGGCCTGAGGGACCGACAGTGAGCAGGGGCAGGAGCACCTCGCTCCCGGCGGCCAGTCGTACTCCTTGCTCGATCCGGGCGGGATCAGGAAGTACGTCCACCGAGAGCCCGCGACCTCCCGTACGACCGGGCCCGGTTCGCCTTCGGTGAGCGTTCCGAGGTGCTGAAACACTGCCTCGCCCCGAACGCCTCGTAGCCGGATGGCGTCGAAGTGGATGCCGGCCAGGTGGAGTTGGAGCCCGGCGGCGGGTACCCATTCGGGGAGTCTCTTGCTCGTCATGACACCAAGGATTCCGGCGACTGCGTAGCGTGACCAGGAGGACGCGGTCCACATCGACGGGATGTGGTGAGGGTGGTGGTGGCTGTGGGGACGAGTGGTGAGCCGTCGCAGGTGCGGAGGCTCGTGGGGGAGCTGATTCGTATCCATCGGGTGCGGGCCGGGCTCACGCAGAAGGATGCGGCGGACAAGCTGTTGATCTCGGAGTCGCTGATGGGGGCGGTCGAGCGTGCGGAGCGCATTCCGGCGCTGGAGTTGCTGGCCGACGCGGACCGGGTCTTCGTCGCCGGTGGTGCGTTGAAGGCGTGCATCGAGCTGATCGACGAGGAGAAGTACCCGGCGAAGTTCCTGGACTGGGCGCGGCTGGAACGGCAGGCGCGGGTCATCAGTGCGTACGAGACGATGCTGATCCCGGGGCTGTTGCAGACGGAGGCGTACGCGTACGCCCTGTACCGGGCACGCAAACCCGCGTACACCGAGGACGAGATCGTCAGGCACGTCGAGGCGCGGCTGGAACGGCAGGCGGTGCTGACGCGCACGCCGCCGCCGTACGTCGGGTTCGTCATCGAGGAGTCGATCCTGAGTCGGACGCTCGGGGGTGCGGAGGTGTTGAAGGAGCAGTTGTTGCATCTGCTGGAGTGCATGCGGCGGATGAACCACCTCACCGTGCAGGTGATGCCGTCGGATCAGCACACGCACGCGGGGTTGAACGGGCCGATGCAGTTGATGTGTACGGCGGAAGGCCAATCTGGTCTTCGCGGAGGGCCAGGGCGGCGGTAGGTTGATTGCCAAGCCGGAGCAGGTGGTTGACACGTTCGATCTCTTCGGCATCCTGCGGGCCCAGGCGCTCAACCCCTGGAAGTCGGCGGAGATCATCGAAACGAAGGCGAGGCAACTGTGACCACCGGGCCCGAGCTCTCCTGGTTCAAGTCCAGCTACAGCAACAACGAGGGCGGCGCCTGCGTCGAAGTCGCCTACGACTGGCGCAAGTCCAGCTACAGCGGCAATGAGGGCGAAGCCTGCGTCGAGGTTGCCACCTGCCCCCACACCGTCCATGTCCGCGACTCCAAGGTCGTCGACGGCCCCACCTTCGCCGTCGCCCCGGCCGCCTGGACCGCCTTTCTGGCCGGCGCCGTCGCGGGATGACCGCGAGCGAATTGCGAGCCGCTGATCCCGGCCCCGCCGTCGTCCTCATCACCGGCGTGATGGCCTCCGGGAAGTCCACCGTTGCTCAGGCCCTGGCCGAGCGGCTGCCGCGCGCTGTCCATGTGCGAGGGGATGTCTTCCGGCGGATGGTGGTGTCCGGGCGGGCCGAGATGGTGCCGGGGGCGTACGACGAGGCCGTCGCCCAACTCCGTCTCCGGTACCGGCTGTCCGCGATGACGGCCGACGCGTACGCGGACGAGGGCTGGACCGCCGTGGTGCAGGACGTGGTGCTGGGGGAGGAACTGTCCGCATACGTCGAGCGCGTGCGGACCCGACCGCTGTACGTCGTCGTGCTCGCGCCGGAGCCGCAGGCCGTTGCCGAGCGGGAGGCCGGGCGGAGCAAGAACGGCTACGGGGCCGGCTGGACGGTCGAGTCGCTGGACCGGGTGCTGCGGGAGGAGACGCCGCGGATCGGGCTCTGGCTGGACACGACCGGGCAGAGCGCGGAGCAGACGGTCGACACCGTCCTCGCGGAGCTCGAAGGCGCGCGGGTGGTGGGTGCGTCAGAGTCGGACTGAGGTCCTGCTTGATGCGGCGACTGCGCTGGCGGCCGGTGATTCGCCAGGGGTTCGGTGTCCGGACGTACATGAGACCTGGACCATGCGGCTGCCGCTGTCCGGGCATCGGCTCGGCCTGTCACGCCGTGGCTGTCTGCTTGCCCCGCACCAGCCAGCACGCCTGGCACCTGGCCTACGCCCGCCTCGGCGGTCTCTCTTTCGACACGGCCTGGCGCCACACCTGAGTGTGCCTCCACCCCGACGAAGCGCGCTTCCGCCAGGCCGCCCATTGCGCCGACGTGCAGCGGGGCCCGTGGACGACGACTGCCCCCGCTGACGCCGGTCCTACGCCTCGCAGTCGTACTTCTTGGCGAGTTTGGCGGCGGCTTCCCGCACCACGGCCGCGCTGTTGCGGGTCGCGGTGTCCCGGTCGACGAGGCCCTTCTTCTCCGCCTGCGAGGGCGCGCTGAGCGACACCGTGATGTACGGGGCGGTCGAGCCCATACGGGCGGCGCAGCCGGCCGGCAGCGTGGCCTCGGCCTGGTCGGGGAGCGCCCAGCCGGTGAATCCGGGGCCGAGGGGGACGGAGCCCTTCTTGTGGTAGGGGGCGCTCCGGGTGTCCTCGATAACCAGATTGTAGATCCCGCGGGGGTAGTCGTTGTCCGGGTTGGCGCGCAGCACGTTGCACGCCTTGAACACCGCGTAGTCAGAGCTCTTGCCCTTGCTCTCCCACTCGTCCGCGCTGGCCTCGCCCCCCTTGCCGTCGTCGATCAGTTCCGCCGTCTCCCGGCTGAGCGCCCCGTGACACAGGGTCTGCGGCAGCGGCGGCTTCTCCTCGTCAGGCCAGAAGCTCGCCGTCACGACGGCCACCCCGGCGGCGCCGAGCACGATGGTCAGCGGCAGCCACTTCTTGTCCATCGGTTACTGTCCCATCCACTTGTCGGCGTCGCCCATGCCGTTCTGGTACCACTGCACAGCGATCGACTGGAGGTGGTCCTCGTACTCACCGGGGCTCGCGTCCAGCTCCGGCTCCTTGAACCCCTTCTCCATCGCCATCTTCCGCAACATGGCGTACATCTGGCGCTCGCCGTCGTCGTAGTGGTTGATCATATTGTTGCGGGCTTCGGCATCGACCTTGGCATTCAGCTCGTTCATGTACGCGGCCGTGCCGACGTTGACCGTGAGCTGGATGGCATCGCTGGCGATGGGGACGACAGCCAGAGGCGCGCCGATGATGTGGTAGTTCATCATCTTGTTCCAGTCGTTCTCGTCCTTCTGTGCCTGTCCGAGGTCGTAGATGATGTCGCCGCGCACACAGTCGAGGTGACCCAGCACCGCCGAGGACTGTTTGATCCAGGCACGCAGCTCGGGGTCCTCCTTGCGGTGCGAGTCCGCCGGGAAGCGGTCGAGTCCGTCGGCAGGACATGCCCCTGGAGGTCGCCGTGAGCGATCCCGGGTTCGACCCGGCCCTGCGCGGGAAGCTGCTGACGACATATGCGCGAACGCTCACGGATGGATTGGGGTGCACCAACGCACTGCAGATCCCGAGCACTCTTCCTGGGTGAGCGAGCGGCGTTCACAGCAGTAACGCACACGGAAGCCCTTGGGCTCGCCCTTGCGTCCTCGATGGACGCGGAAGCTGTAGATCGGCCGCGAACGCTCTCCGTTCTTGTAGCAGGTCATTCCGGCCATGGAGGCGCATCCGGAACCCCGGTCCCATACCCGGACCACTGGCGTCTGGCCGACCCGGCCCCAGGTCCCGGCCCGTGGCGGCCTCAGTGACTGGCTGGCCTCGTCCGACGCCTTCCAGCGGATGGTGGTGCCCGGGCGGGCCGAGATGGTGCCGGGCGTACGAGGGGCCGTCACCCAACTCCGGTTCCGGTACCGGTTGTCGGCGATGACGGCCGATGCGTATGCGGGTGAGGGCTGGACCGCGGTGGTGCAGGGCGTGGTGCTGGGGGAGGAGCTGGCCGGCTACGTCGGTCTCGTACGGACCCGGCCGTTGTACGTCGTCGTGCTCGCCCTGAGCTGCGGGCCATTGCCGAGCGGGAGGCCGGGCGGGGCAAGAACGATTACGGGGCCGGGTGGACGGTCGAGTCGCTGGACCGGGTGCTGCGGGAGGAGACGCCGCGGATCGGTCTCTGGCTGGACACGACCGGGCAGACCGTGGAGCAGACGGTCGACACGGTCCTCGCGGAGCTCGGGCGGGCGCGGGTGGTGGGAGCGGCGGAGAACTGAAGAGGCTGGAGGGCCGATGCATTCGGACTTAATGTCTTATTTAACAACAGTTCCTCTATAGTTGGTGCGGTAAAGCACCACGAGGAGGAGTCAGCCGCATGAGCAATCTGTTCGTCATCGCCTACGACGATCTCGCCACTGCCGACCAGGTCCGCGACAAGCTCCTGTCCATGAACCGCGAGCACCTCATCGAGCTGGAGGACGTCGTCGTCGTCGAACGGCGTGAGAAGGACGGCAAGATCAAGCTGCATCAGGCCGTCAACCACGTGGGTACCGGTGCCGCTGGCGGCGCGCTGTGGGGGAGCGTCATCGGGCTGCTCTTTCTCGTGCCGTTCCTCGGTGCCGCAGTGGGCGCCGCGGCCGGCGCCGCCGGAGGGTCCGTCGTCGACACCGGTGTCAACGACGACTTCATGAAGGAGCTGAGCGCCAATCTCCGGCCCGGCGCCGCCGCCGTCTTCGTGCTCGTCAAGACGTCCGTCCGCGACAAGGTCGTTCCCGAGATCGTCAAGTTCGGCGGTCAGCTGGTGCAGACCTCGCTCAGCAATGAGGACGAGGCACGCCTGCGGGAAATGATGAAGGAAGCGTTCAAGGAAGAGCCGACGACCGCCTCCTGATCTTCGGATCATACGAGAGAAGGCGACTGCCCGCGCCGCGCGCAGGGTGGTCGCCTTTCGTGTGTGGGGACCCGGTGCAGATCAGGTTTCGGTGCGGAAGTACGCCGTCCTTGTCGAACTCGGCGAATCCAAGCCGGTACCCGAGGGCGTCGTCGACCGCTGCGAAGCGCTGAAGGAATTCATCAACGGTTTCGTACTGTCCGCGGTCAAGGCCCAGGGCTGTTCCTGAAGAACGCCGACGCCCGTCCGGCGCAACGTATGACGCGTGCTGGGCGGGCGTACGGGCGTGGAGGCCGTGACCGGATTCGAACCGGTGTAACTCGAGTTGCAGTCGAGCCCCTGAACCACTCGGGCACACGGCCGTGTGTTCCTCGTCGTGGTTCGACCGTAGGGGCGGGGGTTCTCGGTACTCAAGGGTGCGGGGCGGGCTGCAATGCGACTGCCATACCGCGTTCACGATCGAGGTCTGTCGCCGCCCGCGCGGCACGTCGCGGTCCCACGACCAACGTACGAACGGCGGACCGTCTCGCGACAGGGGCCAAATGATATCTCGCCCCTTACTCTTGGGCTCATGAGTGCCCTGGGGTCAGGAGACGCTGGTGCCCGGTACCGACACATCCGCCGACGCGCGCATCCACCCCACCGACCACGATCGCGGCGGCACCCCGGCTACTCCTCGTCGTCCTCGGCGCAGTCGCCCAGCACGTCGGAGAGGTGCTGGGTGATGGGGTTGCCCAGCTCATCTTCGGTGCGGAACAGTCTGTGCACGGCGCCCATTGGATAGATGGCCTCCCCCGTGCCCCCTCCGGGCATCCCCAGTAGGGGCGAACTACCCGCTCTGTCAGGCTGGTTGACACGCCGCTCCTCAACAACCCGAACCCAAAGCGGCCGCGAAGGAGAAAGCCCGTGGTGGCGACGGACCTGTGCGGCGGTGTTGTGTCTGCGGATGCCTCGAAGACATTGCCGTTGATTTTGGAGGCAGTGGAGTTCTGGCCGGGCCGATGCGTACGCGGGCGAGGGCTGGACGGTCGAGTCGGTGGACCGGGTGTTAGGGGAGGAGGCGCGGCGGACCGGGCTCTGGCCGGACATGACCGGGCAGATCGTGGAACAGGCGGTCGGCACGGCCCTTGCTGGGCCCGAATGGGCGCGGGTGGTCGGTGGGGCGAGCTGAAGTCGCTTGGTGAGATGACAGGTTGTGCGGCCTGCGGAACTCGCACGTCATTCCGTGCGCGCGGGAACGGCGCGGACCTCGAGTTCAAGGGCTCCACGCCCAATGGGCCGACAGGATGTCCCCGCCCCCCGCCCCCGACTCCCGCGGACAGATCCGAGTGGATAGCGTGGGCGCTCGACGAATGCGGAGCTGAGGCTTCGGTGGTGCTCGAGATGTTGATACGGGGGAATCGTGACGTTCGACGCAGAATGGGCGGCGCTTCGGGCGGAGTCGGCGCAGCGGGTCGATATGCGACTCAACAGTGCCAGTGGTGGCGGTGGAGGGCAGAGCGGGCCTGCCGCGCCGGATCTGGCGGTCAACCAGGGCGACCTCGGTGCCATCGGACATGACGCCTACGAACTGCGTACCCGACTGTCCAAGGATGGTGACCAGGCCCGGCCTTCGACGTTCGACGCGTCGATCGCGCTCACCAACGGCAACTTCGAGAGCGGATCCGCGCTTCTGAAGGTCCACGACCGGTGGAACACGCAGCTGCACACTCTGCTCGACGCCTGTGCACAGATCTCGAACCATCTCAACTACACCAAATCGGCCCATGCGAAGGACGATGTCCAGATCGGCGGCGATCTGATCTCCGTGTCCAAGCTCAACGACTACCTCAAGTAATCAACGGAGAACGGACATGCTGAAGTACGAGGACATCATCGACGCACCCGTCGGCCCGCTCCAGACGGCGGCGGACGCATGGTCGGACATGGTCACCCAGTTGGACCTGCTCGCAACGGACGCCTCTGACGGCATGAAGGCCAAGGCCGACAAGGCCGAGTGGGAAGGCGCCAACGCGGGGGTGACCAAGGCGTTCATAGGCAAGACCTCGAAGGAGTTCAAGGACGCCGCCGCCGAGGCCAAGGGTGTCAAGGCCCTTCTTGAGGACGCGCACACCGCCATCAAGCAGGCCAGGGACGATCTGGTGCGTATCCGCGACGACGAGGGCCCGGGGGCCGGCATCCATGTCGACGCCAAGGGGAAGGTGAGGGCGCGGCACCCTCTGGAGGAGGATGCCGGGGCCCGCCACGACCCGGACTACCCGGACGCCTTGCGAAAGCAGCGGGCCGCCGTCGACGCCTGGCAGAAGAAGATCGACCTGATCGTCGAGAAATGCAGGGAAACCGACGAATCCTTCAAGCGCGCACTCGAAGCCAACGTGACGGACCGTCCCGACTTCAACGCGCCCGAGTACGACAGCCTGGGTGAGGAACAGAAGGACGCCGCGGAGGCGATCAAGTCGGCCGAGGACATGGCCCGGCTCATCAAGCAGAAGGGGGACGACATGTCCCCCGAGGAGTTCGACAAGTTCAACCAGGCGCTGGCACGGTACAAGGACAACCCGGTCTTCCAGGAGAAGTTCGCCACCACGCTCGGTGCGCGGGGCACGCTCGACTTCTGGGCGGATCTGGCCGATGTCAGCGACGGCGGGGATCTGATGAGGGCCCGCCGCGGTGACATGGCGGAAATGCAGAAGAACTTCAGCCTGGTCCTCGCGGGAGCGACGCAGTCCGACAGTCCCGCGATGCAGACATGGGAACGCGACATGGTGAAGCTCGGGGAGGAGCAGATCCAGACCCGGGGCTCCCGTGTCTACGGATTCCAGATCATGAGCAACTTCATGCGGGTCGGGGACTACGACGACAAGTTCCTCAACGACTACGGTAATGCGCTGGTGACCACTGAGAAGAAGATGAAGCTGCCGTCCCACTACTGGAACGACGGGATGGGCGGGCCGGGCAAACTCAACTTCATGGGGGAGGAGTTCGGACGGGATCCGATGACAGGCTTCATGAAGGCACTGTCCAACAGTCCCGACGCGGCAACGGACTTCTTCAACACGACGGAACCGAACGACAATGCCCAGTACCTGCTCTCGGGCAAGCGCGACGTGTTCGACGACACCCCGCTGAACCACGGCGACTCGAACCAGGCGAATGATGCCACGGGCAAGGCCCTGCTCGCCGCGGCCACCGGAATGAATCCGAACGACCCCGATGCCCCGCTGGTGGCGCACGGTCCGCAACACCGGGAAGTACTGGAGCGGTCACTCAAGTACATCGCGGAGGCGGGGGACGACTTCCCGTCCGAGATGCGCGACGACATGGCCATCGTGCTGGGTAACCATGCGGACGAAGTCCACTACTCGGCGAGCGCTCTGGCGGACGACGAGCGTGATCCGGCGCTGTTGGACCGGCACCATCTGATCGAGGTCGCCAAGCAGATCTCCCGGGACCAGGACGCCTACGGCATCCTCAACGAGTCCCTGAACCAGGAGATGGTCAAGGACATTCACCAGGACCACCCCAAGGACCCCGAGGAGACGCTGTTGCGGGCGGGGCGCACCACCGGCTTCCTGGAGGAGGCGCGCTACCAGGCACTGAAGACCGACAAGGAGGACCCCTCCTGGGACGCGAAGTGGCTGTATCACGGCTTCGGCGGTGCGGCGAACTTCATTCCGGTGGCGGGGGACGCGGTCCAGCGTGGCGTGGACGCTCTGGCCTACCAATGGCAGCTGGAGGAGCAGGGCCGGATCGACGAAGAGATCCAGCACGACAACTCGAAGACCTTTGACGTGCGCGAGCGGCAGCTCGCGGAACTCGCCCGACAGTGGTGTGCCGTCAATCCGAACACTGGAAAGAGTGAATACACGGCGACCGATGCCATCAGTGGCGCGGCGTACGACGGCAATCACCTTTTCCGTGGCCTGCTAGGAGACCAGTGAGCATCCATAGGAACGACTCGGCGCCCGCCTGCGCCAAGGGTCGCCGACGGCTCGGTGGTCGCTCTGCGACAATCGCCGGCCTGTGCGTGGCTCTCCTGTCCGTGGCGGGCTGCGGTGGTGGGCGGGACTATGCGGTGCCCGACCGGCTCTGCGGTGTCAGGGTCAGCCCCGACACCTTGGCCCCCTTGCTACCGGACGGTGCCGAGTTCAAGGAGAAGAAATACGACTTCAGCCCGGATCGGCCGCGCTGTCGGCTGATTGTTGACAAAAAGGTTGTGCTGCACATCAGAGGAGACGTGGTGAGTACGGACACCGATCCTTTCGAGGTCCGTGCCCGGAGTCTGCGGATGGGGGGTAATCCTGCTCCGGCGACCGGCCCTCTGGGACGGGACGCGCGCATCACGGACAGCTGGGCGATCGCTGTCAAAAGCTGTCACTACCAGGGTTCACCACACAAGTACGCCATTGAGGTCGAGCTGACTGCCGGGAAGTTGGTACCGACGGACACCGCCAAGCGCCGTAAGGCTCTGGAGGCGTTCCTCGACGGGTACGTGCCTACTGCACTCAAGGCCCAGGGCTGTTCCTGAAAACGCCGACGCCCGCCCGGCGCAACGTATGACGCGTGCTGGGCGGGCGTACGGGCGCGGAGGCCGTGACCGGATTCGAACCGGTGTAACTCGAGTTGCAGTCGAGCCCCTGAACCACTCGGGCACACGGCCGTGCGTTTCTTGCTGTGGTTCGACCGTAGGGGCGGGTGTTCTCGGTGCTCAAGAGCGCGGGGCAGGTCGCAATACGACTGCCACACCGCGTTCACGATCGGGTTCTGCCACCGCCCGCCCGGCACGTCGCGGTCCTACGACCAAGGGACGAGCGGCGGACCGTCTCGCGACAGGGTCCATATGAGATCTTGCCCCTTACTCTTGGGCTCATGAGTGCCCTGGAACCACGAGACGCCGGCACCGATACCGGCACCGCCGTCCCTGCGGCGATATCGACCCCGCCCGCCGCATCCGAAGGCGTGCTCGGGCGTACCTATCGGGCGCTCAGTGTCGGCATCGTCTCCGTCGTGTTCCTGATCGCGTTCGAGGCGACCGCCGTGGGGACCGCGATGCCGGTCGCCGCTCGGGAACTGCACGGCATTCCGCTCTACGCGTTCGCGTTCTCCGCGTACTTCACCACCAGCCTGTTCGCCATGGTGCTCTCCGGGCAGTGGGCGGACCGGCGTGGGCCGCTGGCGCCGCTCGCCACCGGGATCAGCGCGTTCGGGGCGGGGCTGCTGCTGTCGGGCACGGCAGGCGGCATGTGGATGTTCATCGCCGGACGGGCCGTCCAGGGGCTCGGCGGCGGGCTGGTGATCGTGGCGTTGTACGTGGTGATCAGCCGGGCCTACCCGGAGCATCTGCGGCCGTCGATCATGGCCGCGTTCGCCGCGAGCTGGGTGATCCCGTCCGTCGTCGGGCCGCTCGCCTCCGGGAGCGTGACCGAGCACCTGGGGTGGCGGTGGGTCTTCATCGGCATCCCCGTGCTCGTGGTCTTCCCGCTGGCACTCGCGCTGCCCGCCATCCGGCTCCGGGCGTCGGGGCCGGCCGATCCGGCGGCGCCCGTCGAGCCGTACGACCGGCGCCGCATCCTGCTCGCGCTCGGGATCTCGGTGGGGGCGGGGCTGCTCCAGTACGCGGGGCAGGAGCGGAACTGGTTCGCGCTGCTCCCGGCGGTCGCGGGTGTCGCTCTGCTCGTTCCCGCCGTGCGCGGGCTGCTGCCGCCGGGGACCGGCCGGGCGGCGCGCGGGCTGCCGTCGGTGGTGCTGCTGCGCGGGGTCGCGGCCGGGTCGTTCATCGCCGCCGAGTCGTTCGTACCGCTGATGCTGGTGACCGAGCGCGGGCTGAGCCCGACGATGGCCGGGCTCTCGCTCGCGGCCGGGGGCGGGACCTGGGCGCTCGGTTCGTACGTGCAGTCCCGGCCGCGCCTGGAGCCGTACCGGGAACGTCTGATGGTGGGCGGCATGGTGCTGGTCGCCGCGGCGATAGCGGCAGCGCCGTCCGTGCTGATCGACGCGGTGCCGGTCTGGACCGTGGCCGTGGCCTGGGCCTTCGGGTGCTTCGGCATGGGCATGGTGATCGCGTCGACGAGCGTGCTGCTGCTGAAGCTGTCGGCGCCCCAGGAGGCAGGGGCGAACTCGGCCGCCCTTCAGATCTCCGACGGGCTGTCCAACGTTCTGCTGCTGGCCGCGGGCGGGGCGGCCTTCGCCGCACTCGGCGGCGGCGCGGTGGGGGCCGTGCACGAGGCGGCGGAGGCGGGGGCCTCCGGGTCTCATCCGGGGGCGTTCGCGGTGGTCTTCCTGCCGATGGCGGGGGTGGCGCTGGTGGGGGCGTGGGTGGCGGGGCGGGTGCGGACACGGTAGCTGGTACCACTCTGGCCCCACTCCGCGGTACCGTTTTGGTATGGCTATGAACCTGCGTCTTCGTGCCGATCAGACCGAAGCACTCAAGCAGCGCGCCGAGCAGGAGGGGACCAGCATGCACGCCATAGTGCTGCAGGCCGTGGACGACTACCTGGCCAGGACCGCTCAGCAGGCCATCGTCCGCAAGACGGCCAAGGAGCAGGCGGCCAAGTGGAGCGAGCTCATGGAGCGGCTCAAGTGACCTGTGTCTACCTGACCTCCGAGGACACCCTCGTCATTGCCGAACATGCCTGCGCGGACATGCACGTCGTCGTGCGCGACGCCGGGCTCCTCGAATCGGCGGCCCATCGCCCCTCCGCGGCGATGTTCGGCGAGGAGGCATACCCGGATCCGATCGACAAGGCCGCCGCGCTCCTGCAGTCCTTGGCGATCAACCACCCGTTCTTCGACGGCAACAAACGCACGGCCTGGCTGTCGTGCGTGACCTTCCTCGCGATGAACGGGATCGATCTGCGTCCCGACATCGATGCCGCGGAACGCCTGGTCATCGCGGTGGCCACGGGGGAAATGGACGAGGTGAAAGTGATCTCTCAGGGGCTGCGCGAGCTGGTCGTCGACGACGTGTGACAGCCATCGCAATTCTGTGCGGGGCGGCGTAGTTCGAGGCGGTTCACGCAGCGCCCCCCGGTAAGGTGGCCCGGTTGTCGTATCGCGTACGGGTCCATCCCGGCCTGTACGGACAGCGCCCCACGTACCCGAGAGACCCGAACCGGAGACCGTGACTACTACCGCCTCCCACCACCTCTCACCCGCCTTTCCCGGCCGCGCCCCCTGGGGCACGGCCGGCAAGCTGCGAGCCTGGCAGCAGGGCGCCATGGAGAAGTACATCCAGGAGCAGCCGCGCGACTTCCTCGCGGTCGCCACCCCCGGCGCGGGGAAGACTACCTTCGCGCTGACCCTCGCGTCATGGCTGCTGCACCACCACGTCGTGCAGCAGGTCACCGTCGTCGCGCCGACCGAGCACCTGAAGAAGCAGTGGGCCGAGGCAGCGGCCCGGATAGGGATCAAGCTCGACCCCGACTACAGCGCGGGCCCGCTGAGCAAGGAGTACGACGGCGTCGCGGTCACCTACGCGGGTGTCGGCGTCCGCCCGATGCTGCACCGCAACCGGTGCGAGCAGCGCAAGACCCTCGTGATCCTCGACGAGATCCACCACGCCGGTGACTCGAAGTCCTGGGGCGAGGCGTGCCAGGAGGCGTTCGACCCGGCCACCCGGCGGCTCGCGCTCACCGGTACGCCGTTCCGGTCCGACACCAATCCGATCCCCTTCGTCGTGTACGAGGAGGGCAACGACGGCATCCGGCGCTCCTCGGCCGACTACACGTACGGCTACGGCAACGCGCTCGCCGACGGCGTCGTCCGGCCCGTGATCTTCCTCAGCTACAGCGGCAACATGCGCTGGCGCACCAAGGCCGGTGACGAGATCGCCGCCCGGCTCGGCGAGCCGATGACCAAGGACGCCATCGGGCAGGCCTGGCGTACCGCGCTCGCGCCCACCGGGGAGTGGATTCCCAATGTGCTGAGCGCCGCCGACAAGCGGCTGACCGAGGTGCGCAAGGGCATTCCGGACGCCGGTGGGCTGGTCATCGCCACCGACCAGGAGTCGGCGCGCGCGTACGCCAAGATCCTGAAGCAGGTCACCGGCGAGAAGGCCACCGTGGTCCTCTCGGACGAGAAGGCCGCGTCGAAGAGGATCGACCAGTTCAGCCAGGACGAATCCCGCTGGATGGTCGCGGTCCGCATGGTGTCGGAGGGCGTCGACGTGCCGCGTCTCGCCGTGGGCGTGTACGCGACCACCATCTCCACGCCGCTCTTCTTCGCGCAGGCCGTCGGGCGTTTCGTGCGCTCGCGCAGGCGCGGCGAGACCGCTTCCGTCTTCGTACCGACCATCCCGATGCTCCTCGACTTCGCCAACGAGATGGAGGTCGAACGGGACCACGTCCTCGACAAACCGAAGAGCGGCAGCGACGAGGAGAACCCGTTCGCGGAGGAGGACAAGCTCCTCGCCGACGCCGAGAAGCTGGAGGACGAGGAGACCGAGGACCAGCTGCCCTTCGAGGCCCTCGAATCCGACGCGGTCTTCGACCGGGTGCTCTACGACGGTGCCGAATTCGGCATGCAGGCGCATCCCGGGAGCGAGGAGGAGCAGGACTACCTGGGGATTCCGGGGCTGCTGGAGCCCGACCAGGTGCAGCTGCTGCTTCAGAAGCGGCAGACGCGTCAGATCGCCCACAGCCGTCAGAAGCCGGCCGGGGAGGCCGATCTGCTGGAGAAGCCGGCCGAGGCGCGGCCGGTGGTCACCCACAAGCAGTTGCTGGGGCTGCGCAAGCAGCTCAACACCATGGTGTCGGCGTACACGCACCAGAGCGGCAAGCCGCACGGTGTGATCCACACCGAGTTGCGCCGGGTCTGCGGCGGGCCGCCGAGCGCAGAGGCCACGGCCGGGCAGATCCAGCAGCGGATCAAGAAGGTTCAGGAGTGGGCCACCCGTATGACGTGAGGTGACGTGTCAGCGGTGTGCGGGTGCCGGCCCGGGGTGAGGACAGTGGTCCTCGCCCCGGGCCGGCGTCGTGTCCGCGGATCGGGTGGGGAGCGGATCGGGTGGGGAGCAGGGATCCGTGGTCCCCACCCCGTTCCCGTCCCGCTCCCGCCTCGTCCCTGGCCGGCGTCGTCCGGGCGGGCCGGGTGCGGTCGGCTACCGGACGGGCGCCGGGGCGGCTACCAGACGAACGCCGCGGACTGGTTGACCGTCGCCACGCACGGAACCGTGGCCGACGTCGGGGACGAGGCCACGATCTGCAGTGACCAGTTGGTGGCGCTCGGCGGACCGGACAGCACCACGGAGTTCGTGGTGTCACCCGCCGCCAGGGTGCCGGAGGTGAGCTTCAGCGGCCCCAGGGTGATCGGGTTGGGGCTGGTCATGCCGGGGTTGGTCTTCCCGGAGAACTGCACCTGACTGGTGACGCCGCCCGAGGTCTTGGTGAGCTTGAGCGTCGTCGTGATGCTGTTCGGGTCGGCGCTGGTGCCGGGCGGCATGGTGATCGCGGTGGAGTTGATCTTGATGGTCTTGGACGTGCCCGAGTCGGCCGCGGTCAGGGTGGCGAGACCGCTGCCCCAGGTGCCGCAGTCGTACGTGGCCGTCGCGGTGAGCGGGGCCACCGCCTGGGCCGTCGGTGCCAGGGCGAGAGCCGCGACGATGGAACACGCCGCGGCCGGCGCGAGCAGGAGGCGTCTTCGGTTCGAAGACAGCACTGAGGGGATCGACATGACGGGGAGAACTCCTTCCGGTTGAATTCCGCAGATTCGCGGTGAGTGCGGATCTGCGTGCCGGGCCCGGCATGTCGGGTGCAGTGAAACTGTGATCTTCAGAGATGTCAAGAGATGCCAACAGGTGCACTTAAAGTGCCCGCGGAAATGCTTTTCGGGCATTTCAGATAAGGATCAGTCAATTCTCTCTTGACTTCTCCGCACGCGACCTCCTCAATGTGCGCAATCAATGGCCATGGAGGGGTGTCTGGTGATTCGACGACGAAGACCCGGCGTGACCGGTCTGCTCGCTGCCTGCTTCGTACTGTCCCTGAGCTGCGTCGGCGCCACCGCCCAGGCCGCACCGCCGCCCGCGCCGCAGACCGCCGGTACGGTCGCTCCGACCGTCCACTGCGCCCTGCCCGCCGGTCAGGGCGAGGCCACCGGGCCGCAGCAGATGACCGTCGAACTGTCACCCGCGGTCGTCGCCCCGGGCGGCAAGGTGCACGCGAAGGTCACGCTCGGGCCGTCCCCCGCCACCAGCGCTCTCGCGCTGGACGACGTGCCGACCATTCCCAGCCTCGACCTCGCCATGTCCGGCGGAGCCACCGGCACCGTCACCGTGCGGGGCGCCGAGTTCACGATGGACATCCCGGCCGGCAAGCCCATCGAACTCCCGCCGTACGAGGGGGACTTCCTGGTTCCGGCGGACGCCTCCGGCGAGATCTCCTTCGCCCCGGTCCGTACGCTGACACAGACGAAGGTGCTCGGTTCGGTCTTCGAGACGCCCTGCGACGTGGTCGACGGGGGCGGCTCCGTCGGCACCGTCACGGCGGAGGGCACCGGCTCCGAGCCCGCACACCTGATCGCTCCCGCCGACCCCGCACGTCCCAACACCGCCGTGACACTGGGTGGTTCGGGATGGACGCCGGGCGGCGCGCCCGTTCCCTCGCTCTGCGCGGTGGGCGGTGGCGGCTGCGATCCGCTGAAGTTCAAGAGCCACACTCTCACCATCGACAGTTACGGAACGCTGCACGGCACGGCCACCCTCGCGGAGGCCGGTGCGGTGCCGGACGGCGCGTACGAGGTGAAGGTCAACGACGGCACGAAGGAAGCCACCGCTCCCCTCACCGTCAAGGCCGTCGCGGCCGGCGACCGCGAGATCTCGCTGTCGCGGAGCAGCGGACCGGTCGGCAGCGTGATCACGGTCAGCGGCAAGAACTACAACCCGGACCGCTGGATCAATGTCATCGGCCTCGACGCGACGGGCACCGGGCTCGACGACAGCGCGGTCTACGTGAAGAGCGGCCCGGACGGCACCTTCGCCGTCGAGTTCACCGTGATCTCCGACGCCGTCGTCGCCGTCCAGGCCGACGAGGGCAATGATCCGGCGACCGTACGGACCGCCCCGTTCACCGTCTCCACGGGCGAGGGAGGGGGCGGCGGCAGCGCCGACCAGAAGCTGAACACCTCGGTCCGGGCCGGGACGCTGTCCATGGTCCAGGACGGCGACACCGTCGACTTCGGTACGACGGTCCTGGGCACCGGCAGCGGTGTGCAGCGCTCCCGGCTCAACCGGGTCGAGGTGGAGGACGGCCGAGGCGTCAACAGCGGCTGGTCCCTCACCGCCACCCTCACCGGCTTCACCAGCGCCGACGGGGGCACCATCCCGGCGGACGCCGTCCGGTGGGCACCCAGATGCACGGCGCAGAACGGAAGCGTGGGGGTGCCGGTGGCCGGCTCGCCCGCCGTGCTCGGGAGCGAGGCGGCGAGCCTGTGCCGGATGAATCCGGACGGATCCCGCCCGTTCACGGGCGGCCGGTTCGACGCCGATGCCGATCTCACTCTGACGGTGCCCGGATTCACCCGGCCCGGAGATTACAGCGCCACCCTGACACTCACTCTTCTCTGAGATCCGTCACCGCCAGGGAAGTAAGGGAAGTCAGGGAAGTCAGGGAAGACAGGGAAGCCAGGGAAGCCAGGAAAAGTACCGGAGACGCCCGCCTGCTCCGTATCGCGATGGAGCAGGCGGGCGCCGCCATTTCGAATTCGAAGAATTTCCGTAGTCACGAAGGAGCCGCATGTTCGTACGGCCGAGATCGAGAAGACCGGAAACGAGATCGAGAGGACCGGTAAGGCCGGGGAGGCGAGGAGGGCCGCGCGCGGTATTACGTCGTGCCGTCGCGCTCACCGCGGGGACCGTGCTCGTCTGGACCGGTGGGACCGTCGTACTCGCCCCCGCCGCCCACGCGGGTACGGTCACCCCGACCGTCCACTGCTCCCTGCCCGCCGGTCAGGGCGAGGCCACCGGGCCGCAGCAGATGAGCGTCGACCTCTCGCCGGCCATCGTCGACCCCGGCGGCAAGGTCCACGCCAAGGTCACCCTCGGGCCGTCGCCCGCGACCAGCGGGCTCAGCCTGAGCAATGTGCCCACCACCCCCAGCATCGACTTCGCGATGTCGGGCGGCGCGACCGGCACGGTCACCGTCACCGGACCCCAGATCAACCTCGACATCCCGTCCGGGAAGCCCATCGAGATCCCCCCGTACGAAGGGGACTTCATCATCCCGGCCGACGCGAGCGGGCCGATCTCCTTCACCCCGGTGCGCAATCTGACGCGTACGAAAGTGCTCGGCTCCACCTATGAGACCCCGTGCGACGTGGTCGGTGGGGGCGGCTCCATCGGTACCGTGACCGCCGAGGGAACCGCGGGACATCCGGCCACCCTGACCGCGCCCGCGACCGCCGTCCGGCCGTCCACGGCCGTCGCCCTGACCGGCAGCCTGTGGACCGTCGGCGCCACCCCCGTACCGTCACTGTGCTCGGCGGACGGCGGTGGCTGCGACACCGGCAAGTTCGTCTCCGGCACCCTGGCGATCAGCAGCTCGGGGGAGCTGACCGGAAGCGCGGTCCTCGCCCCCGCGGGCACGGTGCCGGACGGCTCGTACCTCGTGAAGGTCGGCGACGGTACGAAGGAGGCGACCGCGCCCCTGACCGTCAAGGCGTATGTCCCCGGCGGGCCGCGGGCCATCGCGCTCTCCCGCGCCGGTGCGCCGGTCGGCAGCGTCGTCCAGGTCACCGGCAGCAACTACTTCCAGGACCGCTGGATCAACACCGTCGGCCTGGACGCGAGCGGGGCGACGCTCGACGACACCGCCGTCTATGTGAAGAGCACCCCCGACGGCACGTTCAGCGTCGACTTCACCGTCTCCGACCCGGCCATCGCCGCGATCCAGGTCGACGAGGGGAACGACCCGGCCACCGTGCTGACCACGCCGTTCACCGTGACCGACGCCTCCGCGACGCTCTCCGCGGGCGCGGCGAAGGTCAAACCCGGCGGGACGATCACCCTCTCCGGCGGTGACTGGCCCACCGGCACCACACCCGTCGCCGCGCTCTGCGCCGCCGACGGCAGCGGCTGCGACAGCGCGCGGATCAGTGGCTCCACCCTCCGGATCAGCGCCGACGGAACGCTCGCCGGTACGGTCACCGTGGCCGGATCCACCCCGCGTGCCGTGTACGCGCTCCAGGTCACCGCGGGAGGAGCGCAGGCGGTCACCCCGCTGACCGTGGCCCCGTCCTTCGTCGTCCTCACCCCGTCGGCCGGCCCGAAGGGCACCGCCGTCACCGTCCTCGGTCAGGGCTTCGCGAAGGTCGCCACCGTATCCATCGTCGGTCTGCGGGCCGACGGATCGCAGACGTCCGACCCGGCGAGGACCAAGGTGGTCGGGCTGGACGGGGCGTTCTCGCAGACCTTCACGGTCGACGCCACCGACACCGTCGCGATCCGGGTCCGGGAGGTCCTCGTCAACCCCCGTACCGAGACGGCGGCGTTCACCGTGCAGGACGGGAGCGTTCCCGCCGGGCCGGCCTTCGCGCTCTCGCCGCCCGAGGGCCCGGTCGGCACGGCGGTCCAGGTGACCGGGCGGGGCTTCGCCCCCGTTGCCACGGTCTCGGTGACCGGCCGCACCGCGGACGGGAAGCAGACCTCGGACTCGTACGTCACCCGGGTCATCGGACTGGACGGCACCTTCGCTCTCAACTTCACCGTCCGCGACCCGGCGACGAAGGCGATCAGGGCCTGCGAGGTGCTCGTGAACGGAAAAATTGTGCAACAGTCGTTCACGGTGAGCTGACGCCCGTTCACGTCCGGTGCACGGAGCGTCGCCGAGACGTCGGCCGACCTGGACGCGCGTAGACGTCCAGGCTTCGGCCGGCGCCGCGCTGACCGGCCCTTATGCTTCTTCACCACAACTCCCCTTCCGCTGACGCCCGGATTCTGGACGAGGTCTTCCGCTGAGCGGACTGGCTCGCTACTGTCCCCAAAAATGAACGCCCCGTGGCAACGCCGCCGCGGAGCGCAGCCGGTGCCTTGGCCAGGCCGGCGGCCTCTCCGTGCGCAGCCGCTGGGACCGGCGGCGCACTTTCCGTGGGACCAGCCGCCGCCGCTCACCAAAGAGGAGAGGGCGTCGTGACCGCGGAAACCTCCCAGACGCTCGACCGGGGACTGAGGGTCCTCAAACTGCTCGCCGACACCGACCACGGCCTGACCGTCACCGAGTTGTCCAACAGACTCGGCGTCAACCGGACAGTGGTCTACCGTCTGCTCGCCACCCTGGAACAACACGCCCTGGTGCGCCGCGATCTGGGCGGCCGGGCCAGGGTGGGTCTCGGCGTGCTGCGCCTGGGCCGCCAGGTGCATCCGCTCGTCCGGGAGGCCGCGCTCCCCGCGCTGCGCTCCCTCGCCGAGGACATCGGTGCCACCGCTCATCTCACGCTGGTCGACGGCAGCGACGCGCTGGCGGTCGCGGTCGTCGAGCCGACCTGGACCGACTATCACGTGGCCTACCGGGCCGGCTTCCGCCACCCGCTGGACCGGGGCGCCGCGGGCCGGGCGATACTCGCCGCCCGCCAGAAGCCGGTGGGGGAGACGGCCTTCACCCTCACCCACGGCGAACTGGAAGCCGGGGCGAGCGGGGCCGCGGCCGCGCTGGTGGGGGTGACGGGGGTCGAGGGCAGCGTGGGTGTGGTGATGCTCGCCGACTCCGTACCCGAACGGGTCGGCCCACGTGTGGTGGACGCGGCCCGTGAGGTGGCGGACGCGCTCAGGTAGGGCTTTCGGCGGGTGCGGGCCGGGGCGCCCGCGCCACCCGGCCCGCGCGCGCTCGCCCCGGCGGTTAGATTGGGCGGGTGCTCACTCGTCTCTCGCGCTCCCGCACCCTCGTCCTGTGCGCCCTGCCCGTCCTCGCCCTGTTCGGTGTGGCGGCCTTCGCGCCGCTGCCGTTCACGCTGGCGCAGCCCGGCACGACCGCGAACGTGCTCGGGAACGATCACGGCACGCCGGTGATCAGCATCAAGGGCGCGCCCGCCCGCCCCACCAAGGGCGAGCTGCGGATGACGACGATCGTCGCGACCGGGCCGACCGCCGATGTCGGTGTCGGCGATGTGATCGACAGCTGGTTCCGTACGGACCGCGCGGTCCTGCCCCGCAATTCCGTCTACCCGACCGGCGGCTCCGAGAAGGAGATCGAGAAGCACAACCTCGAAGACATGAGGGAGTCGCAGAACTCCGCCGTCGACGCGGCCCTGAACTACCTCGGCAAGCCCAAGGGCTCGGTCGACGTCACCCTGCACCTCGCCGATGTGGGCGGGCCGAGCGCGGGACTGTTCTTCGCGCTCGGCATCGTCGACAAGCTCGCGGGCGACGGCTCCGGCGGCGATCTCACCGGTGGCCGCACCATCGCGGGCACCGGCACGATCCAGGCGAACGGCGAGGTCGGAGCGGTCGGCGGGGTGTCGCTGAAGACTCAGGCCGCGCATCGCGACGGCGCGACCGTCTTCCTCGTCCCGAAGGCCGAATGCACCGAGGCGGGCGCCGAGCTTCCCAAGGGGCTCCGGCTGATCCCGGTCACGACCCTCAAGAACGCGGTGTCCTCGCTCCGGGCACTGGAGCAGGGCCACAAGGTACCGAGCTGCTGACCTCGGCGGCCGGTGACGGTACGGCGGCGTCCACCGCTCCCACCGCCCCGGACCCCGGCCTCTCGTCGGCCCCGGACCCCACCTCGTCCATCGTGCGCCACACCGGGAACACCACCGGGCTCAGCGTCGCCAGCAGATACACCGCGCCCATCGCCAGCAGCGCGCCCCGCGCACCCGTGCTCTCCACCAGCAGGCCCGCCGCGAGACCGCCCACCGGCATGGCGAGTTCGCCGCCCGCCGTGAGGACCCCGGAGACCCGGCTGCGCAGTTCGTCGGGCACGCTTCCGTAGATCACCGTCGTCAGGACCGGGTTCAGCACCCCGCCCGCGATGCCGCTCAGCGCCATGGTCACGGCGAGCGGCAGCGTCGTACCGGTCAGCGCCGCGACGGCGTACCTGGGCGCACCGCACAACAGCACGCACACCGTGAACACGGCCCGCCGCGAGAAACGGTCGCCGAACCATCCGTAGAGCAGCGCCCCGGTCAGTCCACCGGCGCCGAACAGTGCGGTGAGCAGCCCGATGTCGCGGGCCCCGCCCAGTTCGGCGGAGGCGTGCACCGGCAGCAGGACGGCGTTCCAGCCCTGATCGGTTCCGTTCATGAACATGACCATCACCACGACCGCCAGCAGTAGCCGATTGCCCAGCAAGTAGGCGTATCCCTTGCGCAGTTCGGTGCGGTACGCGCGCAGCGACACCGGTGCCGCGGCCTTGCGGGGTTCGGCCGCCCGCACTCCGCGCACCCCGAACGCGATGAGCAGCGCGGACGTCAGAAACGTCGCGGCGTCCAGCAGCAGCACGGTCTCCGCGCCGACCAGTGCGATCAGCAGGCCGGCCAGCGCCGCGCCGACCATCCGGGCGCCGCGTGAGACGGCGTCGAAGAGGCTGGCGGCACGGGCGAGGGTGGTCCCGGCGTGCTCGGCGAGATCCGGTACGAGGACGTAGCGTGCCGTGTTGCCCGGGGTGTGCAGGAGCCCGCTGACGGCCATCAGCGCGCACAGCGTCCAGAACGCCAGGGCGTCCGCGTAGTGCAGCAGTGGGATGGCGGCGACGGCGAGGCCGCACACCAGGTCGGAGGCGACGGAGACCCGGCGCCGTCCGATCCGGTCGATGACGGGCCCGCCGATCAGCGCGGAGACGACGATCGGCAGCGTCGCGCAGAAGGCGACGACACCGGCCCGCCCCGCACTGCCCGTGGTCTCCAGGACGAACCACGGAACCCCGATCAGCGTGAGCGAAGTACCGGCCGTGGAGATGGAGTTGGCGGACAGTACGGCGATGAGCGGGATGCGGTCGCGACTGCGGTCCCCCCGGCCGCTCATGCCGTACCGGGCACGGCGGTGGGGCGGTCGGGGCTGCGGGGCATGATGCGCAGCCCCGACTCCACGAGGAGCCAGCCCAGCCGGGCGCGCAGCGAGGCGCGCGGATCAGCCGGAGCGAGATCGAAATCCGTTGCCCGCTGCCGTAGTTGGGCAGAGCGCTGGTGGTGCAGCAGCAGATGGGTGTCGGGGTGCATGGCGGTGTCCTTCCGGTCGCAGGGGCTCGTTCCTCGGCGACTTCGTTCCACGGTGACTTCGTCGCACGGCCGGCTCGGTGCCCGGCGGCTTCCCGCACGGCCGGCCGGCGGCGTCGCGCGGTGGTCGCGTCCGCCGGACGGGTCCGTCGCCCTTCGGGCCGTTGCCCGGTGGGTTCGTTACTCGACGGGCTTGTTGCTCGGTGGGTTCGTTGCTCGGTGGGTTCGTTACTTGGCGGGTTCGTTACTCGGCGGGGCGAGGGAAGAGGTGCACATGGCTGCGGACGGTGGCCGAGCCCTCCGTGCCCTCCGGGACCCGGCCCTCATAGCTCGCGATGAGATCGTGGATCTTCCCGATCAGCTCCCTGGTGAGATCGGGGGTGAGGCGCACCTTGAAATCGCTGGCGTCCCAGCCGTGCAGCCACTCCTCGGGCCATTCGTGCATCGTGCCGAGCCAGGTGTTCAGTTCCTGGGCGTGTGTGGTGGCGATCTCGTGGAGTACGACGCCGACGGCGCCGCGCACCTCGGGATCCGGGTGACTCAGGAATCGGTCGCTGTTGAAGGCGGTGCCCGTGTGGACGGCCCGCCACCAGCGTTCGCGGCCCTTGCCGCGCTCGGGGTCGTCCTCGACGAAGCCGTACGTCGCCAGCTGCCTGAGGTGGTAGCTGGTGGCGCCGCTGGACTCGCCCAGCCGGTCCCCGAGACCGGAGGCGGTGGCGGGGCCGAACTCGCGGAGCGCGCTCAGCAGGCGCAGTCGCAGGGGGTGGGCGAGCCCGCGCAGGGTGCGGGCGTCGACCGTGTGGACCTTCGGACCTGCGACGGCGCTCTCGCCGTCGTCCTCTGTTGCGGGCATGGCTCAACCGTAGAGTTGCAAAACTCTCTTTGCAACGGTTTTTTTGCAGCGATTTCTTTGCGTCTGGCCCGGAGGGTCGCGACGGCTCACCCCTTCCTGATGAACCCCTCCTGGATCAGCCACTCCTTCGCCACGTCGTGCGGGTCCTGGCCGTCGACGTCCACTCTGGCGTTGAGCACTTGGGCGACCTCCGTCGTCAGCTTCCTGCTGACCGGGTCCAGCAGCTCCGCGATCTGCGGGTACTTCTCGAAGGTCTTGCTGTGGACGACGGGCGCCGCGTTGTAGTTGGGGAAGAAGTGCTTGTCGTCCACGAGCACTTCGAGGTCCATGGCCTTGATCCGGCCGTCCGTGGTGAACACCTCGCCCAGCAGGCAGGAGTTGGACTTCGAGACCTGGGTGTAGATGATCCCGGCGTCCATCTTCTTGATGTTGGCGGCCGGCAGCGTCATCCCGTACGCCTTCTCCATGCCCGGCAGCCCGTCGTCGCGCGAGGCGAACTCGTTCTCCACGCAGATCGTCACCGCCGACGGGTTCTTCCCGGCGAGCGCGGCGACGTCGGAGAGCGTCCTCAGGTGGTACTTCGCGTTGTTCCTCCGGCTGATGGCGAGCGCGTAGGTGTTGTTGAGGGTGGACGGCGGCAGCCAGGTCACGCCGTTGCGCCGGTCCTCGTCACGGACCGCCTCCCACTGCTTCAGCGGGTCGGCGATCGGCTTCGCGTGGCCCAGGTAGGTGATCCAGCCGGTGCCCGTGTACTCGTACATGGCGTCCGCCCCGCCCTTGACGATCGCCTCGCGCGCGCTGATCGACCCGGGCAGGTTCGTCCGGTCCAGGACCTCCGCCCCGGCGGCCTTGAAGACCAGGCCGATCATCTGGCCCAGGACGATGTTCTCGCTGAAGTTCTTCGAGGTGACGGTCAGCGAGGCGCCGGACAGCGGCTTTCCCCGGCCGACGGAGCCCGGCACCACGTCGTCCACCATCGGCGAACCGCTCTTCAGCCCGCACCCGGAGAGCAGCAGTGCCAGGGCGAGCACCCCCACGAGCCCGGCACGCACCTTTCGCGGGCCCATCCTCAGCCCACCTCCAGTCCACGCGGCGTCAGTGCCAGCTCGACCAGCGAGGCCAGCCAGTCCACCAGCAGCGCCAGCACCACCGTCAGCACGGAACCGAGCACCAGCACCGGCATCCGCTGGGTCTGGATGCCCGAGGTGATCAGGTCCCCGAGGCCGCCGCCGCCGACGAAGGTGGCCAGGGTCGCCGTACCGACGTTGAGCACCAGCGCCGTCCGTACACCGGCCAGGATCAGCGGCACGGCGAGCGGCAGTTCGACCTTGGTGAGCGTCCCCATCGCGGACATGCCGATGCCGCGCGAGGCCTCGACCAGGTTCGGTTCGATCGCCTTGAGACCGGCCACCGTGTTCGAGAAGACCGGCAGCACCGCGTAGATCACCATGCCGATGATCGCCGTCGACGGGCCGATGCCCAGCCAGATCACCAGCAGTGCCAGCAGGCCGATCGCCGGGGTCGCCTGCCCGATGTTGGCGATCGCGGTGACCAGCGGGGCGCCCCTGCGCAGCCCGCGCCGGGTCAGCGCGATCCCCAGCGGGATGGCGATGATCAGCACCCAGAACGTCGAGATCGCGGTCAGCCTCACATGCTGCCACCAGCGCAGCTGCACATTGCCGCCGGTGAGCGAGTTCCGTGCGATCGAGTCGAGGTGGACGCTGGTGATCCATAGATAGGTGACGGCCAGGACGACCGCGAGCGCGAGCGGCGGGAACACCAGCTTGGGCCAGGTGACCCGGCGCGGTGGCCCGGCCGGTGGCGGTGCGGGTTCCTCCTCCTCGTCGCGGAAGGCGTGGCCCCTGACGTCGTGTTCGCCGGGCGGGCGGTCCTTGTCGGACGCCGGCGCCGGACGGAGGGTGCGCCGGGACCGGTTCGATTCGGGATTCAGCGGGGAGTCGGGAGTCATGCGTCCGCACCGCCCTCCAGCTCCTGTTCGGTCTGGTGGGTGCGGAGCTCCTCCAGGTCGTGCTGGTGCTCGATGGCGGCGAGCCGGTCGGCCTCCAGCAGTTCATGGACGGAGTTCATCAGGGTCTCCATGTCGACGACCCCGATGAACTCGCCGCGCCGCCCCGTCACCGCGACCCGTCCGCCGCTGTCGGTCAGCACCGCCTCCAGCGCGTCGTGCAGCGTCGCGTCGCGCGTCACGGTGTCGTGGACCAGTTGCCCGGCACGCGCCAGCGAACCCCGGGCCCGCATCAGGTCGCCGCGCCGCAGCCACTTGTACGGGCGGTTCCTGCGGTCCAGCATCAGCAGTTCGTTGTGCGGACCGCCACGCAGCCTGTTGAAGATCGACTGGAGCGGGTCGTCGACCGTCACCGTCGGGAACTGGGCCATCTCCACATCCCGTACGCGGGTGAGGTTGAGCCGCTTCAGCGCCGCCCCGGCACCGACGAAACCCGAGACGAAGTCGTCCGTCGGGTTGGTGAGGATCGCCTCGGGGGTGTCGAACTGCGCGATGTGCGAACGCTCGCGCAGCACGGCGATCCGGTCACCCAGCTTGATCGCCTCGTCGAAGTCATGGGTGACGAAGACGATCGTCTTGTGCAGTTCGTGCTGGAGGCGGATCAGCTCGTCCTGGAGGTGGTCGCGGGTGATCGGGTCGACCGCGCCGAACGGCTCGTCCATCAGCAGCACCGGCGGATCGGCCGCCAGGGCCCGTGCCACGCCCACCCGCTGCTGTTGTCCGCCGGACAGAGCCCGCGGATAGCGCCCGTGGAACTCCCGCGGATCCAGGCCGACCAGATCGAGCATCTCCTCGACACGGTCCTTCACCTTCGACTTCGACCAGCCGACCATCCTCGGTACGAGGGCGATGTTCTCGGCGACCGTCATGTGCGGGAAGAGCCCGGACGACTGGATCGCGTATCCGATCTTGCGGCGCAGCTTCACCGGGTCGATGTCGGTGACGTCCTCGTCGTTGATCCTGATCCGCCCGGACGTCGGCTCGATCAGCCGGTTGATCATCTTCAGGGTGGTGGACTTCCCGCAGCCGGACGGGCCGACGAAGATCACCGTCTCGCCGGCCTTGATGTCCATCGAGACGTTGTCCACCGCCGGGCTCGGATTGCCCGGGTAGCGCTTGGTCAGGTTGTCCAGGTGGATGGTGGCGCCGGACGTGGTCCGCGTCGTCGCGGCGTCGCCGGCGGCCGTGCTCCCGTGGGCGGCGCCGGAACCGGCGCCTTCGGAATCGGCGGTCTCAGACACGAATCCCCCTGGGAATGGTGAGCCGCCCGAGCAGTACGTACGCGGCGTCGAAGAGCAGGGCGAGGACGACGATGCCGAGCGTGCCCGCGAGCACCTGATTGATCGCGTTGGCGCTGCCCAGTGAGGCGATGCCGCGGAAGATCTCGTTGCCCAGGCCGGGGCCCGAGGCGTACGCGGCGATGGCGGCGATGCCCATCAGCATCTGTGTGGAGACCCGGATGCCGGTGAGGATCGGCGGCCAGGCGAGCGGCAGTTCCACCCGGCACAGCCGGGCCGTCCGCGACATCCCGATGCCCCGCGCCGCGTCGACCAGCGCCGGATCGACGCCGCGCAGCCCCACGATGGAGTTGCGGACGATGGGCAGCAGCCCGTACAGCGTCAGTGTGATCACCGTGGGCGCGACCCCGAGCCCGACCAGCGGGATGAGCAGACCGATCGCGGCGAGCGAGGGAATGGTGAGGACCGTCGCCGTCGAGGTGATGGCCAGCGACCCCGCCCATCCGCTGCGATAGGTGACGACGCCGATCAGGACGCCGAGCAGCGTGGCGATGACCATGCACTGGAACACGGCGCTGACGTGCTGGTACGCGTCGGTGAGCAGCTGTTGATGCCGGTTGCCCAGATACTCCCAGAAGCTCACACGTCACTCCTCGGCTCAGTCGTCGTCCTCCGCGGCCTGCTCGACGAGCGGGATGACGCGCAGCGGAACCGGGTTCTCCATGACGATGGCCGTGGAGGCCCGGACGATGCCATCAAAACCGACGACCCGGTCGATCACCCGTTGAAGATCGGCGTTGGAACGCGCGACGAGACGGCAGAGCATGTCGCCGTGCCCCGTGGTCGTGTGCAGCTCCAGGACCTCCGGAACACCGGCCAAGTGGGCCCGTACATCGACCCCTTGACCCTGCTTGATCTCCAGGGTCGCGAACGCGGTGACGGGGTAGCCGAGCGCCGCCGGATCGACGGTCGGACCGAATCCGCGAATGACTCCATTCGACTGAAGCCGGTCGAGGCGGGCCTGCACCGTCCCGCGTGCCACGCCGAGCCGGCGCGATGCCTCCAGGACGCCGATACGGGGTTCGCGGGCCAGCAGTACGATGAGCCGCCCGTCCAGATGATCGATCGCCATGGTCCGCCTCCGGGGGTCGCTGTGATGGTCATCATGTACAGATAGCCCGGCCATCGTCCCTTTCGGCTGTGCAGATTGCCCAGTGAATTCGCGAACTGTTGCGCACCTTGCGAAGCGGCGAGAGCCTTCGAACATGACTGAGACTCTGCACACCACCCCCGACACAGCCCGGCAGGCCGACCCCTTCCCGGTCAAGGGAATGGACGCGGTCGTCTTCGCCGTCGGCAACGCCAAGCAGGCCGCGCACTACTACTCGACGGCCTTCGGCATGAAGCTGGTCGCCTACTCCGGACCTGAGAACGGCAGCCGCGAGACGGCGAGTTACGTCCTGACCAACGGGTCCGCCCGTTTCGTCTTCACCTCCGTCATCAAGGCGTCCACCGACCACGGCCGCTTCCTCGCCGACCATGTCGCCGAGCACGGCGACGGTGTCGTCGACCTGGCCATCGAGGTCCCGGACGCCCGAGCGGCCTACGCGTACGCGGTCGAGCACGGCGCCCTCGGTCTCGCCGAACCGCACGAGGTCGAGGACGAGCACGGCACGGTCGTGCTCGCCGCCATCGCCACGTACGGCAAGACCCGCCACACCCTCGTCGAGCGCACCGGCTACGACGGCCCCTACCTGCCCGGCTTCGTCGCCGCGGCCCCGATCGTCGAGCCGCCCGCCAAACGCTTCTTCCAGGCCATCGACCACTGCGTCGGCAACGTGGAACTCGGCCGGATGAACGAGTGGGTCGGTTTCTACAACAAGGTCATGGGCTTCACCAACATGAAGGAGTTCGTGGGCGACGACATCGCCACCGAGTACTCCGCGCTCATGTCCAAGGTCGTCGCCGACGGCACGCTCAAGGTCAAGTTCCCGATCAACGAGCCGGCCATCGCCAAGAAGAAGTCCCAGATCGACGAGTACCTGGAGTTCTACGGCGGCGCGGGTGTCCAGCACATCGCGCTCGCCACGAACGACATCGTCGCCTCGGTACGTGCGATGCGGGCAGCCGGCGTCCAGTTCCTGGACACCCCCGACTCGTACTACGACACCCTCGGCGAGTGGGCGGGCGAGACCCGGGTCCCCGTGGAGGTCCTGCGCGAGCTGAAGATCCTCGTCGACCGCGACGAGGACGGCTACCTGCTGCAGATCTTCACCAAGCCGGTCCAGGACCGCCCGACCGTCTTCTTCGAGATGATCGAACGCCACGGCTCGATGGGCTTCGGCAAGGGCAACTTCAAGGCCCTGTTCGAGGCGATCGAGCGCGAGCAGGAGAAGCGCGGCAACCTCTGATCCCCAGGGCGTGACAGCGGGGCCTCCGGCGAAACCGGGGCCCCGCCCCAGGTGCGGCCGGCACCGGGCGGGCACCCCCGGCACACGGCGCGCGGGCGGATCGGCCCCGGCGGCCTGTCAGCGGCTGCCCGACGCGTGTGTGCCAGGGCCGGGCACTCCCGCCGCCAGCCGCAGGTTTGGATCCGGCGGTTGCGGCCCGGCACCCGGCGCGCTCGGCTCCGCTACCGGGGCCGCGGCTCTCGCGGGCGCCTGCCGCTGCGGCGCCGGCGCGGGTCTCTCCGGCTCGGCCCGCGCAGCCGGCTCGGGTTCCGGGGCGGGCCGCATGTCCTGCGGGACACCGGCCGGGAGCCGGCCCAGCGAGTCCAGTGCCCTTTGGGACGCCGGGGCCTCCAACGGTGAGAAGTGCGGATTGGTGCGCAGTGCCGCCGCCAGATTGCGGCGCGCCGGACCGTAGTCCTTCAACGCCTGCTGAATCGCGCCCAGGTGGGACATGTACGAGGCGTTCCGCCCGCCCGTGTCGACCGCCTGCGTCGCGTACTTCAGCGCGGCGGACGAATCGCCGGAGCGGTGCAGCGCCCAGCCCAGCGCGTCCGCCACGGCCGCGCTGCGGTGCGATCGGCCCCACTCCGCCTGCAGCAGCTTCACCGCCACCGCCGGATTACCGTGAGCGGCCTCGAAACGGCCGCGCAGCAGCGCGTTGTCCACTCCCTGGGCGTCGCCGCGCGTGAGAGCCTCACCGAGCTGTCCGTACTGGCTCCGGGCCTCGTCGTCCCGTCCCAGCGACTCGTACAACTCGCCCAGTTCGAGCATGTACTCGGGCCGGGGAAGGTGAGCCAGCGCCGCCCGGTAGTCGCGCAGCGCCTCGTCCGTACGGCTGAGCGCGGCCAGCGCCCTGGCCCGGCCCGCGAGCGACGGGGGATGGGCACGGTCGGTCCGCAGCGCCGCGCCGTACTGCGCCACCGCCTCCTCGGGCTCGCCGCGCTCCCAGGCCAGTTCGCCCAGCAGATACAGGCACTCCGCCTTCTGCGCCGGGGCCGTGGCCCGGTCGGCCGCGCCCTGCGCGTTCGCCAGCGCGTCCTCCCGCCGGCCCCGGTCCCGGTACATCCGCGCCGTACGCAGCAGCGCGGCGCCGCCGGGGCGCAGCGCCGTGAACTTCCCCACCGCCGCGCGCGAGGCCTTGTAGTCACCGAGGCCGTTGTACGCGTCGATCAGGGACGGGTAGACCGCCCACTGCTTAGGCTCCCGCGCACGGACCTTCTCGCCCCACTTCTTCGCCGCGCCGAAGTCGCCCCGGGCATTGGCGAGCGTCGCGAGTCCCACCCAGGCCGCGGTGTTCCCGTTCTCACCCGGCTCGACGTTCAGCGAGCGCTGCAGCGCCTGCTCGGCCCGGCCGTAGTACGCCGCGTCCGCGGAGCGCTGCCCCCACTCCACGTAGGACGTACCGAGCAGGGCCCACGCCCCCGCGTCGGAAGGATGCGTGCCCACCCACTGCTGCCGGTCCCCCATCAGCGCCGTCAGATCCGAGAGCGAGGGGGGATAGCCCAGGTCCGTCGCCTCCAGGGCCCGCGAGACCGGACCCGGCGCGGGCGGTGGCGCGGACTTCTTCTCGTCCTCCGGCACGGCCACCACCGCACCCGTCACCAGCACCGCACCCGCCACCATGCCCATGGCGGCCCTGCGCAGCGTCGTCCGCAGCGACAGGGGTGGCAGCTCGTCCGACGACGCCGGGTCCGACGACACCGGGTCCGGAGGTGCCGGCCGGGTTCCGGGGGGCTCAAGGGGGGGCTCGGTCGAATCGGGGGACTCCGGAGGCTGCTGCGGCATGACATCCATGCCGATCACTCTGCGTCAGTACGAAGAGCACACCGCGTCTTGCGTAGGCAGCCGCAGACGGGTTCACACCAATGGGCCCGGGTGTCACGCTCAGATCATGAACGGTCTTCTCGAACGACTGCGTGCGGGGCTGCCCGACGAGGCCCTGATCACCGATCCCGACATCACCGCCTCGTACGCGCACGACATGGCGAGCTTCTGCGCATCGGGCACACCGGCCGTCGTCGTGCTCCCGCGCACGGTCGAGCAGGTCCAGCACGTCATGCGCACGGCCACGGCCCTGCGCGTCCCGGTCGTCCCGCAGGGGGCCCGCACCGGTCTGTCGGGCGCGGCCAACGCCTCCGACGAGTGCATCGTGCTCTCCCTGGTGAAGATGGACCGGATCCTGGAGATCAGCCCGGTCGACCGGATCGCGGTCGTCGAACCGGGCGTCGTCAACGCGGTGCTCTCGCGGGCGGTCGAAGAGCACGGTCTCCACTACCCGCCGGATCCCTCCAGTTGGGAGACGTGCACCATCGGCGGCAACATCGGCACCGCTTCCGGCGGTCTGTGCTGCGTGAAGTACGGGGTCACCGCGGAGTACGTGCTCGGCCTGGACGTCGTCCTCGCCGACGGGCGGCTGCTCACCACCGGCCGCCGCACCGCGAAGGGCGTCGCCGGCTACGACCTCACCCGGCTCTTCGTCGGCTCGGAGGGCAGCCTCGGCATCGTCGTCAAGGCCGTGCTGGCGCTGAAGCCCCGGCCGCCGCGGCAGCTGGTCCTGGCCGCCGAGTTCCCGAGCGCGGCCACCGCCTGCGACGCGATCTGCCGGATCATGGAGCGTGGTCACACCCCGTCACTCCTCGAACTGATGGACCGTACGACGGTCCGTGCCGTCAACCGGATGGCGTCCATGGGCCTCCCCGACACCACCGAGGCGCTCCTGCTCGCCGCTTTCGACACCCCGGACCCGTCGGCCGACCTGGCCGCCGTCGCCGAGCTGTGCACCGCTGCGGGCGCCACCGAGGTGGTCCCCGCGGCGGACGCCGCCGAGTCCGATCTGCTGCTCCAGGCCCGGCGGATGTCGCTCACCGCGCTGGAGACCGTCAAGTCGGCCACGATGATCGACGACGTCTGCGTTCCGCGCTCGAAACTCGGCGCGATGCTCGAAGGCACCGCCGCCGTCGCCGAGAAGTACGGCCTCACCATCGGTGTCTGCGCACACGCGGGCGACGGCAACACCCACCCCGTCGTCTGTTTCGACCACACCGACGCCGACGAGTCCCGGCGGGCCCGTGCGTCCTTCGACGAGATCATGGCGCTCGGCCTGGCACTCGGCGGCACGATCACCGGCGAACACGGGGTCGGGGTCCTGAAGAAGGAGTGGCTCGCGCGCGAACTCGGCGAGGTGGGCGTCGAACTGCACCGGGGCATCAAGCAGGCGTTCGACCCGCTGGGGCTGCTCAACCCGGGCAAGGTGTTCTGACGGCCTGTCGGCGCCGTGGCCGTTCACGCGTCGCCGTCCTGCGCATCGTCCGGCCCCCACGGGTCGCTCAGCCACAGATCGTCGGCCGGCAGCGGCGCGAGCAGCTCGGCGAGACCCTCGTCGATGCCCAGCCGCTCGGACTCCGTGCCCGGCGGGACCAGCCGCAGCGTCCGCTCCACCCAGGCGGCCACCGCGGCGGACGGCATCTCCAGCAGCGCGTCGCCGTCCGGCGAAGTCAGCGCCACGAAGATGACGTTGCGGACGTCGACCTTGGTCGGCCAGATCCGTACGTCCCCGTGGCCGCACGGCCGGAACACGCCCTCGACCAGCAGCTCGCGGGCGAACGTCCAGTGGACGGGGAGCTCGGAGCCGATGTGGAAGGCGACGTGCACGGCGTACGGATCCTCCGTGCGATACGTCAGCCTGGCAGGGACGGGGATGCTGCGCTCGGGCGACAGAACCAGCTTGAACTCCAGGTCGCGTTCCACGACGGTGTGCATGAGTGCGTCCTTCCAGTGCCTGTGGGCCGGTCCCGTGACCGGTCCGCACTGGGAGAGAGCGCCCTGCCCGCCACCTATGACGCGACTTCGGGAAAAAATTTCCGGGTGACCGGAAAGTGGCCCAATCCCCTGGAGCCGCCCAGGGGTACGCGGGCGTCTGATAGATGTGGACCCGTTGAATTGCGGCCTCGAAGAGATACGGGACCACGGTGATGAGCGCCCCAACCCCGGCACCCGGTGACGAAAGCCCCCGCGAGGGGTACTACCCCGACCCGTCCATTCCCGGATACGTCCGGTACTGGAACGGCGCCTCGTGGGTGCCCGGCACGAGCCGGCCCGCCCCTCCGCAGGGCGATTCGGCGCCCGCGGCGCCCGCCGGAGCGGCGGGTGGACCGCAGCCGACGGCCCCGGCACCCGCGTCGGCCGACGCACCGGTGGACGAGACCGGTCCGGTCTTCCTCGACGAGGAGCCGCTCACGGACAACCGTCCTGAACCGGCCACCGCCTGGCAGGCGGACGCGTCCCGGCAGACCGGCTTCGGCGGAGAACGCGACCGGCGGGTCTCCTGGGGCGGCACCGGGCACCCCGGCGCGCAGGACGAACGCGGTGAGCGGAGTCGGCGGTCGGGGCCGGAGGCCGACCGTCTCCCCGCGGTCCGGGCGCCGGGCGGCCTGGTCCCGGCCGATCGCGCCCCCGCGGTCCGGGCGCCCGTCGACGGTGCTCCCGCGGACCCGCGCCGGCCGGCTTCCCCGGACCCGACGGCCGGTGCGCTGCCCGCCGTGCGCGACGGCGGCGGCCAGGCACCCGAGAACACCGTCGCGATCCGCAGCGACCGCACGGGCCGCCCCGGTGGCAGCGGTGCGGGCAGCGGCGGCGAAGCCGGAGGGCCGCCCCCCGACGGTACGGTCGCGATCCGCGCCGTGGGCCGGGGCGCCCGCCCGCCCGCTCCCAGGACGACGGAACAGCCGCCCGCGGACGGGACGATGGCGATCCGCGCGCTCTCCCCGGGGACCGGTCCGCGGCCTCCCGCGCAGACCCCGGCGCAGCCCCCCGCCCCGGCTCCGGACCCGCGTCCCGCGCGGGCCCCTGCCCCGGCCGCCCCCGCCCCGGGCGAGCCCCGCGGCCCTCTCGCGCCGGGTCCGGGCGGTGGTGCGGCCTCCTGGGCGCAGCACGTCCATCAACCGGCCCAGCCCGAGCAGGCCGCCCGCCCCCAGCCCCGGCTCCCGCTCCAGGCGCAGCAGCCTCATCCGCAGTTCGGTGCGCAGGGTGGGCAGCCGGATCAGCCCGTCGTGCCCTGGAAGCCCCCGGTCGACGACCCCTTCCAGCAGCTCGCGCAGGCCCAGGCATCGGCGAGGCCCGCCGGACTCGGCAAGCGGTTCGCCGCCCGGCTCGTCGACACGGTGGTGCTGGCCGCGCCGGTCGGCGCGATCGGGTTCCCGCTCGTCTCGCGGGCGATGGACCACATCGACGAGAAGATCAGCGCGGCGAAGCTGTCCGGCGAGACGGTCACCGTCTGGCTGGTGGACTCCACCACGGCCGGTCTGTTCGGCGCGGTGCTCGGCGCGTTCCTGGTGCTCGGCGTCCTGCTGGAGGCGCTGCCGACCGCCAAGTGGGGCCGTACGCTCGGCAAGAAGCTCTGCGGGCTCGAAGTACGGGACATCGAGTCCCACGGGGCCCCGGCCTTCGGTGCCGCGCTGCGCCGCTGGCTGGTCTACGGCGTGCTGGGCGTCCTGGTGGTCGGGGTGGTCAATGTGCTCTGGTGCCTGTTTGACCGGCCGTGGCGGCAGTGCTGGCACGACAAGGCGGCGCACACCTTCGTCGCGGGCTGACACCCCGGGCGCCGACCCGTCGTGCCGACCACGCGGGTCGGCTTCGGGGCATCGGGGCCGACCCCGTGTGGGGAGCCGCCGAGCGCACTCGTCCGGCTGACGGCCCATCGGGTGAGGGGTTGCGCGGGAGGCACCGTTCCCCCGAACGCACCTGAGCCGTTGCGGGCGCCCGGAGGCCGGGATGCACTGCCCCCATGAGCAACGATCAGCCGACGTCCGGTGAGCCGCCCGAGGACGACCCGTTCCTCAAGAGGCCGCAGGGGGCACAAGGGCCTCAGGAGCCTCAGGGGCCTCAGGGGCCTCACGGGCCTCAGGGGCCGCAGGGGCCTCAGGAGCCTCACGGGCCTCAGGGGCCGCAGGGGCCGCAGGGGCCTCAGGAGCCCCAGGGGCCGTCATCGGGTTCGCCCTACGGCGGCGCTCCCCCTCCGCCGCCGTACGAACCCGGTCCCTATGGCGGCGGTGGCCCGTACGGGGGCGTCGATCCGCTGGCCGGTATGCCGCCGCTCGGCGAACCGGGAAAGCGGATTCTGGCCCGGCTGATCGACTTCCTGATCATCTCGATCCCGCTGTACCTGATCTCGTTGCCCTGGGGCGGCGCGGTCGAGGTGACGAACGACAACACCAGCAACAACGGTGTCGGCAACGTCTTCAGTCAGACGTACAGCAGTCACCAACTGATCTGGTCGCTGATCGGGCTGGTGGTCTACGTCGCGTACGACACGTACTTCACGCACAAGGACGGCCGGACCATCGGCAAACGGCTGCTGAAGCTGCGGGTCGCGATGCTCAACGACGGCCGGGTGCCGGACACCGGGGCGGCGTTCCTGCGGGCCGTGGTGCTGTGGCTGCCGGCGCTGCTGTGCTGCCCCTGCCTGTGGTGGCTGATCAACATCGTGCTCATGTTCACGGACAAGCCCTACCGTCAGGGCCTGCAGGACAAGGCGGCGAAGACGGTGGTCGTCCAGACCAACTGAGGCAGGCCCTCGCCCCACGCCACAAAGGCATCGGCCTTCGTACGGGCTCGTTCGTCGAACCCGTACGGAGACCGAGGCCTTTGAGCGTCAGCGCCTCAGGGAGTGCTCGTTCAGGCGCTGCTCCGCACGCGCCGTCACGCGCTGCTCGGCCGCACGGGCCGCCGGGATCGGGGCATGGACCCCGTCGCGGGCGAGGCCCTCGGCCTCTACGGCGGCGGAAACCACGTCCTGGTTCGTACGGGCTGCGGCCCCGGCCCTCGACGACTTCGCTGTTTTCGCCCGGGACGGGAGGGGTACGGTCACGGCCACCAGCAGGCCGAGCGCGAGCGCCGCGGTCCCGATGACGGCGATGCCGAGGCCCGAACCCGTACGGGAGAGCAGCAGCATGGCGAGGGTCGAGAAGACGACGGTGACCGAACCGTAGGAGAACTGTGCGGCAGTGATACGCGGCATGGCGGTATCCGTCCTCGGGGCATCGGATGGGCAGTCTCTCAACACGGTCGCACTGTCAAGCGACTCTACGACGGTGGATGCCCGAGCGGAGCCGGTGGTAAGCGTGGCCTAACCCACGGTGCCGGTGCACGGGGGGCGCACGGAGTCATTCCGCGCTCCGGGCTTGGGCTGTGACGCGCCGGTTGCCTGCCCGGTGAACGTCCGGATAACGGAAATGTGCTCCTGCATAGTGCACTTGGCCTGTTCAAGTCAAGATCTGTCTTTTCTCTCGTAACTCCGGTCGAATGTCGTCACTTGTGACGCGTATCCGCGCGCGGCCCCACCACACCACCCCAGGCCGCAGCCGCGGGCGCCGGGGAGGACTGCATCAAGTGACCACTCACAGACGGGCGCTTCGCGCCGCGGCGGTTGTCGTGGCCATGGCCGCCACTGCCGCGACGGCGTCAGCTTTCGCCACCGCTCAGGCGGATGACCAGGCATCAGCGGCCAAGGTCTCCGCGGTCGAGCGCCGCGACCCGGGCTCGGCCAAGGGCAACGAGCACGATCTGAAGGGCCCGTTCAGCGAGCAGCAGGACGCGCAGCGTCAGGCCGCCCTGGAAAAGGTCATATCGGGCGACAAGAAGATATCGAAGCGGAACGGCTCCCAGGTCGTGAAGCTCGACGACAAGAAGTACGTCGAGCTCGGCCGCGAGAAGACCGACAAGATCTTCACGATCCTGGTCGAGTTCGGCGACAAGGTCGACGACACGACCATGTTCGACCCGGACGGAGACGGGCCGAAGCCTCCTGTCAAGAAGTACGGCGGCACGCCCGGCCCGGCGCACAACACGATCGCCAAGCCGGACCCCAAGAAGGACAACAGCACCGCCTGGCAGGCCGACTACAACCAGGCGCACTTCCAGGACCTCTACTTCGGTGAGGGCGCCGGCAAGGACTCGCTGAAGACCTACTACGAGAAGACGTCCTCCGGGCGCTACTCGGTCGACGGCGAGGTCTCCGACTGGGTCAAGGTGCCGTACAACGAGGCGCGTTACGGTTCCAACTACTGCGGCGCGACCAACTGCGCCAACGCCTGGGACATGATCCGCGACGGCGTGAACGCCTGGGTCGCCGACCAGAAGGCCAAGGGCCGTACCCAGGAGCAGATCAAGGCGGATCTCGCGCAGTACGACCAGTGGGACCGTTACGACTACGACAACGACGGCGACTTCAACGAGCCCGACGGGTACATCGACCACTTCCAGATCGTCCACGCCGGTGAGGACGAGTCCGCGGGTGGCGGCGCGCAGGGCACCGACGCCATCTGGGCGCACCGCTGGTACGCCTACGGCACCAACGCCGGTGCGACCGGCCCGGCCGAGAACAAGGCCGGCGGCACCGAGATCGGTGACACCGGCTTCTGGGTCGGCGACTACACCGCGCAGCCCGAGAACGGCGGCCTGGGCGTCTTCGCCCACGAGTACGGCCACGACCTGGGCCTGCCCGACCTGTACGACACCACCAACACCGCCGAGAACTCGGTCGGTTTCTGGTCCCTGATGTCGGCGGGCTCCTGGCTCGGCACCGGCAAGAACCAGATCGGTGACCTGCCCGGCGACATGACCGCCTGGGACAAGCTCCAGCTGGGCTGGCTCAACTACGGCGAGGCCAAGGCCGCGACGAACTCCACCCACAAGCTGGGCGTGTCCGAGTACAACACCAAGGACAAGCAGGCGCTCCTCGTCACGCTGCCCGACAAGCCCGTCACCACCGCTGTCACGAAGCCCGCGGAGGGCTCCAAGCAGTGGTGGAGCGACATGGGTGACAACCTGAACAACACCCTGACCCGCTCGGTCGACCTGACCGGCAAGTCCAAGGCCTCCCTGGACCTCGCGGGCTGGTGGGACATCGAGAAGGACTACGACTTCCTCTACACCGAGGTGTCGGACAACGGCGGCACCAGCTGGACCGCGATCGACGGCACGGCCGACGGCAAGGCGATCCCGCGCGACGCCAGCGACAAGCCGGCCCTGACCGACGTCTCCGGCGCGTACCGGAAGCTCTCCTACCCGCTGGACGCCTACGCGGGCAAGAAGATCGACATCCGCTTCCGTTACACCACCGACGGCGGTGCGGGCGGCGTCGGCTTCGCCGCCGACACCATCGCGGTCGACGCCGACGGTGCCGCGCTCTTCACGGACAACGCCGAGGGCGACGACAACGGCTGGACCGCCAAGGGCTTCTCCCGCGTCGGTGAGTCGTTCACCAAGGACTACCCGCAGTACTACATCGCGGAGAACCGCCAGTACGTCAGCTACGACCGGACCCTCAAGGTCGGCCCGTACAACTTCGGCTTCTCCAAGACCCGTCCGGACTGGGTCGAGCACTACCCGTACCAGAACGGTCTGCTCATCTGGCAGTGGGACCGTTCCCAGAAGGACAACAACGTCTCGGCCCACCCGGGCAAGGGCCTGATCCTGCCGATCGACGCGCACGCCAAGCCGCTGAAGTGGGCGGACGGCACGATCATCCGGAACAAGATCCAGCCCTTCGACGCACCCTTCAGCCGGTACGCGACCGACGGCTTCACCCTGCACAACGCCGATGTGCCGGTGCAGATCAAGCCCCAGCTCGGCATCCCGGTCTTCGACGACCACAAGGGAACCTACTGGTACAAGGAGAACAAGACCGGAAGTGTTCAGGTCACTGACACGAACACCCGGATCACGGTCGTCAGCGAGCCGCGCGACGGCTCGACGATGATCGTCAAGGTGGGACCCTCGCACAAGTAGTTCCGCATCACCGCAGGTCAGAGCTTGATCGGCCGTCGCCCTCTAGCGGGCGGCGGCCGATCGTGTTTAGGTGCCTCTTGTTCAGATCCTTATTGACATGACGTCTCACGGGGGAGCGCGGAGCATGGCAGGTGGAGGGTTCAGCAAGTTGCCGAACGGCACGGTGGTGGTGGCGATCACCCTGACCGGTCCGACGGACGGAACGGGTCCGGGCACCCCGGTCCGGGTCCTGGTGCACGCGGCCAACCGGGCCCGCGCGCTGACCCGGCTGCGCAATCTGGGCCTGCGCGCCGTCTATCTCCGCGGCAACGCCGAGCCGCCCACCCCCGACGAGATCACCGCCGTGCTCCACCACCCCGACGGGATGCTCTGGCGGGCCCGGCCCCAGCGGGCGCAGGAGCTCTGGCATCCGATCCGGGCGCTGCTCCGTCCGTCCGTACCGGCCCGCCGCCCGGCCTGAGGCCGGGGCGACGGCGGGGGCGGGGGCGGGGGCGACGGCGGGGGCGGCCCGAGGCTGATCCGCCCGGCTACACCACGGGCTTGCCGGAGAGCTTCACACCCGCCCTGCGGAGCTCCTCCAGCGCCCGTTCCGTGGTCTCCTCGGCGACCCCCGCGGTCAGGTCGAGCAGCACATGCGTCGTGAGGCCGGCCCGGACCGCGTCCAGCGCCGTCGCCCGCACGCAGTGGTCGGTCGCGATGCCGACCACGTCGACCTCGGTGACGTGGCGGTCCCGCAGCCAGTCGGCCAGTCCCACACCATTCTCGTCGAGGCCTTCGAAGCCGCTGTACGCCGCGGCGTAGGCACCCTTGTCGAACACCGCGTCGATCGCTCCCGAGGCGACCGCGGGGGCGAAATTCGGGTGGAAGCCCACCCCCTCCGTGCCGGCGACACAGTGCGCGGGCCAGGAGTGCTCGAAGTCCGGCTGTGCGGAGAAGTGGCTGCCGGGGTCGATGTGGTGGTCCCGGGTGGCCACCACATGGCGGTACCCGGGCTGGGCCTCGCCGATCAGGTCGGTGATGGCGGCGGCGACATCGGCGCCGCCCGCCACGGCGAGGCTGCCGCCCTCGCAGAAGTCGTTCTGGACGTCCACGACGATCAATGCGCGGTGCATGGCGGGTGTCCTTCGGTGGGGGACGGGTCGGCGGTCATGAGGGACGTGTTCGAGCCTAGAGACTCGGGAGCGGTTCAGGGAGCGGCCCGGTCACCTTCCCCGCGCCCGCCCCGTCACACGAACTCCGTGGGGATCACGGGCTCCCCGCGGGACAACTGCATCGCCGACATCGGCAGCCCCGCCCGCGCCGCGACGTGCCGCTCGCGTGCCGCGTCCAGCGGCTCACGGGCGATCGCCTCGCCGCCCCTGACCAGCTCGACCAGCAGTTGCCGGTCGGCCAGCTCCGGGGGTACGGGACCGGTGCCGATCACCTCCGCCTCGGCCACCCCGTTCTCGTCCAGCCTGCGCGCGGCCCACTTGCGACCGCCCACCGACGCCTTCGAGCCGAGCGACTTCTTCGCGACCGGACGCAGCGGCTCCGCGGGGTCGGCGGATCCGGCGCGGGCGACCAGCTTGTAGACCATCGAGCAGGTGGGCTGCCCGCTGCCGGTCACCAGCTGCGTGCCCACCCCGTACGCGTCGACGGGCGCCGCGGCCAGCGAGGCGATCGCGTACTCGTCCAGATCCGACGTCACCACGATCTTCGTCCCGGTGGCGCCCAGCTCGTCCAGCTGCTGCCGCACCCGGTGCGCGACCAGCAGCAGGTCCCCGGAGTCGATGCGTACAGCACCGAGGTCGGTCCCGGCGACCTCGACCGCCGCACGGACCGCCTCGGCGACGTCGTACGTGTCGACCAGCAGCGTCGTCCCCCGGCCCAGCGAGTCGACCTGGGCCCGGAACGCGTCGCGCTCGGTGTCGTGGAGCAGGATGAAGGCGTGGGCGCTCGTCCCGACGGTGGGGATGTTGTAGCGGAAGCCCGCGGCCAGGTCGGAGGTGGTGTCGAAGCCGCCGATGTACGCGGCACGCGCCGACGCCACCGCCGACAGTTCATGGGTGCGGCGTGCACCCATCTCGATCAGGCCGCGTCCGCCGGCCGCCGCGGACATCCGCGACGCCGCCGCGGCGATCGCCGAGTCGTGGTTGAGGATCGAGAGGATCACCGTCTCCAGCAGCACGCACTCGGCGAACGAACCCTCGACCCGCAGGATCGGCGAGCCGGGGAAGTACACCTCGCCCTCCGGGTAGCCCCAGATGTCGCCGTTGAAGCGGTAGTCGGCCAGCCAGGCGAGCGTGGGTCCGTCGACGACGTCCTGTTCGCGCAGGAAGGTGAGCATCTCGTCGTCGAAGTGAAAGTTCTCCACCGCGTCGAGCACCCGTCCGATGCCCGCGACGACGCCGTAGCGCCGGCCCTCCGGCAGCCGGCGGGTGAATGCCTCGAAGACCGAGCGCCGGTCGGCCGTGCCGGCCTTCAGCGCGGCCTGCACCATCGTGAGCTCGTACTGGTCGGTGAAGAGCGCCGTCGACGGCACACCGACCCGTCGCCCAAGGTCCGCAGAGTTCATGCTCCGGATGCTACCCCTATTTCGTCAGAGTGACGAGATCTCGGGTCGTTTGTGCGATGACCCCTCCCGAGTGGCAGCATGGGGTGGGTGAGCGTCGCCCCCACAGAGATCGAGCGTCCCGAATCGGCCGAGGAGAGTCTTGTCGTCCCCGAGCCCGACGTCCCCTGGGTGACGCTGGTCCACAACGACCCGGTCAATCTCATGAGCTATGTGACCTATGTCTTCCAGGCCTACTTCGGCTACTCCAAGGACAAGGCCCACAAGCTGATGCTGGACGTCCACCACAAGGGCCGGGCCGTCGTCTCCAGCGGCAGCCGCGAGGAGATGGAGCGTGACGTCCAGGCCATGCACGGCTACGGGCTGTGGGCCACCCTCACGCAGGACCGCAACTAGACCGATCAGATCCCCTCTGCCCCGCCCGACCCACCATCGGAGAAAACCCATGGCCGGCCACTTCGAGGCCACCCCCGGCGGCGGCGCGGCCGTCGCGCTCGACGACGTGGAGATCGCGATCCTGCGCTCCCTCGCCGTCCAGCTGCTGGAACTGATCGGCCCCGGCGACGAACCCGCCGACGGCGAGGACCCGCTGGCCGCCCTCTTCGCGGAAGGGCCCAGTGAACCGCCCACCGACCCCGCGCTGGCCCGCCTCTTCCCCGAGGCGTACGGCGACGAGGACAGCGAACTGCGAGCCGCCTCCGCGGAGTTCCGCCGCTTCACCGAGAACGACCTGCGCGCCCGCAAGCGTGATGACGCCCTCACCGTCGTACGCACCCTGGACGCCCTGTCCGTCGCCGAGGACGGCGGCGCCGTACTCAAGCTCTCCGGCGACGAATGCCGTCACTGGCTCGGCGCCCTCAACGATCTCCGGCTCACCATCGGCACCCGTCTGGAGGTGTCCGACGACGACGAGGGCGAGGCCGGATCGCTCTACCGGCTTCCCGACAGCGATCCGCGCAAGCCGATGGTCATGGCCTACCTCTGGCTCGGCGCGCTCCAGGAAACCCTGGTGGAAACCCTGATGCCGTAGTTCCCGGCTTTCCGGTCTCCCGGCCCCGGCCCTGGTTCTGCGGGCCTGCCGGGCGGTCCAGGTTTCCGCGCTTCCCCGCCCCGCTTTACGTGCTTCCAGGCCCCGATTCAGTCGCGGCTTTCGTGCCTCTCGGCCCCGATCCAGGTTTCCGGGCTTCCCGCATCCCGATTCATCGGCTCCCGGGCGAGGCGCGTTCGCTCAACGGATGCTCAAATCCGAATAACGATCCCGTCACCTGAACGGTCGCATATATGGCGACTGAAAACCCTTGTCCGCTTTTTCCTGTGCTGTGCACCACATCAGCTCCGATGATTCACCCGTGTGCCCGTGATAAATCTTCACGACCACTCGGGGACGCCACCCTTGTTCCCGAGGGCGCTACAAGCCGGCGACCGCCGGTGGCACTCCATCCATATCCGGGGGGACCGGGACCCGGTCCGCGGCTTCGACGGCGCGGATCAGCGTGGAGAAAGGCGCAGCACATGACATCGGCGCAGGTCGACAAGGGACAGAGCGGCCGGCAGGCCGCACCGGCCGCGGGTGCCGGCGCGACGGGCGAGGGGTACCAGCGGGCCCTCGGCGCCCGTCAGATCCAGATGATCGCCATCGGCGGGGCCATAGGCACCGGCCTCTTCCTTGGGGCGGGAAAGGCGATCTCCAAGGCCGGCCCCAGTCTCGTCCTGGCTTATGCCGTCGCGGGCCTGGTGATCTTCTTCATCATGCGCGCCCTGGGTGAACTCCTCATGTACCGCCCGGTATCGGGGTCCTTCTCGGAGTACGCCCGCGAATTCATCGGGCCCTTCGCAGGCTTTGTCACCGGCTGGACCTACTGGCTGTTCTGGGTCGTCACCGGAATCACCGAAGTCACTGCCGCCGCCCAGTACATGACATTCTGGTTCGACATTCCGCAATGGGTGTCGGCACTGGTCTTCACGGTCATCCTGTACGGCGTGAACCTGATCTCCGTAAAGCTCTTCGGGGAACTCGAATTCTGGTTCTCGATGGTCAAGGTGACGGCCATCGTCGGCATGATCCTCATCTGTGCCGGAATTCTCACCCTCGGCTTCTCCGACGCCGGGGACACCGCGTCCGTCGCCCACCTCTGGGACGACGGCGGCTTCTTCCCGCACGGCATCAAGGGCACCCTGATGACCCTGCAGATCGTGATGTTCGCGTTCCTCGCCGTGGAGCTCGTCGGCGTCACCGCGGGCGAGTCCAAGGACCCGAAGACCGTCCTGCCCAGGGCCATCAACACCGTGCCGTGGCGCATCGCGGTCTTCTACATCGGGGCCCTCGTCATGATCCTCTCCGTGGTTCCGTGGGCCGAGTTCCAGCCCGGCGTCTCACCGTTCGTCGCCGCGTTCCGGAAAATGGGTCTCGGTATCGGCGCCGGCATCGTCAACTTCGTCGTACTGACCGCGGCCCTCTCCTCCTGCAACTCCGGCATGTACTCCACCGGCCGCATGCTCCGCGACCTCGCGCTCAACGGACAGGGCCCGAAGTTCTTCACCCGGCTCACCAGGAGCGGTACCCCGCTGGTCGGCACCACCTTCTCCGCCGCCCTGATGCTCGTCGGCGTCTGGATCAACTACCAGTGGCCCGGTGACGCCTTCACCTACGTCGTCTCCTTCGCCACCATCTCCGGCATGTGGGCCTGGATCATGATCCTCGTCTGCCAGATCCGCTACCGCCGCCTCGCCGACCTCGGCGTACTCCCGCGATCCGGCTTCCGGGCCCCCGGTGCCCCGTACACCAGCGTCTTCGCACTGGCCTTCATCGGCCTGGTCGTCGTGATGATGGGCATCGACAAGGACACCAGGGTCTCGCTGTACTGCGCCCCGCTCTGGGCGGCCGCCCTCGGTGTCTCGTACCTGGTGCTCAGGGCCCGCAACCCCGAGAACAAGGCCTTCGCGAAGAGCTGAGGCCACTTCGTACGACCCCCGAACCATCCCCGGGCGACCGCCGTCCCCACGGCCGCGTCCACCATGCGGGCCCCTGCGTACCACTCCTCGGTACGCAGGGGCCCGCCCGCCTATCCTGGGCGCCATGCTGACCATCACCCAGGCGCTCTACGACCAGATCGTCGCGCACTCCCGCGCCGACCACCCCGACGAGGCGTGCGGCGTGGTCGCGGGCCCGGCCGGAACCGGCCGGGCCGAACGGTTCATCCCCATGCTCAACGCCGCCCGCTCGCCCACCTTCTACGAGTTCGACTCGGGCGACCTCCTCAAGCTCTACCGCGAGATGGACGACCGCGACGAGGAGCCGGTGATCGTCTACCACTCCCACACCGCGACCGAGGCCTACCCCTCCCGCACCGACGTCACGTACGCCAACGAACCCGGCGCGCACTACGTCCTCGTCTCCACCGCGGACACCGACGACGCGGGCCCCTTCCAGTTCCGCTCCTACCGCATCGTGGACGGCGAGATCACCGAGGAGCCCGTCGAGGTCGTCGAGGCGTACGAGCCCGCCTGACCTCCTCGCACCGCCCGACCCCGCCGCCCGACCCCGCCGCCCGACCCGCCGCCCGACTCCGGCGCCCCGGCGCCCCGTCGGCCGGGCGGGGGCGGGCCCTTCGCGGCCCTGTCCGCCTGGCGAACATCAATCATCCATCAGGTGAGATCACACTCCGGATCACGGACCGGGAATCGATACGATGACCGCATGGTTCCCCATGACGTGAGCGAGAAGACGCCGGGCATGCTGCTCGTTGCGCGGCTGCACGTCGACCTGTGCAGGCTCTCCAGCGCGATCTGTACGAGCCGCCTGCCCGCCGGCCGCCAGGCCTGAGCCGGGCCCGCGGCCCGAACACCCGTCCGAAACGCACCAACCCCCGCGCGGGGGCAGAGCCGCGCGCCCCACGCCACCTCTCCGCACCCGACAGGAGCCCACGCCATGGCCATCGAGGTCCGCATCCCGACCATCCTCCGCACGTACACCGACGGCGCCAAGGCCGTCGAGGGCGACGGAGCGACCCTCGCCGACCTCTTCACGGATCTGGACAGCCGCCACAAGGGGATCCGCGAACGCATCGTCGACGGCGACGAGATCCGCCGCTTCGTGAACGTCTACCTCAACGACGAGGACGTCCGCTTCCTGGACGGCATCTCCACCAAGCTCAGCGACGGCGACAACGTCACCATCCTCCCGGCCGTCGCCGGAGGAGCCGCCGGGGCGACGCCCCGTCCGGCCGAGGCGGCCGGGCGACGGGCGGGCATGAACTGATGCGGTACGACAGCCCGCTCGCCGCGGTGGGCAACACACCGCTCGTCCGCCTGCCGCGGCTGTCGCCCTCGGCCGACGTCCGTCTCTGGGCCAAGCTGGAGGACCGCAACCCCACCGGCTCGATCAAGGACCGCCCCGCGCTCCACATGGTCGAACAGGCCGAGAAGGACGGCCGGTTGACCCCCGGCTGCACCATCCTGGAGCCCACCAGCGGCAACACCGGCATCTCGCTCGCCATGGCGGCCAAGCTCAAGGGCTACCGCATCGTGTGCGTCATGCCGGAGAACACCTCCCAGGAACGCCGCGACCTGCTCGCCATGTGGGGCGCCGAGATCATCTCCTCCCCGGCGGCCGGCGGCTCCAACACGGCCGTACGCGTGGCCAAGGAACTGGCTGCCGAGCACCCCGACTGGGTCATGCTCTACCAGTACGGCAACCCCGACAACGCGGGCGCCCACTACGCCACCACCGGCCCGGAGATCCTCGCCGACCTCCCGTCCGTCACCCACTTCGTGGCGGGCCTCGGCACCACCGGCACGCTCATGGGCGTCGGCCGCTACCTGCGCGAACACAAGCCCGACGTCAAGATCGTCGCAGCCGAGCCGCGCTACGACGACCTGGTCTACGGGCTCCGCAACCTCGACGAGGGCTTCGTGCCCGAGCTGTACGACGCCTCGGTCCTCACCACCCGCTTCTCGGTCGGCTCCGCGGACGCCGTCACCCGTACCCGCGAACTCCTCCAGCAGGAGGGCATCTTCGCGGGCGTCTCCACCGGCGCCGCGCTCCACGCCGCGATCGGAGTGGGAAACAAGGCCGTCAAGGCGGGGGAGCAGGCCGACATCGTCTTCGTCGTGGCGGACGGCGGCTGGAAGTACCTGTCGACGGGCGTCTACACCGCCCCGACGACGGAAGCGGCCATCGAAACGCTGCACGGCCAGCTCTGGGCATAGTCCCTCGTACCCGATCGCCGGACGAGCCGAACAGACCGAACCACCGGCCCGTCCGGCGATCGGGCCCGTCTCCGGGCCGCTCCGAAGCCGCCGCGCCCCCCGACCTCAGCCGAGCCCGCGCACCCGCTCCCACACCCCCGGGTCCACCACCCCCACCCGCCGCCGGAACCCCCGCACGGCAACCTCCCGCAACTCGTCCGTCTCCAGGAAACTCGCCCGCGCCCGCGCATCCCCCACCGTTCCCGCGGGCAGCGCGATCACCCCCGGCCGCTCCTGGTGATGCTTGCTGGTGATCTTCGCGACGCGCGCCGAGCCACCCCGTACCGACAGCACCAGACAGGGCCGGTCCTTCACCCCGGGCCCGTCCTCGTAGGGCACCTCGGCCCACCAGATCTCACCCGGCCGCGGTCCGCGCTCCGGCCCTGCCCCACGCCCCGGCCCCGCCGGCGGGCGCATCCGCCCGCCCGGACGCCCGCCCGAGCGCGTCCCCGCCGACCTGCCGGAACGCCCGCCCGGCCGCCGCCCTCCCCGCCCCCGCCCATCGGCGAGCGCCGCCACGAGCGCGAGCAGCACGACAACAGCGAACGCGATCCACCACCAGGACATGTCCATGTCCCGACCGTACCGGCGTTCCCACCTCTTCCATCGAACCGGTGACAGAGCAGGTGAGTTCCCCCACAACGGACGGCCGTGAAGGAGCGACCGGCTCTTTCGCGCTTTACGCTCGACAAACCGCTCAACAGACCGCACGAACCCTCCCCGTTCCCACGTCTCGGAGGTTCACGCTCCATGAAGCTCACCGTCGTCGGCTGCTCCGGCTCGTTCCCGTCCCCGGGATCGGCGTGTTCGAGCTACCTCGTAGAGGCCGACGGCTTCAGGCTGCTCCTCGACATGGGCAACGGCGCCCTCGGCGAGCTGCAGCGCCATGTCGGTCTCTACGACCTCGACGCCGTCTTTCTCAGCCACCTCCATGTCGATCACTGCATCGACATGTGCGCCTACTTCGTCGTCCGTTACTACCGGCACGACGGTAGCCCTGCCGTCCCTCTCCCGGTCTACGGTCCCGACGGCACCGAACAGCGGCTGACCACCGCGCACGGCGACACCCCGTCCGAGCGGGCGATGAGCGAGGTCTTCGACTTCCACACGCTGAAGCCGGGCTCGTTCGAGATCGGCCCCTTCTCGGTCCGTACGGAGAAGGTCTGCCATCCCGTCGACTCCTTCGCCATCCGGATCGAGCACGGCGGCCGCTCGCTCACGTACTCCGGCGACACGGGCGCCTGCGAGGCCCTGGACGAGCTCGCCGAGGGCGTCGATCTGTTCCTCTGCGAAGCATCGTTCATCCATGGCAAGGAGGACATCCCGGACCTCCACCTCAACGGCCGCGAGGCGGGCGAGATCGCCGCTCGCGCCGGAGTGGGACGTCTCGTCCTCACCCACATCCCGCCCTGGACCGACGCCGACCGCAACCTGGCCGATGCCCGCATGTTCTTCGACGGACCGGTCGAGGTGGCGGCACCGGGCGCGGTCTACGAGATCTGAAGCCCGACCCACCCCGGGGACACGACGAAGCCCTCACCTCCCGCCGGGGAGGTGAGGGCTTCGAGCCGTTGCGGCGTACGGGCCGGGCCCGCGCCGAGGGCTACTTCGCCTCGGCCTTGAGGAGCTCGGCCAGCTCCTCGTCGGACTCGCGGCCCGGGGTCGGCAGGTTGAATTTGGTGATCGCGAAGCGGAAGACCACGTAGTAGACCACCGCGAAGCAGAGACCGACCAGCACCAGCAGCCATGGCTTGCTCGCGATGCCGAGGTTCAGGAAGAAGTCGACCGCACCGGCGGAGAAGCCGAAGCCGTCCTTCATGCCGAGGCCCCAGGTGAGGGCCATCGAGACACCGGTGAGCACCGCGTGGACCGCGTACAGCGCCGGGGCGATGAACATGAAGGTGAACTCGATCGGCTCGGTCACACCGGTGACGAACGCGGTGAGAGCGAGGGAGAACATCATGCCGCCGACGACCTTGCGGCGCTCGGGGCGGGCGCAGTGGACGATGGCGAGGCAGGCCGCCGGAAGGGCGAACATCATGATCGGGAAGAAGCCGGTCATGAACTGTCCGGCCGTCGGGTCACCGGCCAGGAAGCGGTTGATGTCGCCGCTCTTGCCGTGGTACTCACCGGCCTGGAACCACGGGAACGAGTTCAGCAGGTGGTGCATGCCGACCGGGATCAGCGCACGGTTGGCGACACCGAAGATGCCCGCGCCGACCGCGCCCGAACCGACCAGCCACTCACCGAAGTTGTGCAGTCCGGTGCCGAGCACCGGCCAGATGTAACCGAAGACGATGCCGATGACCAGGCCCGCGAACGCGGAGAGGATCGGGACCAGACGGCGGCCGCCGAAGAAGCCCGCCCAGGCCGGCAGCTTCGTCCGGTAGAACCGCTGGTAGAGCAGCGCGACGACGATGCCCATCACCACACCGCCGAGGACCTTGGCGTCCACGGGGGCGTCCGTCATGACCACCTTGCCGTCGACGACCGTCGCGACCTGCGGCAGGTTGCTGTCGGTGAAGGTGGCGAGCACCTTCTGGAAGACCAGGTAACCGGTGACGGCTGCGAGGGCGGTCGAGCCGTCCGACTTCTTGGCGAAGCCGATCGCGATGCCGACGGCGAACAGCAGCGCCATGTTGTCGAGGATCGCGTTGCCACCCGCGGCCATGAAGCTCGCGATCTTGGTGATGAAGCCCGGGAACGAGTCCCTGCCGAGCATGTCGTCGTTGCCGAGACGGACCAGGAGCGCCGCCGCGGGCAGCACCGCGACCGGCAGCATGAGGCTGCGGCCGATGCGCTGCATGACCGCCATCACGCCGGCGCCCTTCTTCTTGGTGACCGCGGGCGCGGTGTCTGCCGTGGACATCAATTCCTCCATTGGACAAGGCGCCGCCCAGGTCGATGAGGGGGGAGACGGCGACTCGAAGAACGCGGCAGATCGCCACGTGGTCTGAACCACTCAGTGGTGTAGACCAGTTGTAGCACGGTGTGGGCGAGATAAGGAACCTTCGCAATCAGACTACTTTGCATGAGTTATCGTCCACGCTCGGTGACATGGCGAAGGCCCCTGGATCCAAGGGTCCGAGGGCCTTCGTCGATGGGGCCGAAAGACCCACCTGATCTGCTATTTCGTGAGATCCCTCTCGATCTCCGCTTCCAGCTCATCGGGCTCCCGGCCCGGCGTCTGGAGATTGAATCTGGTGATCGCGAACCGGAAGATCACGTAATACGCGGCCGCGAAGGCCAGGCCGATCGGGATGATCAGCCATGGTTTGGTCGCCAGGCTCCAGTTGATGACGTAGTCGATCAGACCCGCGGAGAAGCTGAAGCCGTCCTTGACCCCGATCGCCCAGGTCACCGCCATCGAGACGCCGGTGAGCACCGCGTGGATCGCGTACAGCAGCGGTGCGACGAAGAGGAACGAGTACTCGATCGGCTCCGTGATGCCCGTCACGAACGACGTCAGGCCGACCGAGAGCATCATGCCGCCGACCGCCTTGCGGCGATGCGGCTTGGCGCAGTGGTAGATCGCCAGCGCCGCCGCGGGCAGGGCGAACATCATGATCGGGAAGAAGCCCGAGGTGAACTGACCGGCCGTCGGGTCACCCGCCAGGAAGCGGTTGATGTCACCGTGCACGACCGTACCGTCCGGCTTGGTGAAGTCGCCGAACTGGAACCAGACGAACGTGTTCAGGAACTGGTGAAGACCGATGACCAGCAGCGCGCGGTTGGCGACACCGAAGATGCCGGAGCCGGCCCAGTCGAGGTCCACCAGCCACTTGGAGAAGCTGGTCAGACCGTCGCCGATCGGCTGCCAGAGCCAGGCGCACAGCGCGGCGAAGAGCAGGCCGACGAACGCCATGATGATCGGGACGAGCCGGCGGCCGTTGAAGAAGCCCAGCCAGTCCACCAGCTTGACCCGGTGGTACCGCTGCCAGAACCAGGCGGACAGCAGGCCCATCACGATGCCGCCGAACACCCCGGGGTTCTGGTACTGCGCGGCCGTCACTTTGGCGTTGCCCGTGACGCAGGTGCCGAACCAGGTGCCGCCCGAGGTGAACGTCGAGCCGGGCGCGCAGTCCACCGGGAAGGCGTGCAGCACCGCGTAGTAGACGAGGAAGCCGGCCACCGCGGCGAGCGCGGTCGAGCCGTCCGACTTCTTCGCCATGCCGATCGCCACACCGATGCAGAACAGCAGCGGGAGGCCGAGCCCCGAGTCGAGCAGCGCACCGCCCGCGGCCTCGAACACCTTGGCCACGTTGCCCCAGCGCAGGCCCTCGTCGCCGAATACGTCCGGCTGGCCGAGCCGGTTGAGAATGCCTGCCGCGGGCAGGACGGCGATCGGGAGCTGGAGGCTGCGGCCCATCTTCTGGAGGCCTTGGAAGAAGCCGTTCCACCATGTCCTCCGCGGTACTGCGGCGCTGCTCGTCGAGCTCATCGGCGTCCTCCCGGAACACGGCGCGGCCGGCGGTTGTTGCACACTGGTGTAGACCAGTTGGGGTACGGTGCGTAACCCGCCTGGAAGACAGGGCATCGATGATCGTCATCATTGGGGACGGTCCAGACACTCGCTCGCGAAGCTGGGCCAAACGTGCGTTACGGTGACGAAACGGACCCAGGGTGGGCCGTCGCACGCATGTGAACAACCAGGGAGAAGGCCATGGCCAGCAAGGCTGAGAAGATCGTCGCCGGGCTCGGCGGTATCGAGAACATCGACGAGATCGAAGGCTGCATCACACGCCTCCGCACCGAGGTCCACGACCCCAGCAAGGTCGACGAAGCCGCGCTCAAGGCCGCCGGAGCCCACGGCGTCGTCAAGATGGGCACCGCGATCCAGGTCGTCATCGGCACCGACGCCGACCCCATCGCCGCCGACATCGAAGACATGATGTGACCGGCCCTCGAACCCTCCGCATAACCCCCCGCTGAGCCGGCCCGCTCAGCGCCACGCAGGCCCCGCCCGCCCGGACGGGGCCTGTGCCGCACCGCAACGGAAGCCGCGCCCGCCCCCGCACCGCAACGCTCCGGCAGCCGCCCCGGGCACCCGAACGGACGCCGCCCACGCACCGGATACAGTCGACGCCATGTCTCGTATCGACGGCCGCACCCCCGAACAGCTCCGCCCCGTCACCATCGAACGCGGATGGAGCAAGCACGCCGAAGGCTCCGTACTCATCTCCTTCGGCGACACCAAGGTCTTCTGCACCGCCTCCGTCACCGAGGGCGTCCCCCGCTGGCGCAAGGGCAGCGGCGAAGGCTGGGTCACCGCCGAATACTCCATGCTGCCCCGCTCCACCAACACCCGCGGCGACCGGGAATCCGTACGCGGCAAGATCGGCGGCCGCACCCACGAGATCAGCCGGCTCATCGGCCGCTCCCTGCGCGCCGTCGTCGACTACAAGGCCCTCGGCGAGAACACCATCGTCCTGGACTGCGACGTCCTCCAGGCCGACGGCGGCACCCGCACCGCCGCCATCACCGGCGCCTACGTCGCCCTCGCCGACGCCGTCACCTGGGCCCAGCGCAAGAAGCTCGTCAAGCACGGCCGCAAGCCACTGACCGACACCGTCTCCGCGATCAGCGTCGGCATCGTCGACGGCACCCCCCTCCTCGACCTCTGCTACGAGGAGGACGTCCGCGCCGACACCGACATGAACGTCGTCTGCACCGGCGACGGCCGCTTCGTCGAGGTCCAGGGCACCGCCGAGGCCACCCCCTTCGACCGCAAGGAACTGGGCGTCCTCCTCGACCTCGCCACCGCCGGCTGCGCGGACCTCACCGTCTTCCAGCACGAGGCGCTCGCGCGCACCCTGGGCGAGTAAAGAAGCAACCACATACGCACCACAACGCGTCGTTACGAGCACGGGCGCACGGGTCGAACCGTGCGCCCGTCCGCGTATCCGCACCCGGGGAGGAACCGCACCATGGCCAAGGCCCGCCACCGCCGCACCACCGTCGCGCTGACCCTGACCGCCCTCACCCTCACGCTCACCGCGACAGCCGGCTGCGGCGCCGTCGACAAGGCACTCGACTGCGTGCGAACCGCCGACGCCATCGCCACCAGCGCCGACAACCTCCAACAGGCCGTCTCCAACGCGTCCGACGACCCCACCCAGGCATCCGAAGCCCTCGACGACATCGAGAAGGAACTCGGCAACCTCGGCGACAAGACCGACAACGCCGACCTCGGCAAGGCCGTCGACCACCTCCGGGCCGGCGTCGGCAACGTCCGCGACGCCATCGACAAGGGCGACACCACCCCCGACATCACTCCCGTCACCGACGCCGCCAAGGAAATCGGCAAGGTCTGCACGCCCTGACCACCCCCGATACTGGGTGACATGACCCGCCTCATCCTCGCCACCCGCAACGCCGGGAAGATCACCGAACTCCACGCGATCCTCGCCGACGCAGGCCTCGACCACGAACTCGTCGGCGCGGACGCATACCCGGACATCCCCGACGTCAAGGAGACCGGCGTCACCTTCGCCGAGAACGCCCTGCTCAAGGCCCACGCCCTCGCGAAGGCCACCGGCCACCCCGCCATCGCCGACGACTCCGGCCTCTGCGTGGACGTACTCGGCGGCGCCCCCGGCATCTTCTCCGCCCGCTGGTCCGGCACCCACGGCGACGACCGGGCCAACCTGGACCTGCTCCTGGCCCAGCTCTCCGACATCGACGACGCCCACCGCCGGGCCCACTTCGCCTGCGCGGCCGCCCTCGCCCTCCCCGACGGCACGGAACGCGTGGTCGAGGGCCGCCTGACGGGCACCCTGCGCCACACCCCGTCCGGCACGAACGGCTTCGGCTACGACCCGATCCTCCAGCCGGAGGGCGAGACCCGCACCTGCGCCGAGCTGACCCCGGCCGAAAAGAACGCGATCAGCCACCGCGGCAAGGCGTTCCGGGCGCTGGTGCCGGTGGTGCGGGAGTTGGTGGGGTGACAGCGTCTCGGTGAACGCGACAGGCCCAGCTCGCTGCAGAAGCGAGCCGGGCCTGTCACCGGGGTGCGCGAGGAGGGACTCGAACCCTCACGCCGCTAGGGCACTGGTACCTAAAACCAGCCTGTCTCACCAATTCCAGCACTCGCGCGTCTCCGGCAGTCTACAAGGGAAGGCCGCAACAGACCCGAAGACCTATATGGCGGCCGATTTAGCAGGGCGCCGGTTCCTGCACCATGTGTCAGTGAGCGCGTGGCAGTTGGGACAGAGGTAGCGAAGGTTCTCGGCCCGGTTGTCGAGCCACTCACCGTTGATGTGATCGATCTGGAGCGTGAAGGACTGGCCCAGCCACTTGCCCGGGTTGCCGCAGGATTCGCAGCGGTACGCGACACCTATCTCCTGAAGGGCGCGGTGCAGCCTTTCCCGGTTTGTGCGTGTTGACCCTTGAGGCCTGACCACCAGGGTCGTCGGCGCGATCGCTTTGGGCTCGCGCGGCTCGCGCACCTGCGTCGAAGCCCAGGGGCGGCGAGTGAAGTGGCGTGTGTCGAGCTGCAGCTGAAGGACCTTGCGCCGCACGCGGCGGTGGTTCGTGTCGTTGACCTCAAGGCTGAGTGCACGCATGACGTCCGCGTAGCTGGTAGCTCGCGGGACGGCGTCCCGCAGAGTGTCCTCCGGGATCGCAACGCGTGCCTTGCGGAAATGTGAGGTATCGACCCCTCTCCTGCGTAGCAGGCTTGCCAGCGAAGAGCGTGACTGACTGTCGTCGCCCATTCCAAGGCTTCGCGCCACTCCGCGAACGCTCTCGGCGGCGGCCGTGGCGGTCCGTAACTCCTCGGTGGTGAACAGCAGGGCCAGTTGCGGACGGTTCATGCCGGGGAAGTGGCTGACATCGATCCCCGCGGCCGTGATGCGGCGGCTTATGTGGGACAGCGTGCCGCTTGCCGGTGGTGCACCGAGTTTGGTGACGACCTCGCGCAGCGACGACGAGGATGCAACAGCGGCCTCAATGGCCGAGTCCGGGTACTTCCGCCACGGACTTCGTTGCTTGAAATGGGCTGTGTCCAGCCCGTACCCGGCTACCTTCTCCTGCAGTACACGCCGCTGGCCGCCGCTCTTCTTGAGTCCGAGTCGGCGCATCAGATCCGTCCAGTTCTTGGACTCGGCGACGGCGGCGGTGAGCCTCTCCCGCTCGTACACATCAGACATTTCTCCCCCTCGTGCAAGCGGGACCGAGGCGTTGGTGTGCGACGTCGCGGTCGACACCTTCCGGTAGCTCGCGGGTATACCGAACCGGCATGTTCCCCTCCGCATCCGACCGCACGTTCGCGGCCTCGTACGGATCAACGAGCCGTTTATCGGAGAGTCACGTCCGATATCCGACAAGATGCGGAATGGCCCGCACCGCTTCAACGTCGATTGATGCGGTGCGGGCCGATCCGGCGTGGGGCACCAAAGAGGCGCGGAGGCCCCGGGTCAGAACTTCGGCTCAGGTGTCTGGGCCGCGCACAGTTCCGCCGCCTCCTCCTCCGTCTCCACCGACGGCGGCGAGCCGGCCAGGGGCTGCTGGGCGGTCTCCTTCATGCAGGCCACGGCGATCACGCCGACCAGGGCCGCCGCCATCGCGTAGTAGGCCGGCATCAGGTTGGTGCCGCTCCAGCTGATCAGGGCCGTGATCACCAGCGGGGTCGTGCCGCCGAAGAGGGAGGCCGAGAGGTTGTAGCCCACGGAGAGGGAGCCGTAGCGGACATGAGTGGGGAAGAGCGCGGGGAGCGCGGCGGACATGGTGCCCAGCATGCAGACCAGCGAGAGCCCCAGCATCAGCATGCCGGTCGTGATCGCGGGGATGCCGCCCTGGCGGATGAGGAGGAAGGCGGGGAGGGAGAGGAAGAAGAAGCCGAGCATGCCGGTCATCAGGAGCGGCTTGCGGCCGAAGCGGTCGGAGAGCTTGCCGACCTGGCTGATGATCAGTATCAGGAAGACCATGACGACGAGCAGGACGAGCAGGCCGTGCGTCTCGCTGTAGCCGAGTTCGTCGGAGAGATAGGTCGGCATGTACGACAGCAGCATGTAGTCGGTGATGTTGTACGCGCCGACCAGGCAGATGCAGAGGATCAGCGTCGGCCAGTACTGCCGGAAGATCTTGGCGAGGTCGCCCTTGGCGGTGGTCTCGACGCCGTCGGCGGCCTCGGTCGCGTGTGCGGTGCCGCCCTCCAGTTTCTGGAAGGCGGGCGTCTCGTCCAGGCGCAGTCGCAGGTAGAGGCCGACCAGGCCGAGCGGTCCCGCGACGAGGAACGGGATGCGCCAGCCCCAGGCCTCCATGGCCGGAGTCGAGTATCGCGGTCAGGGCGGTGACGAGTCCGGCGGCGCCCACGTAGCCGGCCAGCGTGCCGAATTCGAGGAAGCTGCCGAAGTAGCCGCGGCGTTTGTCGGGGGCGTACTCGGCGATGAAGGTGGAGGCGCCGCCGTACTCACCGCCGGTGGAGAAGCCCTGGACCAGCCTGAAGAAGATCAACAGGGCGGGGGCCCAGAGTCCGATGGAGTCGTGCGAGGGGATGACTCCGATCGCGAAGGTGCCGACCGCCATCATGATCATGGTGAGGGCGAGGACCTTCTTGCGGCCGATCTTGTCGCCCATGGGGCCGAAGAACATTCCGCCGAGGGGCCTTACGAGGAACGCGACGGCGAAGGTGGCGAAGGAGGAGAGGAGCTGGGTGGTGTCGTTCCCGGACGGGAAGAAGACATGGCCCAGGGTGACGGCCAGGTAGGAGTAGATGCCGAAGTCGAACCACTCCATGGCGTTGCCGAGCGATGCCGCCTTCACCGCCCGCTTGACCGCCCGGTCGTCGGTGACGGTGATGTCCGTCCGGCGCAGCTTCGGGTTCTTCCGCTGCCGGATGGCGCGGAAGAGGGTGGGGTGGCGTTTGACCGCTTCCGGATCGGCCGCCTGGTGGGGGTCGGAGGCCGCCATGGTCGGGTCCTTTCCTCGGGTGGGTGTTCAGGAAAGGCTTCTGCGCGGCCATGGCGGTCGCAAACCGATTCGGTGGCCGAATGGGATGTCCCTCACATCCTTTCGGCCGTCCGGGGGGCTTCTCGGCTCTCTGCGGCGGTCAGGGGGTCCGTCGGTCGCGGGAGCCGTTCCCGGCGGGGCGGGTCAGATCCCGAGGTCCTTGATGATCTTGGCTACGTGGCCGGTGGCCTTGACGTTGTAGAGGGCTCGCTCGACCTTGCCCTCCTCGTCCACGACGATCGTGGAGCGGATGACGCCCGTCACCGTTTTGCCGTAGAGCTTCTTCTCGCCGAAGGCGCCGTATGCCTCAAGGGTCTCCTTGGAGGGGTCGCCGACCAGGGTGACCTTGAGGTTCTCCTTCTCGCGGAACTTGGCGAGCTTCTCGGGCTTGTCGGGGGAGACGCCGATGACGTCGTATCCGGCGCCGGCGAGCAGTTCCAGGTTGTCGGTGAAATCGCAGGCCTGCTTGGTGCAGCCGGGGGTGAGGGCGGCCGGGTAGAAGTACACGACGACCTTGCGGCCCTTGTGGTCGGCGAGCGAGATCTCGTTGCCGTCGGCGTCGGGGAGGGTGAAGGCGGGGGCGGTGTCGCCGGGCTGGAGTCGCTCGCTCATGGTTCTCCTCAGGTGGCACGTGGGGTGTACGGGACCGAGCGTAATAGGGGTGCCGCCGGGTGCGTGGGCGGTGGAGCTGACAGACTGTCGATGAAGGTTTACCGGACGAGGACCACGGAGGCGGCGCGGTGTCGGATGCCAGGACCCCTGCGCAGATCGAGGCGGACATCATCAGCAGGCGTGAGCAGCTTGCGGTGGTGCTCGATGAGATCGGGGTGCGGGTGCACCCGAAGACGATCATGGGTGATGCGAAGGCCAAGGCCGCCGAGGCAGTGGACCGGACGGCGGGGCGGGCTTTTGTCGCGGTGAACCGGACGGTGTCGGACGTGAAGGCGCAGTTCGTGTCCGAGGACGGTGCTGCGCGTCTGGAGCGGGTGATCCCGGCGGCGTTGCTGGCGGTGGGTGTCGTGGGCCTGGTCGTGGTGTCGAAGCGGCGCAGGAAGAACTGATCAGGAAGAACTGATCAGGAAGAACTGATGAAGAACTGATGCCGCGATCCGCGTACCCCGGGGGCGTGCGGAGCCGCGGCGGGCAGGTAGGTTGCGGGGCGTGAGCGAGAACAGCGACGACAAGCTGCCCATCCGTATGCTGCACGACCGTGTGCTGGTCCGGTCCGATACGCCGGAGGGCGAGCGGCGGTCGGGCGGCGGCATCCTGATTCCGGCGACGGCAGCGGTCGGCCGTCGGCTGGCCTGGGCCGTCGTGGTCGCGGTGGGTCAGAACGTGCGGACGGTGGAGCCGGGCGACCGGGTGCTGTACGACCCCGAGGACCGTGCGGAGGTCGAGGTGCGCGGTGTGGCGTATGTGCTGATGCGTGAGCGGGATCTGCACGCGGTGGCGGCGGACCGGTTCGAGGGGTCGGTGGATTCCACCGGGTTGTATCTGTAGGCCGTGGCAGTCGCGAGTGACCTGGTGACCGGTGTCACCAGGTCTTTTGCTTGTTCTTTGCTACGGTGGAGCCACCCGACGAGACGCGCCGTACCGGGCTTCGCAAAGACGACGCACCCCGTGTTGTTCGCGTTCTGTCTTGTCGGAGGTGCTGTCGTGGCGTGGGTTCTGCTGGTTGTCGCCGGTCTGCTGGAAGTGGCCTGGTCGATCGGGATGAAGTACACGGAGGGGTTCACCCGGCTGTGGCCGAGTGTGTTCACGGGGCTCGGGATCGTGGCGAGCATGGTGATGCTGTCCCATGCGGCGAGGACGCTCCCGATCGGTACGGCGTACGGCGTGTGGGTCGGTATCGGGGCGGCCGGTGCGGCGGTCCTCGGCATGGTGGTGCTGGGTGAGCCGGCGACCGCCGCCCGGATCTTCTTCGTCTGTCTGCTGTTGGTGGCGGTCGTGGGGCTGAAGGCGACCTCGGGTCATTGACGCGGTGTCACGAGCGCCGGGGGCGCCGGCGGTGCCACGGGTGCCGGGGGTGCCGCGGGCGCCGCGGGTGCCACGGGTGCCGAGGGGGCGGGGGTGCCCGGGGCGCCCGGGAGCAAGTCGTAGCCGTTCCCGGCGCCGGGGCCGCCCGGACCGCCGATGTTCCCGTCGCCGTTCACCGCACCGCCGTTCACCGCGCCGCCGCCGGTCGGGCCGCCGGTCTCCGTGCCGCCGATGGCGGGTCCGCCGGTTCCGGGTCCGGGCGGGCCGCTGGGCGAGGTGTTTCCGGTGCTGCCGGGCGGAGTGCCGACGGGGGGCCCGGATGGTGTCACGGTGCTGCCGGGGCTGCTGCTCTGTTCCGTGGGCAGGGCGGTTTCCTCGGCGCCGCTTTCGAGGTTGAGGCCGAAGTCCTGGACCATGGTGCCGCGGAGCGCGGCCTCGGTGTACTGGGCCCAGGTCCGGGCGGGTGTGTCACCGCCATTGAGGCGGTCCAGCCCGAGTGCTCCGTAGAGTGATTTCTGCACGCCGGTCTCGGGGTCCTGGCCCATGACGGCGATGACGGTGGTGAGGTCGGGGGTGTATCCGGCGAACCAGGCCGCCTTGTCGTCCTCGGCGGTGCCGGTCTTGCCCGCGGCGGGGCGGCCGGCCGCCTGGGCGGCGGCGCCGGAGCCGCTCTCGACGACGCTCTGGAGGATCGCGGTGGTGGTGTCGGCCGCCTCCCGGCTGACGGCCTGCCCGGTGCTCCTGCCGGGGAGCTCCAGGTCCGTGCCGCCCTTGCTGACCCTGTCGACGAGGACGTACGCGCCGTGCCTGCCGTGGTCGGCGAGGGTGGCGTATGCCTCGGCCATGTCGAGGACGCTCGCGGTGGCGACTCCGAGCGCGATGGACGGGTACGGGGTGAGGTCGGGGGTGTTCTCGGGGATGCCGAGGTCGATGGCGGTCTGCTTGACCTTTCCGGGGCCGACGTCCTCGGCCATCTGGGCGTAGACGGCGTTGACGGACTTGTCGGTGGCTCTGCGGACGGTGATGGGGCCGTAGTCGATGTCGTCCTCGTTGGCGGGGGAGTATCCGGTAGGTCCGTCGGGGCCCTCGACCATGCGCTTGTTCGTGCCGTCGTAGACGGTGTTGGGGGTGATGAGCTGCCCGTCCTGGGTGGTGGAGCCGTTGGCGACGGCGGAGGTGAAGACGAACGGCTTGAAGGTGGAGCCGACCTGGTAGTCGCGGCGGGTCGCGTTGTTCACGTACTGCTTGGTGTAGTCGACACCGCCGTACATGGCGACGACCCGGCCGGTGCCGGTGTCGATGGAGGCGCCGCCGACGCGGACGTTGCGGTCGGCCTCGCGGTCGGGGCTCGTCTGGGACATCACGTTGTCGTCGACGGCTTTGACGAGCGCGTTCTGCTTCGTCCTGTCCAGGGTGGTGGTGATCCGGTAGCCGCCGGTGGCCAGGGTGTTCTCATCGATGATCTTGTTGCTGGTGAGGTAGTCGTCGACGGCCTGGACGACGTAGCCGCGCTGTCCGGAGAGTCCGGTGGGCGGCTTGACCTTGCCCGGCACGGGGAACTTCATGGCGGCGCGTTCGCCGGCGCCGAGCCACTTCTCCTTGACCATGCCGTCGAGTACGTAGTTCCAGCGCGCGAGGGCCGCGGTCTTGTTCTCGGGGTGGACGACGACGTCGTACGCGCTGGGGGCATTGAGGAGGGAGGCGAGGTAGGCGCCTTCGGCGGTGGTGATCGAGCCGATGTCCTTGCTGTAGTAGGCCTGGGCGGCGGCCTGGATGCCGTAGGCGTTGCGGCCGAAGTAGCTGGTGTTGAGGTACCCCTCGAAGATCTGGCTCTTGGACTCCTCGCGGTTCAGTTTGACCGCGATGAAGAACTCCTTGATCTTGCGGGCGACGGTCTGTTCCTGGCCGAGGTAGTAGTTCTTGACGTACTGCTGGGTGATCGTCGACCCGCCCTGCGTGCCCTTGCCGGTGAAGGTGTTCCAGGCAGCGCGGGCCATGGCCATGAGGTCGACGGCCCGTTCGGAGTAGAAGTCGCGGTCCTCGGCGGCGAGGACCGCGTGCTGGACGGTCAGTGGGACCTGGGCGAGTTCGACGTTCTCCCGGTTGACCTCGCCGGAGCGGGCGATGACGCTGCCGTCCTTGTAGAGGTAGACGTTGGACTGCGCGGTGGCGCTGGCGTTGGCGGGCGGGATGCCGACGAGTTCGTACCCGGCGATGAAGCCGCCGATCAGGAGGGCGACGACGACGAGGACGGCGCCGACGACCATTCGCCAGGTGGGGACGGCGCGGCGCCAGCCGGTGCGCTTGGGTTTCTTCGTCCTGCCGCGTCCGCCGCCCTGTTCTCCGCCGTGGCCGCTGTGACTGCTGTGGCTGCTGTGACTGCTGTGGCTGCCGTGGCCGGCGTGAGCGCTGTTGTCGTCGTGGGCGGACGGATCCCTGGGGGCCCAGGGTTCGTTCTCCCCGCTCGGCTGCTGTGGCTCGTCGCTCATGTCCGTGCAGACTCCTCGGCCGCGGTCAGTTCCCTCATAGTGCCCTTTTCCATGGAATAAGCCGCGGATCGACCCCCGAAAAGCGGTCGCGGCGGCTGCCTCCACTGGTCTAAGGTCTTGCGCTTTGGTGTCCAACGCCGTTGGGCGCCTGAGCGATGAGCGACGGGGGTGAACGCGGTGCGGCTGTACGCGGTGGTGGCGGCGGGCGGGTTCCGGCGCTATGCCACCTACCGGACGGCGACGGCGGCGGGAGTCTTCACCAACACCGTCTTCGGTTTCATCATGACGTACACCTATGTGGCGCTGTGGGAGCAGCGTCCGCGGCTCGGCGGTTACGACATGCCCGAGGCGCTCACCTATGTCTGGCTGGGGCAGGCTCTGCTGATGACTTGCGCCATGATGGGCGGCGGTTTCGAGGACGAGCTGATCGAGCGAATCCGTACCGGCGATGTCGCGGTCGATCTCTACCGGCCCGTGGACCTCCAACTGTGGTGGCTGGCCGGAGACTTGGGGCGGGCGGCGTTCCATCTGCTGGGCCGCGGCATCGTCCCGATGCTCCTGGGCTCGCTCGCCTTCGAGCTGGCGCTGCCCGGCTCGCCCGGGATCTGGCTGGCCTTTCTCCTCTCGGTGGCGCTCGGTGTCGTGGTCAGTTTCGCCATCCGCTATCTGGTGGCGCTCTCCGCGTTCTGGCTGCTGGACGGGGCGGGGGTGTCGCAGATGACGGCCCTGGCGGGGATGTTCTTCTCCGGGATGCTGCTGCCGCTGACGCTGTTCCCCGGCGTGTTGGGCGAGGTGGCGCGGGCGCTGCCGTGGTCGTCGCTGCTCCAGGTCCCCGCCGATGTGCTGCTCGGCAAGCACACGGGGTGGGGTCTGGTGGAGGCGTACGCCTTCCAGGGCGGCTGGGCGGTGACGCTGCTGCTGGTGGGGCGGTTGGTGCAGTCGGTCGCGACGAGGAGGGTGGTGGTCCAGGGTGGCTGAGACGGCCGGGGCGGTGAAGGCGGCCGGGGCCGGGACGGCGGACCCGCCCGAGGTGGTGTTCGTCGAGCGGTCGAGGCTCGTCGAGGGGGTCCGGGCATACGGGCTGATCGCGGCGATGTGGCTGCGCTCGACGATGGCCTACCGCGCCTCGTTCGCGATGACGGCGTTCGGGAACTTCGCGGCGACCGCCTTCGACTTCGTCGCGATCCTGCTGATGTTCTCGCACGTGGACGCGCTGGGCGGGTACTCACTGCCCGAGATCGCCCTGCTGTACGGGGCCTCGGGCACCGCGTTCGGGCTCGCCGATCTGGTGATGGGGTCGATGGACCGGCTGGGGCGGCGAGTGCGCGACGGCACGCTGGACACGCTGCTGGTACGGCCGGTGCCGGTGCTCGCCCAGGTCGCGGCGGACCGGTTCGCGTTGCGCCGGCTGGGGCGGATCACCCAGGGGGCGCTGGTTCTCGGGTACGCACTTGTGGTGCTGGACGTCGACTGGACGCTGCTGAGGGTGGTGATGATTCCGCTGATGCTGCTGAGCGGGGCGGCGATCTACGCCGCGGTGTTCGTGGCCGGGGCGGCGTTCCAGTTCGTCGCGCAGGACGCCTCCGAGGTGCAGAACTCCTTCACGTACGGAGGGAACACGCTGCTCCAGTACCCGCCGTCGATCTTCGCGAAGGATCTGGTGCGCGGGGTGACGTTCGTGGTGCCGCTGGCCTTCGTGAACTGGCTGCCCGCGCTCTACGTGCTGGGCCGCGACTATCCGCTGGACCTGCCGGACTGGGTGGCGTTCCTGCCCCCGGTGGTGGCGGGCCTGTGCGGGCTGCTCGCGGGTCTGGCCTGGCGCACGGGTCTGCGCGCCTACCGCAGCACGGGAAGTTGACGGAACACGGGCAGGACAGGACAGGACGGGACAGGGCAGGGCAGGGCAGGACAGGGCAGGACAGGACAGGGCAGCGCAGGCCGGGGCAGGGACAAGGTCAGGGATGAGGGACATGGACGCGGGACCCGACACCGATACCGCTGTCAGCGGTATCGACACCACCGACACCACACGCACCGGCGCCGGCGCCGGTTTCATCGAGCTCGACAACGTCGAGAAGGTCTTCGACGTGCGCCGCAAGACCGGATTCATGCGTGGTGAACGCCACCAGGTGCGCGCCGTCGACTCCATCAGCTTCCGTGTCGCGCGGGGCGAGATGGTCGGCTACATCGGGCCGAACGGTGCCGGGAAGTCGACCACGATCAAGATGCTGACCGGCATCCTCACGCCGAGCGGCGGCCGGCTGCGGGTGGCGGGCATCGACCCGTCCAGGGAGCGTACGAGGCTGGCGCACCGGATCGGGGTGGTGTTCGGCCAGCGCACCACGCTCTGGTGGGACCTGCCGCTGCGCGACTCGTACCGGCTGATGCACCGGATGTACCGGATTCCTGATGCCCGCTTCCGCGAGAATCTGGACCGCTGCGTCGAACTCCTGGACCTGGGCGAGCTGTTGGACGTACCCGTGCGGCAGCTGTCGCTGGGGCAGCGGATGCGCGGTGACATCGCGGCGGCGCTGCTGCACGATCCCGAGGTGCTGTACCTGGACGAGCCGACGATCGGCCTGGATGTCGTGTCCAAGGTCAAAGTCCGCCAGTTCCTGCGGGACTTGAACGCCGAAAGCGGTACGACCGTGCTGCTCACCACGCACGACCTGACGGACATCGAGCAGCTCTGCAAGCGCGTGATGGTGATCGATCACGGCAGGCTGATGTATGACGGCGCGCTCGCCGGGCTGCACGAGGTGGGCGAGAGCGAGCGGACCCTGGTGGTCGACCTGGAGCGTGAACTCCCTCCGATCCGGCTGGACGCGTCGCCTTCGGTCCGCACGGTGAAGGTGGAGGGGCCGCGCCAGTGGCTGGCCTTCCCGGCCTCGGAGTCGGCCGCGCCGCTGGTCGCCCGGATCGCCGCGGACTACCCGCTGGTCGACCTGTCGGTGCGCGAGCCCGACATCGAGGCCGTGATCGCGAAGATGTACGCGTCGTCCGGCGGCCGGCGGGTCGGTGACGGGAGCGTACGCGTTCAATAGGCTGCGCGGTATGACAAGTGACCTTCCGGAAATGCGTGCCTCCGATACCGAGCGTGAGCGTGTCGCCGAGACCCTGCGCGAGGCGGTGGCCGAGGGCCGGCTGGAGATGGAGGAGTTCGAGCAGCGGCTCGAATCGGCCTACAAGGCGCGTACGCACGGGGAGTTGGAGCCGCTCGTACGTGACCTTCCGGCGCCGGGCGCGGAGGTGCCTTCGTTGAGCCCGGCCCCGGTACGCGCGGCTACAGGATCGGCGGTGCGCTGGGCGGACCGGGTTGGCAAGCCCGCTACGTCGAGCGGGGCCTTCGCGTTCTGGGGCGGGTTCGGCCGCCGGGGGAACTGGACGGTGGGCCGGAAGTTCACCGCGTTCGCGATGTGGGGCGGCGGTGAGATCGATCTGCGCGAGGCCGACTTCGAGGACCGTGAGGTCGTGATCCGCTGCATCACGATCATGGGTGGCATTCATGTGGTGGTGCCGCCGGAGCTGAATGCCGACGTCAGGGGCATCGGCATCATGGGCGGCTTCGGCGAGCACGCGAAGGACGAGGGGGTTGTGTCGCCGGATTCTCCGCGGGTGCGGATCACCGGGTTCGCGCTGATGGGCGGCGTCGGTGTGGAGCGCAAGCGGAGCAAGGCGGAGAAGCAGCGGCTGAAGGAGGCCGAACGGGCCCGGGAGCTGGACCGGCGGCGCGGCGGGTCGGAGAAGGACGAGGGGGCCTCGGGCCGGTTCGAGGACTGAGCCCGAAGGCCGTTTCGTCCCCCGTCCGGCCCTCTGCCGCGGCGGCCCCGCCCTTCTCGTCAGAGCTGGTCGGAGACGGGCTGTCCGTGCTGCAGGGCCGCCAGGTCCACCAGCGAACCCAGCCGCCGGTAGCCCGTGTCGTTCAGGTGGAGGTGGTCGCCGGAGTCGTAGGACGGCAGGAGCCGGGAGGGGCGGTACGGGTCGCGGGCCGCCTTGTCGAAATCGATGACCGAGTCGAAGACCCCGCCCGCCCGGATGAGGTCGTTGACCTGTTCCCGTACGGCGTTCTGGACGGGCGTCCAGGTGCGGAACCCCTCGTACGGCATCAGCGTCGCCCCGACGACCCGCAGTCCGCGTGCGTGGGCGCGCTGGGTCAGGGACCGTAGGGCGTCCGCGATGCGCCGCGGGTCGGTCTCCTGCGGGGACTGCTGCACATCGTTGATGCCCAGCGCGATGACGACGGTCCTCACCCCGGCGACGTCCAGTACGTCGCGGTCGAAGCGGGCACTCGCCCGCACGCCGCGTCCGTCGCGCAGGATGCGGTTGCCCGCGATGCCCGCGTTGGCCACTGCGTACCGGTCGTGCAGCCGGTCGGCCAGGACGTCGGGCCAGCGGCTGTTGGCGTCGAGGGTGGAGCCGGTGCCCGCCGTGAGCGAGTCGCCGATCACGGCGATCGTTCCGGCGGCGGTCTCGTTGTGCACGTCGACGGCGGTGAGGTAGCGCCAGTCGGTGGTGCGCCAGGTGCCCCGCTCGTCCTCCACGTACGACGTCTGGTGGGTGCCCGGGTGGATCGTGACGGGACCCTCGGCGGTGGGAGTGCGCAGGGCGACGACGAGATCCGCGTCGGCGGCGACCGGGACGACGACCGGGTCGCTGACGACCCGCCCGCCCGCGGCGACGGTCACGGCGGACGCGCCGCGGAAGGTCACGGGGCGGGTGTTCACCGTGGCGTGGTCTATCACCAGGGGGCGCGTACCGAAGAGGTTGGAGAGGGTGATGCGGGCCGCGTCGCCCCCGATGCTGGTGTGCACGACGTTACGGATGGTGCGCCGGGCCGGGTCACCGCCGTGGTACGTGTCGATCACGCCGGCGGTGGGTGCCGCCGTCCAGGTGCTGAGCCAGAGGCCGGTGGAGTGGGCGGGCGCGGCGGGCGTACGGGCCACGGACCGCCGATCGGGTGCGGCGATCTGCTTGCGGCCGGTGCCGGAACCCGAGAACAGCAGCGGGCCGGCGAACGCCACCCCGGCGGCGAGTGCGGCGGTGCCCGCCACGAGGGCGATGAGCAGGGCGTACCCCTGACGCCTGGGCATGGGCGGTGTGTCTCCTCGTGGTTGTCGGGCTGATCCCATGATGGGGCAGGGCTCCGGGAACTCGACGTGCGGCCCGGGAGTAGGTCAGGTAGGGACAATGCGTACGGGACACCGGGGGCGATACGTACGCGGACGGGTGGAGCGGATGGAACGGATCGATCGGACCGGACCCGGGGAACAGGGTGCGGGGCAGGCGGAGCGTGCCCACGAGCAGGCGGCGGGCGCGGCCCGTTCCGGGACCGGCGGCCGTCCGGCCCCCCTTGCCTCGTTCGCGTACACCGCCGCGGACGAGGAGAAGCGGCGCGGCGTACGCCGGATGAAGACCACGGCGACGGGCCTCCTTCTGCTGGTCGCGCTGGTGTACGTCCTCGCCACCTGGGCGAAGAACGTGGGCGTGGGCGGCTGGCCGGGCTTCGTCGCCGCGGCAGCCGAGGCGGGGATGGTGGGTGCGCTGGCCGACTGGTTCGCCGTCACGGCGCTGTTCAAGCGTCCGCTCGGCCTGCCGATCCCGCACACCGCCATCATCCCCACCAAGAAGGACCAGCTGGGGGCCTCCCTGGGTTCCTTCGTCGGGGAGAATTTCCTTTCCGGCGATGTCGTGCGCAGCCGTATACATGCTCTCGGCATCGGTGGCCGGCTCGGGGCCTGGCTGGCCGAGCCGCAGCACGCCGACCGGGTCACCGCCGAGCTGTCGACCGCGCTGCGCGGTGCGCTGACGGTGCTGCGGGACTCCGATGTGCAGGCCGTGGTGGGCGAGGCGATCACCCGGCGGGCCAACGCGGCGGAGATCGCTCCGGGCCTCGGCAAGATGCTGGAGAAGATCGTCGCCGACGGCGGCCACCGCAGGGTGGTGGACCTGATCTGTGTGCGCGCCCACGACTGGCTGGTGCTGCACGGCGATTCGGTGATGAACGCGGTGCAGGGCGGCGCGCCGGGCTGGACGCCGCGGTTCGTCGACAAGCGGGTGGGGGAGCGGGTCTACAAGGAGCTGCTGCGCTTCGTCACGGAGATGCGGGACATGCCGGGGCACCCGGCGCGCGCCTCGATCGACACGTTCCTGACGGACTTCGCGGCCGACCTCCAGACGGATGAGGACACCCGGGCGCGGGTGGAGCGGCTGAAGTCGGAGATCCTGGGGCGTGCCGAGGTCCAGGAGGTCATCGCTTCGGCCTGGTCGTCCGTACGCACGATGATCATCACGGCGGCGGACGACGAGCAGAGCGAGCTGCGGCTGCGGGCGCGGGCCTCGTTGCTGACGTTCGGCGCGCGGCTGGCGACGGACGGGCGGATGCAGGCCAAGCTGGAGGGCTGGCTGGAGGACGCGGCGGTCTATGTCGTCACGACGTACCGCACGGAGATCACCTCGCTGATCAGCGACACGGTCGCGAGCTGGGACGCGGACCAGACGTCGAAGAAGATCGAGGCGCACATCGGCCGCGACCTGCAGTTCATCCGGATCAACGGCACGGTGGTGGGTGCGCTGGCCGGGCTGCTGATCTACACGGTGTCGCGGGCGCTGGGGGCGTAGGACGCAGGGCGCGCGGAGTCCGGGGCATCCGGTCCCAGGGAAGCCGGGGCCCGGCGCGCCCCCGGTCCGGTTCGCGAGGGCGGGCGCCGGGCGCCCGGAGGGGCCTGGGTCAGGCGGCCCGGCGTGTGACCGCCCACGACGCGGCGGCCACGCCGCCCGCCACGGCGAAGACGGCGGGCCAGGCGCCGACCTTCTTGGCCAGCGGGTGCGAACCGGCGAACGCGGCGACATACGCGGCGGTCAGCCCGGCGGCCGCACGGGGTCCCGCCTGCCGGTTCCACTCGTACGCGGCGACGCTGCCCGCGGCGGCGAGGGCGGCCCCGCCCAGCGGCCGCTTCTTCGTCCACCGGGCGACGGCGTACCCGCCGACCAGCCCGCTCGCCGCCACCGCCGCTGCAGGAACCTTCGCCATCGCAGCCACCTTCGCCTTCTCGTTCGTGTCGTCCGGGCCCGGAGCCCGGGTCTTCGAGGCTAACGCGGCGTTTGTACTTCCTCTCGCCGAGGGGGTGCACAGGCGTTTACCCAGAGGGGGTGAACGCTCGTGCACCCCTGCGCGACGCCCTGGCCGACGAGCACCGTACGGAGAGCCATGCCCGCGGACATACCCGCCCCGACCGCCGCCACCATCACCGGTGAACAGGCCCCGCATTCCCGTTTCGCCGTCGGCGTGCTGGCCTTCTGCGGCGTCGTGGTCGCGGTCATGCAGACGATCGTCGTACCCCTGCTTCCACACATCCCGGCGCTCACCGGCGCCTCCCCGGCCGCGGCCAGTTGGCTGGTCACCGTCACCCTGCTCACCGGCGCCGTCTTCACACCCGTCCTGGGCCGCGTCGGCGACATGTACGGAAAGCGGCGGGTGCTCGTCGCCTCGCTCATGGTGCTGGTGCTGGGTTCGGTGCTGTGCGCGGTCAGCTCCCACATCGGGGTGCTGATCGTCGGCCGCGCCCTCCAGGGCGCCGCGCTCGCGGTCGTACCGCTGGGCATCAGCATCCTGCGTGACGAACTCCCGCCCGAGCGGGTGCTGTCCGCCGTGGCGCTGATGAGCTCGACACTCGGCATCGGCGCGGCGGTCGGGCTTCCGGTCGCGGCACTCGTCGTCGAGCACTTCGACTGGCACACGATGTTCTGGGTCTCGGGAGTGATCGGCGTCATCGACATCGTGCTGGTGCTGTGGTGCGTACCGGAGTCCCCGCTCCGCACGCGCGGCCGTTTCGACGCCGTCGGCGCGCTGGGCCTGTCCGGGACCCTGGTCTGTCTGCTGCTCGCCGTCACCCAGGGCGCGGACTGGGGCTGGACATCGGCCCGTACGGTCTCCCTGCTCGTCGCGGCCGTGGTGCTGGCGCCGGTCTGGGGCGCGTACGAGCTCCGCGTGCCGGCGCCCATGGTCGACCTGCGCGTCTCCGCCCGCCCGGCCGTCCTGCTGACCAATGTCGCGGCCCTGCTGATCGGCTTCGCCTTCTACGCCAACTCCCTGGTCACCGCGCAGATGGTGCAGGAGCCGAAGGCGACGGGATACGGGCTGGGCGCCTCGCTCGTCGTCAGCGGGCTGTGTCTGCTGCCGGGCGGCGTGATGATGGTGGCGCTCTCACCGGTCTCGGCGCGGATCTCCGCGAAGTACGGTCCGAAGGTCAGCCTGGCGCTGGCGGCGGGGGTGATCGCGGCCGGATACGTGGTGCGGTACTTCACCAGCCACAGCCTCTGGTTGATCATCGCCGGTGCGACGGTCGTCGCCTCGGGCACGGCCATCGCGTACTCGGCGCTGCCCGCACTGGTGATGCGCGGCGTCCCGGTCAGCGAGACGGGCGCGGCCAACGGTCTCAACACCCTGATGAGGTCGGTCGGGCAGGCGTTCTGCAGTGCGACGGTGGCCGCGGTGCTCGCCAACCTCACGTTCCTGGCGGGTGGCCGGACGGCCCCGACGCTCCACGCCTACCAGGTGGTCTTTTTGATCGCGGCGGGCGCGGCGCTCGCGGCGCTGCTGGTCACGCTGTTCCTGCCCGGCGGCCGTAGGTCCGCGACGGGTACGGTCGAAGGGAGCCGCAACGCCGCCCGCGACCGGGAGGACGGTGTGCGGACGATGTCGATCCGGGAGGGCACATGACCAGCGGGCAGGCCACCGTACCGGCACCGGGTGCCGTGGACGCGGCGGGCACGGGCCGGGACGCGATCCTGCGCGCCGCCCGCCGGGCGTTCACACAGCGTCCGTACGCCGAGGTGACCATCAGGGCCATAGCGTCCGACGCGGGGGTGAGCCCGTCGCTGGTCGTCAAGCACTTCGGCCGCAAGGAAGAACTCTTCAACACCGTCGCCGACTTCGGCCCCGCGGCCGCGGAACTCTTCGACGCACCGCTCGGCACGCTGGGCCGCCACATGGTCGTGACGCTGGTGAGACGACGCCGGGAACTGCAGTCCGATCCCTTGCTGCGGGTCGTCTTCTCGCTCGGCAACCGCGACGAACGCTCCCTGCTGCGCGACCGCTTCCACGAACAGGTCACCGACCCCCTGGCCGCCCGCCTCCCCGGCCCCGAACCCGCTCTGCGGGCCGAACTGATCGCCGGCCACCTCCTCGGCCTCGGCGCCACCCTCAGCCTCCACCGCGACGGCGCCGGCGCGGAGGCCGGCCCCGAACACATCGCGGACCTGTACGCGCCCGCGCTGCAGACCCTGATCACCGGCTGAGGAGCGGGCGGCACCGGACCCGCGGTGTGACGTCGGGCCGCCCGGAGGAAGCCCCGTCGGCCCTCACCCGCAACGACCACCCCGTATCTGTCCGCAGCGACTTCCCGCCCCCGTGCGACCGCACCCCGGGACGAGCGCGGTGCGGCTCGTACCGGGGTGCGGTCGCACGGGGGTGACGGATCAGCTGAAGACGACGGATCGCAGCTTCAGCCGGCTGGAGGCGTGGCCGCCGTCCGGCCGGAGGGTGAAGTAGTCGCCCTCGCAGTCGACACCGGAGAAGACGGTGGCGGTCGCGTCGGTGTGGTTCCACGGCGTGTGGGCGGGGCTCGACGCAGCGGGGTCGGCGACCTCGGGCAGGGTGATGCAGACCCCGCTCGGCGGGTTGAACAGGAGGCCGATCTGCGGGGCACCGTCGAGGCCGCTGTACGTGTAGCCGAAGTCGCCGGAGGCCGCGTCGGCGGAGGCCGGCACGGCGACGACGAGCGCGAGCGCTCCGAAGGCGGCAGCCATGGTGGAACGAAGACGCATGAAAGGCACTCCTTGTGCGGGAGAAGAAAAATCGGAACCGGCCCAAGTCTGTGTCTCTGACCTGCGGTTACCAACGAATAAGGGATTTCTTCACCCGGACGGGAACTGCTGAATCGGTTCTGCCGACGGCCGTGCGGGTCACGTGCGAACCGTCGCTGGCGGTGGTCCCCGGGCCCGGCCTGGCCGAACGACGCGAGGCCCGGATTCCTTGAACCTCTGGCTGCCCGCCCCCGCCCCCGCCCAGCCGACCGCCGCGGCCGAGCGCGTGGAGTTCCTCACCCAAAATCCTTGACTGACTTTTCAGTCAGTCCTACTGTCGTGTGCCGATGACGATGTAGGGAGGGCTGAGGTATGAGCAGGGCGAAAGTGCAGGCAGTGGCCGCTTCTTCCGGGCAGGTGGACGACGAGTTCGGGCGTGTGGAGCGGGCCGGGGTGGAGTTCTTGCCGGTCGCGGAGCGGCAGTCCGCGCCGCGGAATGTGTTCGGGGTGTTCGTGGGTGGAAACCTTGCGTTCTCGACGATCATCTTCGGCTGGCTCCCGATCACGTTCGGGTTGAGCTTCACGCAGGCGATGGCGTCGAGTGCGGTGGGTTTGCTGCTGGGGCTGTCGCTCATGGTGCCGATGACGTTGCTCGGCCCGCGGACCGGTACGAACAACCCGGTGTCGAGCGGCGCGCACTTCGGCATGCGGGGCCGACTCGTGGGTTCGACCTTGACCCTGTTGTTCGGGATCATGTACGCCGCGATCGCCGTCTGGACATCGGGTGAAGCGCTCGTGGCCGGTGCGCACCGGCTTTTCGGTACTCCCCAGGGTGATCTGGCGAATCTGATCGGTTACGCGATCGTCGGCTTCGAGGTGGTACTGATCGCGCTCTACGGGCACGGCACCATCGTGGGCCTGCAGAAGTTCATCATCCCTGCCGCAGTGGTCCTGCTGCTGCTCGGCGTCTTCGCGTATGCACCGGGCTTCGACCCGGGCCGCAGTTCGGGCGAGTATCTGCTCGGTGGTTTCTGGCCGACTTGGTTCTTCGCCGTAGCCGTCTCGATGGGCGGCCCGCTGTCCTATGCTCCCTCGGTCGGTGACTACACCCGTCGGATCTCCCCGAAGCGCTTCTCTGATCGGCAGATCGCGGTTGCGGCATCAGCGGGCGTGTTCGTCGGGCTGTTCGTCGCGGCAGCCTTTGGCGCGTTCACCGCCAGCACGTTCGAGACCTTCTCCCCGTCATATGTCGCCGACCTGGTGACGACGTCACCGGCGTGGTACGTGGTGCCGCTGCTGCTTGTCGCACTGCTCGGTGGGTGCGGTCAGGGCGTGATCAACATCTACGCGAGTGGCCTGGACCTGGAGTCGATCATTCCGCGCCTGAGCCGGACACAGACGACACTGATCACTTCTGGGATCGCGCTCGGTGTGATGTACCTCGGTGTGGTCGCGGTCAACGCGATCGATTCGATCACCGCGATGACCGTCGTTCTCAACGCACCCGCAGGTGCCTGGGTGACGATCAACGCGATCGGGTTCCTCGTCGCGCGGCGGGGACGCTACGACGTCGTCGCCCTCCAACGGTTCGGGTTCGGAGTGACAGGCGGCCGGTACTGGTTCACCGGCGGCTGGAATTTCCGGGCTGTCGTCCCGTTCTTGCTCGGCTCGCTCGTCGGGCTATTGACGGTGAGCAATGAACTGTATGTGGCGCCGTTCGCGAGCGTCGTCGGCGGTGCGGACATCAGCCTTCCGCTCTCGATCACCGTGTCCGGCGGTCTCTATCTCCTCGCGTTGCGGCTCTGGCCTGAAGACAAGACGGTCAACCTCGTCCCGGTAGCCGACGACGCGAACAGCGCACCGGCCGACGAGAGCCTTCCCACCCGCTGAATGGCGTCCCGGCATCGCCCGCGCGGCAATGCCGGCAGCCCGACGACGCCGCTGCAGTACCCACGCTTCCCGAACCCGACACTCACCATTCAAAGCAAGGAGCGATCCGACATGACCACCCCGAGCAGCACCTGGCGTATGCCGAGCGAGACCGTCGAGCAGGAGCGCGTCTACATGGCCTTCCCGCCCAAGGGGGAGTCTTTCGGCGCATCGGACGAAGAGGCCCGGTCCGCACGTGAGACCTGGACGGCGGTGGCGCACGCCATCGCGGACTTCGTGCCCGTGACGATGCTCGTGGACCCGGTCGACAGCCAGGTCGCGCAGCGGCTCCTGTCCAGTTCGGTGGAGCGTGTGGAGGCTGTGCTGGACGACGCTTGGATGCGGGACATGGGACCCACGTTCGTCCTCGACGGGGACAGCCGACTCGGGGCGATCACCTGGCAGTTCAACGGCTGGGGACAGCAGGAGTGGGCCCATTGGGAGAACGATCAGCACGTCGGCAAGCTCGTCGCGGAACTCGCCGGCGCCGAGATCGTCCCCTCCGGCCTGGTGAACGAGGGCGGCGGCATCAACGTCGACGGGCTCGGCACCGTCCTGCTCACCGACACTGTGCAGCTCGACAGATTCCGCAATCCCGGTTGGTCGCGCGATCAGATCGAGGCGGAATTCGCCCGCACGATCGGCGCCGAGGAGTGCATCTGGTTCCCGCGCGGGCTCCACCGGGACACCAAGCGATTCGGGACCCGCGGGCACATCGACATCGTCGCGACGCTCTCGCAGCCCGACACGATGCTCCTGCACCGGAAGGAGAACCCGGAGCACCCCGACTTCCACCTGAACGAGATCTACGACGAAGTCGTCGCCGGATCGACCACTGCCGCCGGTGCCGCGTGGAAGGTGCTTGACCTCCCTGCCCCGGTCCAGTTGCGGGACGACGCCGGATGGGTTGATTACAGCTACGTCAACCACCTCGTCACCAATGGTGCCGTGATCGCCTGCACCTTCGACGACCCCAACGACGCCAGGGCGCTCGAAGCGCTCGGAGAAGCCTACCCAGGCCGCCAGATCGTCGGCGTGGACGCACGGAACATCTTCCGCTACGGCGGCGGCATCCACTGCATCACCCAGCAGCAGCCGCGCAGCGCCTCCACGAAGTAACCACCAGGGACGGACAGCACCGGCAGCATTCGGGCCCTCACCGCCCAGGGCACACCACGGCCGGGAGCCAACCGCACCCATGGGATACGAGAACGATCTACCGAGGAAGAACAGAGTGGGAACTCAGCTCGACTCCGCATCCATCAGCGAGCTCCGCACCGCCATGCGCGACGGCACGCTCACATCACGCCGGCTCGTCGAATCCGCACTCTCGCGCGTCGACTCCCTCAACCCGGCCCTGAACGCCGTCGTCGTACTCGACGCCGAGAACGCGCGACGACTTGCCGCAGAATCGGATCACCGCTACCAGGCAGGTACAGCCAGGCCGTTGGAGGGCATCCCGTTCACGGTCAAGGACAGCTACCTCATCAAGGGTCTCACCGCCGCGAGCGGCTCACCGGCCTTCGAATCGCTCATAGGTGGCTGGGACGCCTTCACCGTCGAACAACTGAAGAACGCCGGGGCGATCCTGATCGGGAAGACGAACATGCCGCCGATGGCCGACGGCGGCATGCAGCGCGGCGCCTACGGGCGCAGCGAAAGCCCGTTCAACCCGGACTACCTCCCAGCGGCCTACGCATCCGGGTCGTCCCACGGTTCCGCGGTCTCCGTGGCAACCGGCATGGGCGTCTTCGGGATGGGCGAGGAGACCGTCTCGTCGGGCCGGAGCCCCGCCTCGAACAACGGCATCTGCGCCTACACGCCCTCCCGGGGCGTGCTCTCGCTGCGCGGGAACTGGCCACTGTTCCCCACTCGGGACGTCATCGTCCCGCACACCCGCTCGATCGCGGACATGCTCGAAGTGCTCAACATCCTCGTCGTCGACGACCCGGAATGCCGAGGAGATTTCTGGCGTCAACAGCGCGCGATCCGCCTGCCCGCACCGTCCGAGGTGAGACCGGACGACTACCTCGAACTCGCCACTCCCGACGCGTTGCACGGCGTCAGGCTGGCGGTCCCGCGCCGCTACCTCGGGAACGACGCCAGACAGCCCATTGACGTCCACGCGGACGTGCTCACCCTGTGGGAGTCCACTCGATCCACCCTCGAAGCACTGGGGGCCGAGATCGTCGAAGTCGACCTCCCTCTCATCGAGCTCTACGAGCAGGACAGCCCCTCCTTCGACGCGTTCCACCGAATCCCCGGTATCCCGGACGGGTGGGCCGTTCACGAGTTCACCACCCTGGTCGCGGCCGCCTGGGACGAATTCCTTCGCGCCAACGCAGACCCACGCTTCACCAGACTCGCTGCCATCGACCGGAAGTCGATCTTCCCGGTGCCGGACGGTCAATTGCCCGACCGATACGCCGAAGTCGAAGACAACCACGACCGGTACCGTTCGGTGTACGAGGTGCTCGCCGGGATCCCTGACGCGCTTGCAGCGGACGGGCACCGCCTCGACCCGGCCGCGATGATCCCTGAGTTCGCGCAGGCACTCAAGTGGATCGAACAGATTCGGAAGGTCCACCTCGAAGACTGGCTGCAGGACCAAGGATTCGACGCGCTCGTGTTTCCCGCGAACGCCGACGTAGGCCCCGCCGACGCAGACACCGACCACGAATCAGCCGATCTCGCCTGGCGCAACGGAACTCTGTACTCCCACGGGAACAACGCCATCCGCCACCTCGGAATCCCGACCGTGACAACGTCCATGGGCATCATGCCCACCACGGGCATGCCGGTCGGCGTGACATTCGCCACGAAGGCCTACCGCGATTCCGACCTGCTCGCCTACGCCTACGCCTACGAGCAGGCGCGCGGCACCCGGCCACTCCCCACCGGGCTGCCCTCCGTCGACCGGTGAGTCTCCCGGCACGGCGTGAGACCGGATCAAGGGCATCCCCGTGAGTCCGGATGAGTTCGACACCAGCAGGGCGGTGCCTCTGGCGTCCCCGTTGGGGCGATCACCTGGGAATCACGCCTTGGTCCGCGCATCGAGAGTTCCGCGAGATCGGCACAGACTTGATGCGCGGACCGCCGCGATCGCTCGCGCGGTGCCGGCGTTTGGTGTGACCGCTCTGCGCAGGACAAGATGGGTGACACCCGGCCACCAGTGACCAGCCCGGAGGGGAAGGAGACCAGGATGAGTGACGAAGCCAAAGAGAAGATCCTCGAAGCGGGAAGCCGGTGCGTTGCACAAAACGGGATCCGCGGCCTCCGGGTGAGCGACGTGGCCAAAGAGGCCGGCGTCTCTAACGGCCTCATCTACTACCACTTCGTGGACCGGCAAGGCCTGCTGACCGCGATGCTGGAGTACGTGCACCGCCGCTCCCGCGACCGGCTCACCCAACGCCCCGACTCCGAGACCGTCGACGACATCCTCGACGTGCTGTTCGTCGACGTCAGCGAGGACCAGGAGGTCCGCGACAACTCCGTCGTCTGGAACGAGGTCCGCGCCATCGCCGTGTTCGAGGAAGACCTGCGACAGGCGCTGGCCACCGTGACACGCCTGTGGGAGCGGGACACCGCGAGCGACCTTGAACGGTTGACGAGCGTGCAGAACCCCGAACGGACAGCACTGGTACTCACTGCACTCGTCGAGGGCCTCTCAAGTCGCTGGCTCACCGGCCAACTCACTGCGGACGAAGTGAAAGACATCATCCGCGCCGTCGCCACCCAACTCGGCATCCTCAGGACGGAGAGAACGAGACTCGCGCGATAGCGGCCGTGGTGGAACCGTCGGCTTTCCCTTCGGGACACGAGTATCAATGTCAGTGGTCGATGCGATCCTGCCCGCATGGACGAGCTCATGCGGCGCCGGGTCTATGGCGCCGACCACGACGACCCTGATCCCGGACCGCAGCCCGGCCACGAGTACGTGGAACTGGTCGGCGGCCCCCTCGACGGGCTGCTGCTGGATGTGACCGGGTGGACGGCCGAGCAACGTGCGACCGGAGCCATGCTGATCACGGAGATCGGCGCCTACGGTCCGGGCGGCCACGCCGAGTACGGGCCCAGGCCCGGCACACCGGACAGGTGGGACTGGCAGGGGGACGTGCCGTAGCTCATCGCGTCCGGCTCACTGCCGGCGTTCCCCGCCGCCCTCCCCGGCGCGGTCGGGAGCGCCGCTTCGGTGGCTGGTGCTGTGACCGGAAGGGTTCACCGGCTCGCGACGCCCGGCGTGATCCGAACGAGAGACCCTGGCGGCGAAGCGGGACGGGGGCACGCCGAAGGTGCGCGTGAAGGCGGCGGTGAACGCGGCGGGAGAGGCGTAGCCGAGACGACCGCCGACCTCGCTGACCGAGGCGGTGCGCAGCAGCGGGACGGCCGCGAGCAGGCGGGCGCGGGCCCGCCAGACGGCGGGGCTGTCACCGACCTCGGAGCGGAAGCGCCGGGTGAAGGCCCGTTCGCTCATGGCCGTCCTCGCGGCCCACGCGGCATTGGTGACGCCGGCGTCAGGGGCGGCCAGGTACTCCCGGCAGAGCCTCGCAAGATCGGCGGAGGCGGGGATCCCGACGTGGAACGGGAGCGGGGAGAGCTCGGCGATCTCGTGCAGGAGGAGCGCGGCGATGCTTCCCTCCCGTCCGGAAAGGCTGTAATCGGCCTCGAACTCGACCGCTGCCAGCAGCAGTTCGCGCAGCAGCGGCGACACGTCCACGACCGTGCAGGTGCCGGGCCACCAGGGGACGGCATCCGGCTCGATGTACAGGCTCCGGGTGCTCACCCCCATCATGCGGACCCGGTGCCGAGTGGCGGCCGGAATCAGTACGGCGCGCTCGGGCGGAACGGTCCAGCTGCCGTCGGCGGTGTCGACGACCATGACCCCGGTGGCGCCGTAGAGGAACTGCGCGCGCCGGTGTTCGTGCCAGTCCAGTACATGGCCGGGCGGGTAGTCGGTGCCGATCGGCAGGACGGCCCGGTCGACGTGGTCGACGCCGTCCAGGGAGACGTTCTTCACCCCAGCCACCCTACTGGCCGAGACGCGAAGGAATGGTGCCGACCATCGCATGCGGGAACTCCGTAGGAGCTGGTGGAGTGGGGACCATGGACGTTGTGGCATTGATCGGGATCGGACTCCTCACCGGGACGACGACGGTGTTGTTCGGATTCGGCGGCGGATTCGTCGCGGTGCCGGTCGTGGTGTGGGCGGACGCCGCACTCGGAGCGGACGCGATGCGGGTGGCGACGGCCACCTCGGCGCTGGTGATGCTGGTGAACGCGGGGTTCGCTACGGCCGTCACACCACGGCGGGTCCTCCTCGCGCTCCGTGACAGCGGCGCGCTGCTGCTCCTGCTGGCGGCCGGTGCCTCGGCCGGCGCGCTCGCCACGCGCCTCGCCCCGGCCGATCCGGTCCGCTGGGCGTTCGTCGCGTACGTCGCTCTCACCATCGCCGACCTGCTCCTGCGCCCCGGCTTCCTGCGCCCGCGCACCCAGGTCGAGGCGACCTCCGATGCTCCACGTCCGCCGTCGGCCGTCCTCGGCGCGCCGATCGGTGCGGTCGCGGCGTTCCTCGGCGTGGGAGGCAGCGTCATGACCGTCCCCGCGATGCGGCGGGCCGGACACACGATGCAGGTGGCGACCGCGCTGGCCAACCCCCTCACCCTCGCCATCGCGCTCCCGGCCACCGCATTGTCCCTGGGCGGCGCCGCGGTTCCCGCCGCCGCGGACGCGCATGTGCACCTGGTGGGTCTCGTCGACCTCCGCGCCGCTTCGGCGCTGCTCCTCGGAGCGCTGCCGGTGATCGCGGTGCTGCGACGGCGCCCGCCGCGGATCCCGGACCGCACCTACGCCTGGGCGTACATCGGGCTGCTTGCCATGGTGACGGTCGCGATGCTGCTCCCGGCTTAAGAGCCTGGCCGATGGGGCGCGCGGCGGAACGGGGGTGTCGGCTTCCCTCTGTCATGGGCGAGGGGCCCCCAACACCGGATGACACGCAGTTGAGTGAACCCAACCCCCACTACGCCTAAATGCGGATCTGGTTGGACAACTTGCGGGAGTCATCTCTGATCACGACGTTGGGAGTTCCATGCGCCGACGCAGTGCCCTCATCGCTGCTGCCACTGCCCTTCTGCTCACCGCCCCGCTGCAGGCCGGCGCAGCTCAGCCAACGGAGGCAGCCCTCCGGACAGAAGGGGGGAGGTACCTGATCGTCAGTGAGAATCCCGAAGTCGGCAAGCTGGACTTCGCTCCTTTCACCGTGCCTGTCTACCCGCCCATCTACTTCATCGTCGGCTCACACGCCAAAGATCTCAAGGAGCAGTGGACGGTCGCACCGACCGGAAGTGGCACCTTCACGATCAACTCCACCACGCACCCAGGGGCATCCTGGTCCCGCCGCGGGGACGGTGTCGTCGCCTCCGAGGCGAGCTGGAGCCAGTTCGCTGTCGAGCCGGCAGGTGAGGGGACCTATCGCATTCACACACCCGGTGAGGACGCAGTGGTAACCCTCAACGATTCGGGCCGCGAGCAGCTCCATGTGGAGCCTGCCAACGGCTCGGCCTCGCAGCGGTGGAGGTTCGTGCGCGTCGGCGAATAGAGGGCAGCCAAGGCCCCTGCGGGGTTGCGTGCTCCGGTCGTTGATCGCGGGCCCGCCCCACAGCGGGCCGAACCTCGTCCGTCGGACACGGGCCCTGCCCAGTTCCCGCCCACGGGATCGGCGGCCGGAACGATGTCGGCCTTGCACATGAACGGGGCGGCGTACGCCGACGAGGTGTCGGTGTGTACGCCGCCCTCGGGCGGGACGAGTTGCGGGAAGTGGCCCGCGTTGTCATGGCGGTTATTTCGGGTCGTTGTTGAACTTCGAGGTCGACCAGAGATAGCCGAGCACCGCGAGGCCCAGGCACCAGACGACGGCGAGCCATCCGTTGTTGCCGATCTCGGTGCCGAGCAGCAGGCCGCGCAGGGTCTCGATGGCGGGCGTGAAGGGCTGGTACTCGGCGATCGGCTGGAACCAGCCCGGCATCGCGTCGATGGGGACGAAGGTGCTGGAGAGGAGCGGCAGCAGGATCAGGGGCATTGCGTTGTTGCCGGCGGCCTCGGCGTTCGGGCTGATCAGACCCATGCCGACCGCGATCCAGGTGAGGGCCATGGCGAAGAGCGCAAGCAGTCCGAACGCCGCGAGCCAGTCCAGGACGGTGGCATCGGTGGAGCGGAAGCCGATGGCCACGGCGACGGCCGCGACGAGCACCACGCTCATCACACACTGCAGCACGCTGCCGATGACGTGTCCGGTGAGCACCGACCCGCGGTGGATCGCCATCGTGCGGAAGCGAGCGATGATGCCCTCGGTCATGTCGTTGGAGACGGAGACCGCAGTGCCGACCACGGTGCTGCCGATGGTCATCAGCAGGAGGCCCGGGACGATGTAGGCGATGTACGCGGAGCGGTCCGCGCCGCCGCCGATGCCCGCGCTCATCACGTCGCCGAAGATGTAGACGAAGAGCAGCAGCAGCATGACCGGCGTGAGCAGCAGGTTCAGCGTGAGGGAAGGGTAGCGCCGGGCGTGCAGGAGGTTGCGGCGCAGCATCGTGTTCGAGTCGCGGACGGCGAGGGAGAGGGGGCTCATCGGACGTTCTCCTTGGGCTGGTTGGGGATGCCGGCGCCGCCGGTGAGGGCGAAGAAGACGTCGTCGAGGTCGGGGGTGTGGACGGTCAGCTCGTCGGCTTCGATGCCGGCCGTGTCGAGCCGGTCGAGGATGGAGCGCAGTGCGCGTTGGCTGCCGTCGCTGGGGATGTGCAGGGTGAGGGATTCGTCGTCCCGGGTGGTGTCGTGCAGTGCGGAGGCGGCGTTTCGGTGGGCGGCCGGGTCGGTGAAGCGGAGCCGGACGTGCCCGCCGGGGACGATCCGTTTGAGTTCGTCGGCGGTGCCCTCGGCGGCGATCTTGCCGTTGTTGAGCACGGCGATGCGGTCGGCGAGTTCGTCGGCCTCGTCCAGGTACTGGGTGGTGAGGAAGACGGTGACGCCGTCGGAGACGAGTTCGCGGATGATCTGCCACATGTTGTGGCGGGAGCGCGGGTCGAGGCCGGTGGTCGGTTCGTCGAGGAAGATGATCCGCGGGCCTCCGACCAAAGTCATGGCGAGGTCGAGGCGGCGCTTCATGCCGCCGGAGTAGGTGGAGGCGGGCTTCTTCGCGGCCTCGGTGAGGTCGAACCGCTCCAGCAGCTCGGCGGCGGTGCGGCGCCCCTCACGCTTGGACAGGTGGTGCAGGTCCGCCATGAGGAGCATGTTCTCCTCGCCGGTGATCAGACCGTCGACGGCGGAGAACTGCCCGGTGACACCGATCGCGGCACGCACGGCCTGCGGGTCGGCGGCGAGATCGTGGCCCGCGACCTGGGCCTGACCGCCGTCGGCGGTGATGAGGGTGGACAGGATCTTGACGGCGGTGGTCTTGCCCGCGCCGTTCGGCCCGAGCAGCGCGAACACGGACCCGGCCGGGATGTGCAGATCGATGCCGTCGAGCACGGTCTTGTCGCCGTACGACTTGCGCAGACCGACGGCGCAGACGGCGGCCGGCGACGGGCGACCGTCACCCAGACTGGACGTGGGCATGACAGATGAAGCCATGGAGCCCTCCCATTCGAAGGCTGAAGTGGGTGGAGGATGGAACCGGTTGAGGATGTGTCGCTCAGGCCCTGGCACGGCGGATGTCGATGTTGCCGTGCCGGGTGCGGGCGCGGACCTTGACGGTGTCCTCGGTCTTCCCCGGAGCCTCGGACGCGGTGAGCGTGTTGCGTACCTGGCCGGAGCCCGAGCTGACGTCGAGCCAGGCAGCCGTGCCTTCCCGGATGCCGACCTCGATGGCGCCGTGGGAGGTCTCCAACTGGGCAGTTCCCCGGGCCACTTCGCCCACGCGCAGGGTGCCGTGGGCGGTGGTGGCGGTGACCGAGTCCTCGGCGCGCCGGATCTCGATGTCGCCGTTGGCGCCGCTCACCCGCAGCTCGCCGGTCGCGGCGCCGACGGTCGTGGTGCCGTGCGAGTTCTTCAGGACGGCGGGGCCGTCGACGAGCCCGACACGCAGGCTGCCGGAGCTGGTGGCGATCTCCGCCATACCCTCGACCCGGTCCACGGTGATCGAGCCGTGCGACGCGGTCAGCTTCAGCGGGCCGGTCATGTCGAGGCGGACGTCACCGGACGAGGTCTTCACGCGGACCTCGCCGAGCCGCCCCTCGCCGAGCACCTGGGCCCAGGCGCCGGTCATGTCGACACGCGAGCCCGTGGGCAGTTCGACCGTCACATCGACGGTTCCGGTACGCCCGACGAGGTAACGTGGTTTGGGCGTCCTGACAGTCAGTACCCCGCTCGCGTACGTGACCTCGGTCTGGTCGGCCGCCCGTACGTCCTGGTCCCGCTTCGGATCGCGGGGTTGCACCTCGACGACGGTGTCGAGGCGGTCGCCCGCGGTGAACTGGATGGAACCGGCCTCCACGTGCGCCGTGGCCGAGATCGGTTCGGGAGTGTCGAAAGAAGGCATGGCTGTCCCGTCCTTTGAGTCTTCTGGACGTCCCCGCTGGTGGGACGTGGTGTGGATGAAGTGGTGCGGGCGGGGGCGCGGTCAGCGCACCCAGCCGGTGAAGCTCTGTCCGACGGTCCGGGCCTTCTCCGCCGTACGCGGCCGGGTGCCGCCGTCGACCGCGGCCGACACGGCGCGCACCAGCCATGCGTTGACCGACAGGCCCTCGCGGATGGCGGCCTCCTCGGCACGGGCCTTGAGGTGGGCCGGCAGACGCAGGTTGACGCGAGCGGTGCCGCCTTCGTCACTGTCGGCCGGGGACAGGGTCCTGACCGGTTCGACGGGCGCGCCCGGCTCCATGAGGGCGCCGCCGTCAACGGGCGGCGGTGTCACCACGAAGTCGGGGTCGAGCCCGCGCAGCCGTACGTCGACCGAGCCGGGGGCGAGCTCGCGGGTGATCTCGTCCATCGCGGCGGAGAGGACGTTGAGCATGGTCAGCCGGGTCGCCGACTCCAGGGGAGCGGTGAGCCTCTCGGCCAGCTCGCGGGCTTCGTCGCCGCCTGCTTCGGCAGCCACCGCGAGTTCGCGGCGGAGGGTGTCGACATACGGGGTGAGGTCCATGACGCCATGATGGCACCACCATGGCGCCATCCGCAAGCCCAGGCGGCACCGCAAGTGGGCCGAGCCCCGGGGCAACTGCCCTGACCTGCGAAAATACAAAGAGGGCGACCTGAATCGTTGTGGCACCTTGCACGCTCATGGGCATTGCGGGAGCGCGGGACGGCACCAGGCGGTGCCGGATGGCACCAAGCTGCACCATTGATGCCACGTGGCACCATGTGACGCCATGCGATCTCGCAAGTTCGTCCCTGCTGCAGCTTGTGAACTCGCCGGAGAGATCAGCCGCGACGCGCTGACCGTGCCCGTGGAGGACCGGTGTGACACCGTCCACGGGCTGCCGGCGCTGGGGAGACCTGCAGGAACTCCTGTCCGATGTCGCGGTGGAGCGGCTCCGTCCGGAGACCGATCCTGCCGACATCGGCAGCCTTCGGGGCGCGCGTACGCCAGGGACGCGTTCCTCGGGGGCCCGGACGGCACCGACGCGGGTCGGTGCTCCGCCTACGCGGCGGAGCAGATCGACGTGGTGCCGAACCGTGTGGTGGGGCGGGGCGAGCAGGTGCGCGACACGGAACTGATGATCGACCTGACCGTGGCGCCGATCATGTACCGCATTCTCTTCCGCCCCAGCCGGCTCGACGCCGCGTACGCGCGCGAGCTCGTGGCGGACGCGCTCCACCGACTCTGACGGTCGGCTCCTGGCACCGAGGCGAGCGCATACGTGCGCGCGGCTCCCGCGATTTCGCCGCGACATCGCGGGGGTCCGTGGGGAGACGGGGAAGCCGGGAATCCGACCGGAAGGCGTCACTGCCCATCCCACCGCTCCAACCGCCAACCCTGCGAACCCTGCGAACCCATGCGGTCACAGCACTGCCAACCCTCAAAATCTCTGACACATCACACCAGGACAAGGCCGGCAGTACCACAGGCGCCTCAGGAACCACACACGCTTCCTTCACGTCTAAAGCGATACCCAAGGCAACAGCGCCGCCGACTCCGTGGCTTCGAAGCCGCCGCCCCAGACCACTACCGCACCCACTCCCAGTCCCGGACCGGCCTTTGAAGGAGAGCAGAAGGCCGTCTCCTCACTGGTCGGTAAGCAGCATGCAAGCCGTGAGAGGCCCCGTCGCATCATGAGCGGTACCACAAACGCGTCGACGCACCATACGTCCACGATCGGCGCACCGAGCCGACGCAACACCGAGCTGGCGCTGCTGGTGTTCGCCGTCGTCATCCCGGTGTTCGCCTACGCCAACGTGGGCCTGGCCATCAACAACCAGGTGCCGTCCGGCCTGCTGAGTTACGGCCTGGGCCTGGGTCTGCTGGCCGGCGTCGCCCATCTCGTCGTACGGAAGTCCGCGCCGTACGCGGACCCGCTGCTACTGCCGCTGGCAACGCTGCTGAACGGACTCGGCCTGGTCGTCATCTGGCGGCTGGACCAGTCCGAACTACTGCAGTCGGTCAAACAGGCCGGAACGGCCGCCCCGAGACAGCTGATGTACACAACGATGGGCATCGCCCTCTTCGTCGTTGTTCTGATCTTCCTCAAGGACCATCGCGTCCTGCAGCGCTACACCTACATCTCCATGGTGGGCGCCCTGTTCCTCCTGCTGCTGCCACTGGTCCCGGGCCTGGGCGCCAACATTTACGGCGCCAAGATCTGGATCCATGTCGGCAGCTTCAGCATCCAGCCCGGTGAGTTCGCCAAGATCGTGCTCGCGGTCTTCTTCGCCGGCTACCTGATGGTCAAGCGCGACGCGCTGGCCCTGGCCAGCCGCCGCGTCATGGGCCTGTACCTGCCGCGCGGCCGCGACCTCGGCCCGATCCTGGTCATCTGGTTCCTCTCGATCCTGATCCTGGTCTTCGAGACCGACCTCGGCACGTCTCTGCTGTTCTTCGGAATGTTCGTCATCATGCTGTACGTCGCCACCGAACGGACCAGCTGGATCGTCTTCGGTCTGCTGATGTCCGCGGCCGGTGCCGTCGGCGTCGCCTCATTCGAGTCGCACGTCCAGCAGCGTGTCCAGGCTTGGCTTGACCCGATGAAGGAGTACGCGCTCAGCCGCCAGGGCGTGGGCGGTCACTCCGAGCAGTCGATGCAGGCGCTGTGGGCGTTCGGCTCCGGCGGCACCCTGGGCACCGGCCTCGGCCAGGGCCACTCCGACCTCATCCGGTTCGCCGCCAACTCCGACTTCGTCCTCGCCACCTTCGGCGAGGAGCTGGGCCTGACGGGCATCATGGCAATCCTGCTGATCTACGGCCTGGTCGTGGAGCGCGGCGTGCGCATCGCCCTCGCCGCCCGCGACCCCTTCGGCAAACTGCTCGCCATCGGCCTGTCAGGCGCGCTCGCCCTGCAGGTCTTCGTCGTCGCCGGCGGTGTGATGGGCCTGATCCCGCTGACCGGGATGACGATGCCGTTCCTGGCGTACGGCGGTTCCTCCGTCATCGCCAACTGGGCCCTCGTCGGCATCCTGATCCGCATCAGCGACACCGCACGCCGTCCCGCCCACGACCCCGACGCCGAGATGCCTCAGGTGGAACGCCCGTGAACAAGCCGCTGCGCCGGATCGCGATCTTCTGACTGCTCATCCATGGCTGACCGACCTCACCGAAGCGAACCGCCCATCACGGTCAGTGATCAGAACAGGGAATCATCGCCGACGCAGAACTCGGCTTCGGGGGTCCCCGAGGCGGAGAACATCGTGGCATTCGGCATCCAGGCGTCTCCCGCATCAGCCCTGAATGTGCGTCCGCCCGCCAGCAGGGACCGAGAACCGGGAAGCAGTGCCAAGTGGCTGGGCCGAACCCGGACATCCTTCAGCGGCGTGCGCCGCTCCTCCCGCCCGTCGGCGATGACGGACTCACCGGTGAACGGCGCGTTGAAGTACCGGCCCGTCTTCAGCGACAAGCGATCCATACTCGGTGTCCGTGGACAACGGAACGCTGCCGGCACCCGTCACACTCACCGAAGCGTCGCACCAGGGGAACATGACGAAGCCCTTCCCCGAAGAGGAGAAGGGCTTCGTGATCGAGCGCTGGGCAGGCCTTGCACCTGCATTTCCCCGCAGGAAGCGGGGTGTCTTTCCTTGGACCACCAACGCAGCGTCGGTCGCCGCGAGTTGCGGCGGACTTCCAAGATCGATCATAGCGCATGCGGGACGTCGACCAGCACCGGCCCACGCGCGGCCACGGACTTCGAGAAGTACCGCGCGAGCACCCCACCGGTGTCGAGCAGCAGCCAGTCGTCCGAGTGGCTGTCGCACGCGATGTCCCATTCCGTTTCGGGGTCCTCATCCGCAGAGATTCGGACCCGTATGGATTTCGATGGTCAGGCATGAATAGCTTCATCATCTTCCATTCACCCGGGCGCGACTGCCAGCATCGGCGCACCGCCACCCCGTGAGGGAGAAATCCGATGAATCGTCCCCGTTCTCTGCGCTGTCTGGCAGCCCTGGCCGTGGTGGCTCTTGCGGCCACCGCATGTGGACGCTCCGGCCAGGGCGACGCCCCGTCCGGCAGTTCCTCGCAGGCCGCCGCCGGCCGGACCGCAGCCGAGTTGCTCCCCGCGCAGTACCGGCAGAAGGGTGTGCTGCGGGTGGCCACCGCGGTGGGATATCCGCCGATGGAGATGTACGAGCCCGGGACCACCAGGCTCACAGGTGTCGACCCCGACCTGGCCAAGGCCATCGCCGAACGGTTGAAGCTGAAGCTCGAACTCACCAACGCCGCCTTCGACGGACTGATTCCCGGTCTGGAGTCCGGACGCTTCGATCTGGTCATGTCGTCCATGACCGACAGTGCCCAGCGGCGCCAGGCGGTCGATTTCGTCGACTACTTCCGTACCGGCGGCGTCATCATGACGAAGAAGGGCAACCCGCAGGGCATCAAGTCCCTCGCAGACCTGTGCGGAAAGGCCGTCGTCCTGGCCAAGGGCAGTTCGAACCTCCACATCGGCGAGGAGCAGAACGCCAAGTGCAAGCAGAAGATGCGGATCTCGCAGAGCGAGGACGCGCCGACCGGGCTGCTGCAATTGGACAGCGGACGGGCGGTCGCGACCGTCGTCGACTATCCCGTCGCCAGGATGTTCACAAAGAAGAGCAGCGCGTACGAGGTTCTGCCGACGCAGTACGGCACCGCTCCTTGGGGCATCGCAGCCGCGAAGAGCCAGGGCGGACTGCGCGACGCCGTCCGAAAGGCCCTGCAGGAACTGATCGACGACGGCGGCTACCGGAAGATCCTCGACACCTGGGGGGTCGGCGACAGCGCCGTGCCCGAGGCCACCATCAACGACGGGCAGTGAGTGCGGACATGACCCACCGCAAGATGCCCGGCGCCGCTCCCGGTGTGACACCGGCAGCCACCACCGCCGTTACGCCGCCGGAGGACGACCTCTCCCTGCAGGTGACCCGACGACCCCGTCCCGGGCGCTGGCTCGCGGTCCTTGCCGCCGCACTGTTCGCGGTGTGGCTCGCCTACACCGTCATCGTCAATCCCAACCTGCACTGGGACATCGTCGCCAAATACCAGTTCGACGGCGTGATCCTCAAGGGCCTCGGGGTGACCATTCAGCTCACGCTCGTCTCGATGGCTCTCGGCATCGTCATCGGGGTACTCGTCGCAGTGATGCAGCTCTCCGACAGTCCGGTTCTGCGTCTCACCGCCGGCGCCTACACCTGGTTCTTCCGGGGCACCCCGCTGCTGGTCCAGCTCATCTTCTGGTTCAATCTGGCCCTGTTGTTCCCGGTGATCAGCATCGGTGTCCCGTTCGACGGCCCGAAACTCATCAGCTGGCAGTCCAACCAGGTCATCACCGGCTTCGTGGCGGCTCTGCTCGGCCTCTCCATCAACGAGGGGGCCTACATGGCCGAGATCGTTCGGGCGGGCATTCAGAGCGTGGACCCCGGCCAGCGCGAGGCGGGCGCGTCCATCGGCATGTCGAACCGTCAGATCCTGTCCCGGATCATCCTTCCGCAGGCGATGAGGGTCATCATCCCGCCGTTCGGCAACCAGTTCATCTCCATGCTCAAGACGACCTCGCTGGTCTCCGTCATCGCGGGCGCCGATCTGATGACGGTCTCCCAGCACCTCTACCTCGCCAATTTCGAGGTGGTGGCGCTGCTCCTGGTGGCTTCCCTCTGGTACCTGGTGCTCACCACGATCGCCAGCATCGGCCAGCATGCCGTCGAACGCCGCTACAGCCCGGGCGCGGCCCCGCCGCTGCGGCGCAGGGTCCTGACGAATCTCGTACCCGGGCGTGACAGGAAGGAGGCGGCGGCATGAGCGAGGTCGTCCTCAGGGCCCGTGGGGTCCGTAAGCGGTTCGGTGACACCGAGGTGCTGAAAGGCATCGACCTGGATGTCCGCAGCGGTGAGGTGCTGTGCGTCATAGGCCCTTCCGGATCCGGGAAGTCGACGCTGCTGCGCTGCTTCAATCACCTTGAACAGATCGACGCGGGGCGGGTGTGGATGGACGGTGAGCTGATCGGCTACGAGCAGCACGGCCCGTCCGGGCGTGTCCTGCGCGAGCGGCGCCCCCGGGACATCCGACGCCAGCGCGAGCGGATCGGCATGGTGTTCCAGCGGTTCCACCTGTTCCCGCACCGCACGGCGGTGCAGAACGTGATGGAGGGGCCCGTCGCCGTCAAGGGTCGCTCCCGTGCGCAGGCAGAGAGGCAGGCGCGGGAGCTGCTGGACCAAGTCGGTCTCGCGGAGCGGGCGGACCACTATCCGGGGCAACTGTCCGGTGGGCAGCAGCAGCGCGTGGCGATCGCCCGTGCACTGGCCATGGAGCCGACGCTCATGCTCTTCGACGAACCCACGTCCGCTCTCGATCCCGAGCTCGTCGGCGAGGTCCTGGGCGTCATGCGCGACCTGGCCCGCAGCGGTATGACGATGGTCGTGGTCACCCACGAGATGGGCTTCGCCCGCGAGGTCGCAGACCGTGTCCTGTTCATGGATCAGGGCGCCGTCGTCGAAGCCGGGAGCCCGGAGCTTCTGTTCACCGACCCGCGGCACGAGCGCACGCGGGCCTTCCTGTCGACGGTGCTGTGATGGGGCGCCCTGTGGATCTGCTGCTGCGCGGCGGCACACTGGTCGACGGAACCGGCGCGCGCGCCAGAGAGGCGGACATCGCGGTGGTGGACGGACGGGTCGCCGTGCTGCCCGCGGGCACCCCGGCCGCGGCGGCCGAGACGCTGGATGTCGCCGGCCGGCTCGTCGCGCCCGGCTTCATCGATGTGCACACGCACTCCGACGCCCTCGCGGCGCCCCACGCCGCCGACGGCACCGCCGAGCCGATCGACGACCTTCGCCTCGCCCCGCTGCTCCAGGGCGTCACCACGGAGATCTGCGGCAACTGCGGGACGAGCCTGTTCCCTTCGCTACCGGAACGGCTGCCTTCACTCACCGAGCATCTCAGGGTGACGTTCGGGCTCGGACCTGTCCGGCCCGCTGTGGACTTCGACTCGTTCGCCGCCGGGCAGGATCCTGCGCTGCGCCGCACCCACATCGCCTCGCTCGTCGGCCACGGCACGCTGCGCGCCGGAGTGATGGGCTTCGAGGCCCGCCCGCCCCGGCCCGACGAGCTGGACACCATGTGCACGCTGCTCGACCGGGCGCTCGGCCAGGGTGCGGCCGGCCTTTCCACCGGGCTGATCTACCCGCCCGGCACCTACGCCGGCACCGAGGAGATCGTCGCGCTGGCCAGGGTCACCGCGCGTCACGGCAAGCCCTACGTCACCCATCTGCGCGACGAGATGTCACAGGTGGAGACCGCCCTGGAGGAAGCCCTGGAGATCGCGGTGCGTTCCGGCGCCCCGCTGCAGATCTCCCACCACAAGACCGCGGGCCGACACGCCTGGGGCGCCACGCTGCGTACCCTGCCCCGGCTGGAACAGGCCCGAGCCGAAGGGGTGGACGTGCTGTGCGACGTCTACCCGTACACCGCGGGCAGCACCGTCCTGCACGCCATGCTGCCGCCATGGACGAGCGAGGGCGGCGTCGGCGCCCTGCTGGAACGGCTGCGCCGGGGCGATACGCGCGACCGGATCCGGACGGACATCGCTCAAGGCGTCAAGGGGTGGGAGAACACCGTGGGCAACGGTGGCTGGGACCTCATCACCGTGGCCGCCGCACAGGCGCACCCGGAGGCCGAGGGCCGCAGCATCGCCGACCTCGCCGCCGGACGCGGCGTCCACCCGGTCGACTACGCGTGCGACCTGCTGCTGGCCGAGCAGGGCGAGGTGACCATCATCAGCCACTCCATGCGCGAGGACGACGTACGGCGAGTGCTCGCCAGCCCGCTTTCGATGATCGGCTCGGACGGCGTTCCCAAACCCGGTCGCCCACACCCTCGTTGGGCGGGAACTTTCGCCCGCGTGCTCGGCCACTACAGCCGCGACCAGCAGCTGATCCCGCTGGAGGACGCGGTACACAAGATGACCGGTCTGCCGGCCCGGCGGTTCGGACTCACCGGCCGCGGTGTGGTCCGCGACGGCGCCCTCGCCGATCTGGTCGTCCTCGACCCGGCGTCGGTGCGTGACACCGCCACCTTCGACCGGCCGCTGCTGGCGCCCGAAGGCATCGATACCGTCGTGGTGGCGGGACGGATCGCCGTGAGGGGCGGTTGCCCGACCGCGGCGCGGGCGGGGGAAGTGGTGAGGATCCGATGAGTCTGGCCCAAGTGGCCGCGGCGGCGCGGCGTTCGGCCGCGCTGCCGCTCACCCTGGCCGTCGCCGCGGTCGACATCGACGGCGGCGGGACGGTGGGGGTCGACGAGTGCACTGTGCTGCCGGTCGCATCCGCCTCGAAGCTGCTGCTGCTCGCCGAGGTGTCGCGCCGACTGGACACCGGGGAGCTGCTCGCCGACCGGCTCGTCGAGGTCCTCGACGAGGACCTGGCGGACGGGACCGGGCTGCTGCGCCGGATGAGCAGGCGCGGCTGGACCGTCGAGGATCTGGCCTGGCTGACCGCTTCGGTCAGCGACAACACCGCCACCAACGCACTGCTCCGCCTGGTGGGACGCGAGTCCACGGCCCGGCTGGCGAAGGAACTCGGGCTCGACCACCTCACACTGCACGACAAGGTCCGTGACATCCGCGGCCCCGATGTGCCGCCCGTCTTCGCGACCGGCACCGCACGGGATCTGGCACGGCTGGTGACACATGCGGTGCGCTCCACGCTGAGCTCCCCGTCGGCCTCCGCACGGCTCCTGCAATGGATGCGCGCCAACACCGACCACGGCATGGTCCCCGCCCTGGTGGATCACGACCCGTACGCCCCCGGCTTCCCGAATCCCCTGCCCGACGGGCTTCTGGTGGCCAACAAGACCGGCACCGACACCGGAGTCCGCGCCGATGCCGGTGTCATCATCGGTGCGCGTCGGCTGGCGTACGCGGTGGTGGCGCACTGGGACCCGGCGCTGGGTCCCAGCACGGAGCGGGCCGCGGTGCACGCCATCCGGGACGTCGGCCGCACCCTCGCGGCGTGTGCACGACGCCGCGCCGGCGAATGAGAGCGGTACGCCCCACCGGTCAGGACCATTGCATATCCAGCAGCGACCTGATCTCCTCGGCCGCCGACCGCAGCTCCGCGAGGAATATCCGAAGCAGCGGGTTGCGGTTGGTGGGCCGAGTGGCGACCCCGATCCGCCGATGCAGTCGGGGATGGTCCAGACGACAGACGTGCACACCCGTGGTGTCGCCGAGTCCGAGGGCCGGGACGAGCGCTATGCCCATTCCCGCGCGGGCCAGGTTGATCGTGACCTGGTAGTGATCGCTGCGGCAGCGGACCCGCGGCCGGAACCCCTCAGCCGCACATGCGCGTTCCAGGACCGGTTCGCCGGTGTGGCCGCCGTGCGTACCGATCCAGCTCTCCCCCTCCAGAGCGGCAAGCCGGACCGCGGTGCGCCGCCCGAGGCGGTGTCGCAGAGGGAGGACCACCAGCTGCGGCTCGTCGAAGAACATCTCCACGTCCACGGCCGCCTGCCGGCACCAGGGGTCCAGCGGATGCTCGAAGACGACCGCCGCATCCAGCCGGCCCGCTTCCAGATCGGGCACCAGCTCGTGCGGCTGCCCCAGGATCAGCTCCAGCTCGACCTGGGGCCGCTCGGCGGCGAAGCCCGACAGCGCCCGGGGAAGCAGCTCCAGGCCCGAGGAGGCGAAGAAGCCCAGCCGCAGTACCCCGGCTTCGCCTTCGGAGTGCGCCCGCAGATCGTCCTGTGCGACGGCCATCAGGTCGGCGACGGCCTGTGCGTGCTCGGCCAGTCGCACACCGGCCGCCGTCAGCCGCAGGCTCTGCGGCTGACGTTCCACCAACGCCACCGCGAGCTCCTGCTCCAGCCGGGCGAGTTGATGAGAGACGGCGGACGGGCTCAGATGCAGCGCCTGGGCCGCGGCCACGATGGTGCCCGTGCGGGCTATTTCCAGCAGGACGAGCAGTCGAGCACTGTTCAGCATCGGGTCAGATTAGGCCCTGCCGATGTACCGCGCCGCCCCGGCACCCGACCCTGCGGTCGCCGGTGGCACGTCGGGCCCGGCGGACTCGTCCACGTCCAGGCGCAGCAGGTCCTCCTCGGTCTCCCGCCGGACCACGGTGCGGGCACGGCCGTCGGACACGAAGACGACTGCGGGGCGCGGCAGCTTGTTGTAGTTGGACGCCATGGCATATCCGTATGCGCCCGTGACAGGCGTGGCCAGGAGGTCACCCACCGCGAGCTCGGACGGCAGGGCGGCGTCGTCGACGATCACATCGCCGCTCTCGCAGTGTTTACCGACCAGCCGTGCTCGCAGCGGTCGAGGGGCGCGGGGCAGGCGCGGCAGGAACACCTCGTAGCGGCTGCCGTACAGGGCGGGGCGCAGGTTGTCGCTCATGCCGCCGTCGACGCTGACGTATGTCCGTACGCCCTCGATGCGCTTGATCGTGCCCACCCGGTACAGGGTCAGCCCTGCGCGGGCGGCGATGGACCGGCCGGGCTCCACTGTCACGTCGCCGCCCCAGCCCGCATCGCGCACCGCGGTGCGCACCCGTGCCGCCCAGTCGGCGAACGAGGGTACGCTCTGCCCCGCCTCGTACGCGACTCCGAGGCCACCGCCGACCGTGAGCCGGTGCACCCGTGCCTCCGCCGCGAACCGTGCGACGGCCGCGGCTCCTGCCGCGAGTTCCGCCGTGTCCAGCACCTGGGATCCCACATGCGCGTGGACGCCCTCCAGGATCATCGCCGAGGAGCCGGCGGCCCGCCGCACGGCGGCTGCGGCGGTTCCGCCGACGAGGCCGAAGCCGAATTTCGAATCGTTGCCACCGGTCCGGATCGCCTCGTGTGCGCCTGCGGCGACACCGGGCGCCACCCGCAACTGAACCCGGGCGGCCGGCAGTTGTTCCTCGGCGTGCAGGCGCTCGATGCGGTCCATCTCGTCGAAGCTGTCGACCACCACGTGCCGTACCCCTGCCGACATCGCCGTGCGCAGCTCCGCCTCGTCCTTGTTGTTGCCGTGCAGCACGATCCGCCCGGCCGGAACCTCCGCGTGCAGCGCCACCCGCAGCTCGCCGCCGGAGGCCACATCGAGCAACACCCCCTCCTCGTGGGCCAGTCGGGCCATTGCCGTGCACAGGAATGCCTTGGAGGCGTACGCGACGTTGCCCTGGCCGAAGGCGGCGACCGCCTCCCGGCAGCGTCGGCGCAGGTGCTCCTCGTCGTACACGAAGAGCGGCGTACCCCAGCGCCGTGCCAGTTCGGTGAGCAGGACCCCTCCGACGGCGAGCCCTTCCGGGCGGACCTCCGCAGTGAAGGGCAGCAGACCCGTTTCGATGGCTGACGACATGATTCCTCCCCGCAGGCCGGTTCTCCGCCATCCTGCGGCCTTCAGGAGGAGTCACAAAAGCGCATTCTTCTATGGCTGAGCCTCATGGTTTTCGATTCTCAGGGGTGGCGAGTGTCGTGGGAAGGGCCGTGTACCGGGCCGGGGAACTTCCGTCACAAGTTGTGATCAGTCCTTTGTCGATGATGCAGTGCGATCCGACGATGTCGCCGGAACGGCCGCCCCACCTCAGTTCAGCCCCCTGCACGCTCCACACCCAAGCTGCCGACCGGCTCTACTGAAGAAGTCCGAGTAGCGCGAAGCTCAGGCGTCAATGCCCCGTCGCGCGAGATCGGCTGCGATGCCGTCCAGGACACCGGCAAGACCTGAGGCGAACAAGGCGTCGAGGTCCCAGGGGTCGGCGCCCGCGCGCATCGCGCGGGCGAGCCGGGGATACGCCCCGGGTTCGTACAGCGGGTTCTGCGCGTGGTCCGAAGCTTTCGCCCCCTGCTTCACGGCGATCCTCGACTGCCGCTCCGCCTCCGCATCGCTGACGAGGATCAGCGCCACGCCTTGCACGTAGGAGGCGAACATGAACATGTACCGGAAGACATCGGCGGGTTCGAGGTCGAGCCCGTCGAACGAGGAGATGGCGCTTTCGCTGTCCGCCGCGAGAGCCGGGCTGAAATACGCGCGGGTCGTCACCATGACCCTCGGCAGGATCCACGGGTGGCGGTGGTACAACTCCCAGTCGCGGTAGGCGGCGCGTTCAAGTCCGTGACGCCAGTTCCGCGATGGCGAGTCGGGCAGCGGCACGTCGGCCATCGCGGCTTCCACCATCAGGGTCACGAGGTCGCCCTTGGACGCCACATGCCGGTACAAGGACATCGTGCCGGTGCCGAGCTCCATCGCGACCCGGCGCATCGACAGCGCGTCGAGCCCCTCCGTGTCCGCGACGACGATCCCGGCCCGCACGATGCGCTCGATGGTGAGATGTGGCGCGCCGTCGTCCCCCTCCGAGACGTCGGCCGACGTCTCCACCCTGCGTGCCCGATAGGCCCTCGCCTGGCACGCACGGGAACAGTAGAGCCTCGGCCGCCCCCGGTCCGCAGGTTCCAGCGCCCTTCCGCACGACGCACATGCCGGCTTCACGGACATCGACGAGCTCCTTTTCGTCACACATCAAAGTTGTGTCGAAATTCTAGCCCGCCGACACAAACATGTGGGCCGTTCGATGTAAAACAGCAGTTCAAAAAGCTATTTACTCGATTCGACATGTATGCGTAATCTGCTTGTGTCGTTGCGTACAAAGTACGCATCCAGGGGTGGTTGAATCCATCCGAACCTGCACGGCTCAGGAGAGGGCATGACTGAAGAAGAGAAGAGAGCCGGAGCCGGGGAGTGGGTCGGTCTCGCCGTCCTGGTACTGCCCTGCCTCCTGGCGTCCATGGACATGTCCGTCATGTTCATCACGCTCCCGTCCCTGACGGCCGACCTCGGCCCGAGCAGTTCCGAGCAGCTGTGGATCATGGACGCCTACGGCTTCCTACTCGCAGGTCTGCTCATCACGATGGGCACACTCGGTGACCGCTTCGGGCGGCGACGCGTGCTGCTCACGGGCGCCGCGGCCTTCGGCGCCGCCTCGGTCCTGGCGGCCTGCTCGACCAGCCCCGAGACACTCATCGCGGCACGCGTGCTCCTGGGCATCGCCGGAGCCACGCTGGCTCCCTCCACTCTTTCCCTGATCCGGAGCATGTTCCACGACGCCGCACAGCGGGCCACCGCGGTCGGCATCTGGACAGCGGGCTTCGCGGGCGGTGCTGTACTCGGCCCGATCATCGGCGGTCTGCTCCTGGAGCACTTCTGGTGGGGATCGGTCTTTCTGATCAACGTGCCGGTGATGATCCTGCTGCTGATCCTCGGCCCACTGCTGCTGACCGAATACCGCGACCCCAAGCCTGGCCGTTTCGACCTGCTCGGCGCCGCCATGTCTCTCGTGGCCGTGCTCGGCGTCATCTACGGCGTCAAGGCGATGGCGGAGCACGGCTTCGGGTGGATTCCCCTGACATGCTGTGCCGCCGGTCTCGCCGTGGGAGCGGCATTCCTCCGCCGCCAGCACAGGGCCGCGAACCCGGTGATCGACATGATGCTGTTCCGCACACGTCGGTTCAACGTGCCACTTCTCATCGACGCGCTGGCGACGTTCGGACTGGTCGGCTTCAGCCTGTTCAACTGGCAGTTCATGCAACTCGTCCTGGGCATGGGTCCGTTGAAGTCAGCTGTGTGGTCCTTGCCCACTTTCCTCGTGATGCCCCTTGGTATCGCGCTGGCCACCGCGTTCGCCCCCCGCATCGGTAAACACAACGTGATCGCCGCCGGGCTGCTCGTGGCGACTGCGGGCTACGTCATGCTGGCCCTGCTCCAGAGCGATTCGGGAATCGTCCACCTCGTCAGTGGCATGACCGTGGTCTCGATCGGCATCGGTGCCGTCTCCGCAGTCGTCACCGAAGTGATCCTGTCCGCCGCACCACCGGAGCGGGCCGGGACGGCCTCCGCCATGGCCGAGACCTCTGCCGAGTTCGGCGGGGCGCTGGGCATCGCACTCCTGGGCAGCATCGGCACCGCCGTCTACCGTTCGGAACTGGCGGCCAATGCTCCTGACGACCTCACGTCCAAGGAACTTGAAGCGGCGAGGAGCACTCTCGGCGGCGCCGTCGAGACCGCCGCCGTCCTCCCGAGGGGCACCGCCGAATCCCTGCGGAACGCGGCCTTCGACGCCTTCGCCCGTGAGGCCCGCATCGCCTCGGTGGTCAGCGCCGCCCTGATGACCGGCGCGGCCATCCTCATCGCCACCCTGCTCCGCACCGCACGCACCCGGACCAAACCCCAGACCCCCCGCTCCAGAGCGGAGCATCATGGGGTTCACGGGCCCCAGAATGGCTTGAGACACGGCTGAAGGGCTGTCCCGTAATGATGGAGGTGCTGGCTGGGCGGCGAGCCGTAGTGGGCGGACAGGCTCTCTGCGTCGGCCACCGACCACGATGCCGCCCCGGACTGCTTGCGGCTGCGGGTCTGGTTTCGGCCTGATACCCGCCTCGGGCGGGGCCGGTCCTGGCGGCGGGCTTTCCGTCAGGACTCCGGCTCCGCCCGGGAGTGGGGCTTGGCCCGGACGTGCATGCGTTCTCCCTGGGGGCCGAACAGGTTGAGGACCTCCACGGGGGATTCTCCTGCGGGGCCGAACCAGTGCGGCAGGCGGGTGTCGAACTCGGCGGCCTCGCCCGGCCCCATGATCAGGTCGTGGTCGGCCAGGACGAGCCGCAGGCGTCCGGACAGGACGTACAGCCACTCGTACCCCTCGTGCGTGATGGGATCAGGCCGGTTGTGTTCCGGAGGGATGATCGACTTCCAGGCTTGCAGGCGTCCGGGCTGCGTCGACAGTGGGATCACCGTGCGGCCGTTGTGGACGCGGGGTCTGCAGCGGATCCGCGGGTCACCGACCTCGGGCGCCCCGACGAGTTCGTCCAGGGGGACCTGGTGGGCCTGCGCGATGGGCAGCAGCAGTTCCAGGCTCGGGCGGCGCTGGCCGGACTCCAGCCTCGACAGTGTGCTCTTGGAGATGCCGGTGGCCTCGGCCAGCGCCGACAGGGTCACGCCGCGCTGGGCGCGGACGCGCCTGAGGCGGGAGCCGACCTGGGCCAGCGTGGCAGCGATCGGTGATTGCTCGTCCATACTCCCATTCCACCTCCCACGTCCCAGAAATGGCAACAGAAGTTGTCACCCCATGGCCTGGCGCGCACTATCGCGCCAGGAGGTTGTTTCCATGATCGATACGACGAATGACCAGAACAGCAGGGCACAGCACGGCGACGCCGACGAGGTCCACGACGTGGTGGTGGTCGGCGCCGGGGCGGCCGGTCTGAACGCCGCCCTGCTCCTGGGCCGCGCTCGCCGCAAGGTAACGGTGATCGACGCAGGCGAACCGCGCAACGCGCCCGCCGCGCACATGCACGGCTTCCTGTCCCGCGACGGCCTGCCCCCGGCAGCCCTGCTCGACCTCGGGCGCGCCGAGATCGCCCGCTACGGCGTCCAGCTCATCCATGGACAGGTGGAACAGATCGACCACGGCCACTACGTCCGCATGGCGGGCGGAGTGGTACTCAAGGCCCGCCGCATCCTGATCGCAACCGGGCTGCGCGACGAACTGCCCGACATCCCCGGCGTCCGCGAGCGGTGGGGCAAGGACCTGCTGCACTGCCCGTACTGCCACGCCTACGAAGTCCGCGACCAGCCCCTCGCAGTCCTCGGCACCCACTCCGGAGCGGTCCACCAAGCCCTGCTCCTGCGCCAGTGGAGCGACGACGTCATCTTCTTCCCACACACCCTGGACCTGACCGCGCAGGACCGGGAGCGGCTGGCGGCGTGCGGCCTGCGCCTCATCGAGGGCGAGATCAAGCAGCTCGTCGTCGACGGCGACCGGCTCCGCGGCATCGAACTCGCCGACGGCCGCGTCGTGCCCCGCGCCGCCGCCTTCCTCTTCCCTCGCCCAGTGGCGCACGACGAACTGCTGACCCAGCTGGGCTGTGACAAGGACGACAACGGCTGGGTCACCACCGACCGCACGGGCCGCACCAGCGTCGTCGGTGTCTGGGCCGCCGGTAACGTCGTCGACCCACGAGCCCAGGTCGTCGCCGCCGCCGGCATGGGGTCCGCCGCCGCCTTCGCCATCAACACCGACCTGCTGGACGAGGACATCGACCGCGCCGTCGAGCAGCGCCGCCACGCGATTGCTGCCACCCGGTAGCCCACAGCGCGGCAACACCGGACCCTCACTCCCCCACCCGTACAGGACAGGGAGACCGCACACGGCCCACACCTGGTGGACGGCGTCACCGGGCAGACGTTCACCGCACGCGTCCCCCAGGTGGAGCGACCCGTCCTGGTCCAGTTCCGGTCCACCTGGTGCCACCCGTGTCGGATGGCCACTCCCAGCTGATTCACCGCCGGGCAGTCCGGCAGCCTGGACGTCGTCCGGGTCGACCTGGACGAGGAGCCCGAGCCGGCGGCCCGGATCGGCATCGGCTGTGTTCCCGCCTTCGTCGTCCGTACAGCCGGCCGGCCCGCAGGCCCATGAAGCAGGCAAGACACTCGAAGGTGTCCCGGCTGCGTCTGTCCAGGTGAGCGATCCGCACCGCCCGCCCCTCACCTGATGTTCTGCTGAGGAGGTCGTTCAGGAGAGCCAGTCGGTGTAATGGGTGGGGGCGATGCGGGCGTCGTTCCGGGCGGTGAGGGCGTCGCCGTGGACGACGGCGAACATGCCGGCGGTGTCGTCGGTGACGACAGAGTGCCCGTCGCGCTTGGCGGTGACGGTGAGCCGGCCGAGTTCGTCGAGGGGGTAGACGTCGGGACCTGCGATGTTGACCACGCCGTTCAGAGGGCTGCCTGCGGCGACTTCGGCGACGAAGCTGGAGACATCCGCGGCAGCGATCGGCTGGATCGGTGTGCTTGGCAGCCGGACGGTGTCGCCGTCGGTGGTCATGGACAGGGTTGCGTCCATGAACTCCATGAACTGCGTGGCGCGGACGATGGAATAGGGGATCGGCCCGGCCTTGAGGATGTCTTCCTGAAGTACTTTCGCCCGGTAGTAATCCAGGTCGGGGACGTGGTCCACGCCGACGATCGAGAGAATGACGAAGTGCCCGACGCCGGCCTTCTCGCTCGCGGCGAGAAGGTTGTCCATCGAAGTCTGGAAGAAGGCGAGCGAAGCGTCGTCGAAGGTCGGGGAATTCGCCAGGTTGATGACGACGTCGGCGCCCGCCACTGCCGCCTCCAGCCCCTGACCAGTAATGATGTTCACGCCTGTGGACAGGGAGTGCGGTACGGCTCGATGCCCGGCTGCGTTCAGGTTCTCCACGACTCGTGACCCGATCAGTCCGGTTCCGCCGATAACTGCGAATTTCATGGCATGTACCTTCTTTCGATGTTTGGTGCCCCGCTTGCACTCTATGGGGATCTGATTCCTATACAGGTGGCGCCGGCGTCGCCGGGCTCCCGGTTGCGGTGCGGTAGAACTCGGCTGCGGTGACCGTGGCGGGGACGGCGAGTTCGGCGGCGACCGCGGTGATCGCGGTCGCGCCGACGGCGAGGTCTGCTTGGCCGTCGGTGACGAAATACGGAGCGATGAACGTCTCGTAGTGGGCTCGGACTTCGTCCGCGGTGTGTCGGCCGAGGAACGTCTGGATGTACCGCACCGTGGTGTCGGGTTCATTGTGGATCATCTGCAGGGCGCGCCGGTGGGCTCGTACGACGGCCTGGACCGCAGGGTCGTCAGGGTGGACGTAGGTGGGGTCGACGGCCACACCTACGGTGGGGATCCGGAAATGGTCGCCGACCCACGCCAGCACTTGCCAGCCGTGCTCGGCGGCCATCGCCTCCGGTGCCATGGTGCTGCCGACCAGGGCGGCGTCGATCCTGCCCTCGTGGAGCCGGCGCAGGTCCATGCCGTAGTCGCCGGGCGGGCGAACGATCGTGTGGATGTCGCGGTCCGGGTCGAGGCCGACTTGGCGCAGCACGATCCGGGCGAAGCACCCGGGTGCGGTGTGGGGTGCGTGTACCGCCAGCCGACGGCCTGCCAGGTCGGCCAGGGAGGTCGGGCCTGGGCGCGCGAGGAACCAGAACAGCGGGCGGTCGGTGTTGACATTGAGTGCGACCCAGGGGATGCCATCGGCCAGTCGTGACAGCAGTGCCCGGCCGAGCCCGATGGTGGCGCCTCGGCGCAGTCGCTCATCACCCCAGGAGCAGCCGTCGCGCAGCGCTACGTGGACACCCTCGTCGGCGTAGTAGCCCTGCTGGTCGGCAATGTAGGCGACCAGTTCCTCATGCAGCCCCCGCCCGACATAGGCGAGATCGATCGTGTACATGGACGTTCTTCCTTGATCGTGTCACCGCCCTGCGCCCGCGTGTGCCGCAGGCCCGGCTGCTGCGGCCTGTGGTGCAGAGGTGACGGCGTGCCAAATGCGGTCCGGTCACCGGCCTGACCGGGACGGTACGACCCCTTGTGTGGGGCGGCGGCGGGCGTCAGTACATGGACATCCCGCCGTTGACCGCGGCCGTGGTGCCGGTCATGAAGGCGTTGTCCTCGCTGGTGTAGAAGGCGACCGCTTGGGCGACGTCGCCCGGGTGCGCCAGGCGACCCAGGGGGGTGGCGGCCACCTGCCGCTGCTTGAGTTCCTCGTCGACCACATCCGCCATGCGGGTGCCCTCCACCGGGCCGGGCTCGACGACGTTGACCGTGATGCCACGCGGGCCCAGTTCCTGGGCGAGGTACCGGGCGAACTGCGCCAGTGCGGCCTTGGCCGTGCCCAACGCGATCATGCCCTCCCGAGGCCGGCCGCTGAGGCCGGTACCGAGATAGATGATGCGTCCCCAGCCCTGCTCGGTCATGGCGGGCAGAACGGCTTTGGTGACCGTGAACGCCGCACGCATCTCGTCGTCGAGCTTGCCGCCCAGTTCTACCCACGTCATGTCCTGGAACGGCTTGATCACATACGGGGTGAGCGCGTTGTGCACGAGCACGTCGATGCCACCCCATGCCGCCTGGACCTGCTCGGTCAGGCTCTCGACCGCCCCTGCCTCGCGCACGTCGGCCTGCGCTGCCATGGCCTGGCCGCCTGCGGCCTGGATGCCGACCACGACCTCCTCGGCCGCCGTGCCGCTGCGGAGGTAGTTGACCACCACGCGCATCCCTCGCGCGGCCAGAAGGCGCGCGGTGGCCGCACCGATACCGCTGCTGGCCCCTGTCACCAACGCCACCCTGCCGGTTGCCACAGTCACGGGCCCACCTCCTGCTCTCTTCGTGGGCCGTCGGCATGACCGCCCGGAGCTGTTCATCGTCGACGCCGGGGCGTGCCGAGCGGATCGCCCCGCAGAGCACGGCATCGACCGGTCGCCGACAGCAACCCGGCCGGGGACCCTTCGAGTTCGCGCCGCAACTGCGAGACGCGCAGCCGCTCCAACTCGCCGCGATGATCTCTCAGCAGTGCCGGCAGCAGTCCCCGCCGGTGCGCCCCGACGGACCAGCAGGTCCGCCCGGCCGCCGTCCACCGCACCCTCACTCTGCGTTTCCGGTCTGCTCGGTGATGAAGTCCGGCAGCATGTCGTGCATGACCAGCAAGTCGTGGTCCACGTCAGGCATCGAGACCGGATCCATGGCGGCAAGCGTAGGCGTACGACGCAGTCGTGGCTGGTTGCCGGCCTCGGATCGCGAGACGTGTCGGTCAGGCGCGGCCCCCCTCAGCCCCATGTGGTCGACCGCGACCAGCGGCAAGCCGGTGCACCTGGCCGCGCTCGCCGACCGGCGCATCGACCGCATCTACCCGGCAGTGCCTGATCTGTCCGCTCCACTGCGCTGAGAGCCCTCGTGGACGCCATCGGCTCCTGCTTACTGTGTCCGGGTGAATGATGTGACGAGCGGGTGCACCGGACGTGTGATCGTGCTGGTCCTGCCCGAGGTGAACCTGCTGGACCTCGGTGGCCCGGTGCAGGTCTTCGATGCCGCTGCCCATTTGGGGGGCGGCTACTGGCTGGAGTATGCCGCCGAGACCGGCGGGGTGCGCTCGGCGCAAGGCCTGCAGCTGACCGGTCTGTCGCACCTGGCAGCGACGCAGGCCGGGCCGGGCGATCTGGTATTGGTTCCCGGGCCGAGACTGTCCGGATCCGGCCGACTGGCACCGGAGGCCGCAGTTCGCTGGGTACGGGAAGCGTATGACGCCGGGGCCCGGGTGGCGTCGGTGTGCAGCGGTGCCGCCGTCCTCGGAGAGGCGGGACTGCTGGACGGCCGGGCATGCACGACGCACTGGTCGCTCACCACGGCGATGCGCGAGCGTTACCCCTCGGCCCGGGTGCGCGAAGCCGCGCTGTACGTCCACGACGGACGGGTCAGCACCAGTGCGGGCATCTCGGCCGGGATCGACCTCTCGCTGTCTCTCGTCGAACAGCACCACGGCCCGGAGCTGACCGCCGCGGTCGCCCGTGAACTGGTGCTGTATCTGCGACGGGACGGCGACACCACACAGATCAGCCCGTTCCTGCGCCACCGCGACCATGTGCAGCCCGCAGTGCACCGGGTGCAGGACTACCTGGCCCAGAATCTGCACGCCCCTCACACCCTGGACGAGCTCGCGGCCATCGCCCACCTGTCTCCGCGCGGCCTGACCCGGGCCTTCACCAAGGCCACCGGCATCACCCCGCTCACCTACCAGCGGCAGCTGCGCCTGGAGCGGGCCCGCACCCTGCTGGTCGGCACCGGTCTGACGGTGGAGGCCGTCGCGGCCCGTTGCGGCTTCCGCGACGCACGACAGCTGCGACGCCTGATCACCGAAACCTACGGCGCCTCGCCGTCCCGGTTGCGGACACAGTTGCGGTTGGCCGGCTGACCATCCCGTTCTTCGGGCGGTGGCTGTTCCTCGGCCTTGCCCGTACTCCCTCTTCCGTTTCCCCTGCTTTGAGCCACGGGTGCACAGCACTGGCACCACGTGTCCGAACTATGGAGGTATGTCTTGTCCGAGGTAAGTTCCGAGATGAGTAAGGGCCGTAAGGCGGTCCGCCGTACCGGCTGGGTCCTGACAGGCGCGGCGCTGTCGGTGGCGTCGTTCGCCGGGGTCGCCCTCGCCGGGGTGAGTGCGTCCATGGCGGACAGCTTCGCGCCCGCTCCTGCCGCATCCGACACGCGGTCGTGGCCTGCCGCCCGGCCGGTGCCGAAGGACCGCATCACGGTGGCAGTGGTGGTCAGCAACGAGGGCTCCGTGGCAACCGACGTCCTGGCGCCCTATCAGGTGTTCGCCGAGTCGGAGAAGTTCTTCGTCTACACCGTGGCGGCCGAGCGCCGTGTCTCCCCGTTGTCCGGCGGAGCGCACCTGCTTCCCGATCACACGCTGACGGAAGTGAAGCGCGGCACACTGCCGGAACCCGATGTGGTGATCGTGCCCGCGGTGACCGACCCGGCCGACGCCAAGGAAGCCCGAACACGCCAGTGGATCGCCCAACGCCATCACAATGGCGCGCGCGTCCTCGGTGTGTGCGCGGGCTCGGAACTCCTGGCCGCCTCCGGCCTGCTGGACGGCCACGAGGCGACCTCGTTCTGGTCCAGCATCAGCTCCCTGAAGCGCCATTACCCGCAGGTGCACTGGAAGCGCGGTCAGCGGTACGTCGAGGACGGGCGGGTGACCACCACTGCCGGCATCACCTCCGGCACCGTCGGCGCCTTGCGGGTGGTGGAGGAACTGGCGGGCAAGGACGAGGCCGCCCGCATCGGGAAGAGGCTGTCATATCCGGGCTGGACCCTGGACGGGCCAACCGCGATCCCGGCCAACCAACTCGCCATCGGCGACGTGCCGTACGCACTGAACGCCGCATTCCCCTGGCTGCGGCCCACCGTGGGCATCGGTCTGGTCGAGGGTGTCGGCGAGATCGACGCGGCTGCGGCCTTCGAAGCCTACGCCGGGGTGTCCTTCACCGCGCGAACGGTGGTGCTCGGGGCACGCGACAGCATCACCACCCGTCACGGCCTGGTCCTGATCGCCGAGACAGCGCGCGGTGGCTCCCACGGGGTGGACCGCTTCGTGGTGCCCGGCGTCGCAGACACCTCGGCCGTGGACACGCCGCTGCACACGTGGGCGCGCCGCAACGGCCTGGCCGTGGAGTTGCCAAGTGGAGGACGGCGTGAGGGGGAGTTCGGTTTCGACCCGGTCCTGCGCGACCTCGCCGAGCACAGCGACGTCCGTACGGCCCTGGTCACGGCGAAGTTCTCCGAATACCCCTCGTCCCATCTGGAACTGACCGGCGCGCCCTGGCCCAAGCGGCCGACTCTGCTGGCCGCAGGAGCAGTCGTGATCAGCGTTGGAGTGGGGTTCGTCCCCACGGTGATCCAGCGGGCGGTGCGGCGCCGGCGCACGGCGTAGCCGGTACGTGGATCCCCGGACATCCGTGGAACGCGGCCAGTCACCGAGGATGACCACCACTCGGGCGAAGGATCGCTCGGCGGACGCCGCAGACGACAACGGCGGGCTCGGCGGCTGCCCCGGTCGGGCGAACGGCGCCGTTCCACCGTCAACGCCGGTGCAAGGGAGCGCCGTTCCGCGCAGCAATCGCGAGCTGCTCGACAGGAGAGACCGTCATGGGGACCCGGCCCGTCGAGCAGATCTTCGGCAGTTTCCGTGGATTCGAACGCCCGACGAACCACCGGGCTCCGACATGAGTTGTGCGCCTCTCGGTTGTCGGTCACCAACTGCCGTGGCCGCCGTCCCCGTGCCCGCCGCCGTGATGACCGCTGCCGGCTCCTCCCCCGGACCAACCGCCCGGGTCCAGGTCGTGGGCGAGGCCGTGGCCGCCGGTGGTGAAGTCGGCGTAGAGGTCGCTCAGCTCGCCGAGGAGTCGGCGGGTGAGGGCGCCGGCGCCAGTGGTCAGTGCTGCTGCGAGTTCCTCGTCGGCAACTGCGGCCGTTCCCGCGGTGGTGGGCGTGAGGTGGTCGGGCGCGGCAAGGGCTGCCAAACGGCGGCGATCGGTGATGCCCTGCAGGCCTGGGTAGGCGGCAGGGGCGAGGCCCGCAGCCTGGACGAGCACGGCGAGGGATACGTCGCGGGTGGCCTTCGGCATGGTGGAGCCGTGGCGGACCACGCTGTCGAGACGGGCCAGCAACGCCCGGCGGCGCGGCAGGTCGACGGAGAGAATGTCGTGGCGGGTACGGCCGCCGGGCTCGCGCCACCGGCGGACCCGGACCGCCTTCTGGTCCTCAAGCCGGGAGAGGTACTCGGTGGTGAGGGAGCGCGGTGTCCGGCGCAGCCAGTCCTTGAGGGTCGGTGGTGGAGCAGCCGCCCCCAGACTGCGCAGAACATTGTTGAGACGACGGTCCTCAACGCGCCGGGAGTCCGTCACCTCGATCCGCCGGGGGCCGACCATGATCCGTCCGGCCAGGCCCAGATCCGCCAACTCCGATGCCCGCAGAGCGAACCGGAGCCGGTCATCGGCCCGTATCCGTATACGTCGCCTGCCCGGGACTGTCGCGAGCAGGAGCAGTTCGTCCCCCATGGTCACACATGCAGGTTAGGCGCGGCTGGCGGAGGAGGGGAGTCCTCCGCGGACCCTCGCCTCGGCTTCGCAACTCGCCGCACCGGGCGCTGTCGAAAGCGAAGTACGGTAATACCTCGCTGCCGCCGCATCCGTGAGTCGCTGGTCGTTTCTGCGGTATGGGCGCAACACTGCGAACTCGCTCTACGGAGCCACGAAGGTGGCTCTGGACTTCTTGACCCGCCGCGGGAAAGGAGCTTTGGGCCCGGATCCCGCTCGGGCGTATCGCCCAGCCGAAGGAGATCGCCTGGTGGATCGTGAACGCGGTGCGCCCTGAAGCCGGCTACCCCACGGGTACGGTCGTTCGTGTCGACGGCGGGCTGAGCGCGGGTGGGTGAAGGCAGGGCGATACCGATCGGAGAACTGGTGAACGAGGCCGGCACCACCATTCGGGCGTTGCGGTACTACGAACTGCAGGGCCTGCTCCACCCCCGCCGAGCACCGAACGGCTACCGGGAGTAGGACGAGTCGACGATCGCTCTGGTGGGCAACATCAGGCTGCTGCTCTCACTCGGCCTCACCGCCAATGACGTCCGTGGCTTCCTCCCCTGCCTCGATCGAGACATCGCCGACACTCCCGTCTGTCCCGCCAGCGCGCGAGTCATCGCCCGCAAGCTCACCGATGTGGAGGAGAAGATCGCCGCGCTGAATGTCGTCCGCAAACGTCTCATCGACGTACTGGCCCGATCCGGCGGCCAGGACCTTTCGTTCGGATCAGGCCGGATGAGCGAGCGGCGCCCCGTGCCGTAGATCGCAGGGCGGAGGAGGGAGTCGGACGGGTCTCCCCGCTCGAACGGAGCCGAGGCCTCGGGGAAGGAGGGCGAGCGACGACAACGCGGCAAGGCGCGGCACCGGGCCCCGAGCCCGGCAAGATCCAAACGATGCCGCGCCGGTCTGTCACGGCCACGCGTCGCAGCTACGGAGACACTCCTGCCGCAGGGCGCTCCCCCGGACTGTGCGCGGTGCCCGTCCTGGTGGATCTCCCTGGCGGACGCGAGTACTGCCCTTGGCCGCCTTCGAGCGGGCTCAGGCGACCGGATTGCGTGGGTGGGTGCACGTGCGCGCCACGACGTTCCAAGGCGCGTACGTCACCACCGACGTCATCGCCCCCGACGGCCGTAGGGAGCACCCACGCCCCGAACCACCGGGACCGGCGGTGCTTCGAACAACCGCCCGGACACACGCCTGGAAGACAGAACAGGATCACGAACGCGGCGCTATATGCCGCTCGGTCCCTTGGCCGCGGCCCGCGCCACGGCCGGCGCGATCGCGCGCTCGACCGCGGAGCGGCCCGCTCCGGGACTTCCCGTCCGCTCCACCATCGTGCGGACCATCGCGTGGTAGAAGAAACTGGGCGAGGCCGCCGACCACAGATCGATCCGCTCCGGGTCGAGCAGGAAGTCGAGCACGGGCTCCGGCTCGGCCGGCACGAACGCGTACTCGCTGTGCTCCCACTTGTCCTCCACACCATGGCTCCATCGGTCCCGCAGCTCGTCCTCACCCAGATCCGCCAGCACCACCCGGAAACAACCGGCCCACTGGTGCCGCCGGGTGTCCATCCCGAAGGACAGCAGCTCCACACCGGAGATGTCCTCCTCCTGTACGGCCAGTTCCTCACGCAACGCCCGGCGGGCCGCGCCGAACAGGTCCGGGACCCCGTCTTTGAGATCATGCTTTCCGGACAGTCCCTCATTGGCGGAGGAGTTCCACCGGCCGGCATTGCCGCCCACGGTCGCGCTGCGCCGGGAGAACAACATCTTGTTGTCCTTCCCCGTGATCACGATGACGTTCACCCCGAAACTGCTGGACAGGAAGCCGTTCACCGTGACCGGGTCGGCCCCGTCGAGGTAGTGCTCGCGCAGAGTCAGCCCGGCCCCCTCGCCCTCCTCAAGGCTGCGGTCCAACTGCTGCGAGGCGAGGAAAGTGAAGTAGTCCGTGGGAGAGAAGCGCAGCTCGACGATCGGGTCCTCGTACTCGTCGCTACGGGTGACCGCGATGGTCTCCAGTGCGAAACGCGGGTGGTTCCAGCGCCGAACGGCACCGGAGACTGCCTGTGTGCGCTGCTCGTCCTCGATCTCCTGGCGCCAGCGCAGCACCTCCTCCGGCACATGCACGAAGGTGTCCGGATCGAAGTAGACGCGGACGTTGTCCTCCTGGATGGGCCGCGTCCCATCGCCCTCGTAGACGTGGTACGGCGTCCTGAGCGGGCCGATACGGAACAGGTCGCGGTCGGACACGGGAACCCTCACTCCCTGGGTGACAAAGGGGAGTTGACAGTTGCACACCGCCCCTGGCTCGGGCAACATCAGAAATCTTCAGGGGGGAGCCGTCGGTGGGGCGCATACCGGATCGCGGTGCGGCGTACGTCGTGTGCGTGGACGTGTATGACCATCCCGAGCAAATCCAGGGCTCCCCCGCCCTGCCCGAACTCGGCGGCATCGTCGACCGGTTCTGGCAACTGGCCGACACTCTGGGCTTCACACCCGGCGGTCCGGTCATCACCGGCAGCAAGGCCGACATCGAGAAGGGCCTGGCCGCGATCCGCACCGGGACCGCCGACCGCAAACTCATCTACTGGATCGGCCACGGCCACCAGAGCGGCCGCACCCTGCTGCTCTGCCGGGACTGGGGCAACCCGGACGGTACCAGCGGCGCCCTGACCGGCGACGATCTCGGCTGGCACGTCGTCGCGATGAAGGGCGACATCCTCGTGATCGTCGACGCCTGCTTCGCCCAGGACATTGCGCAGCGGGCGGACGACGCCGTGCGGCAAGCCGAACGCACCCTGGGCACCCCGCCGGTGCCCGGTGGCGCCCCCGCGTCGACCCGCAGCATCGGCTGCGTGGGCACGGCGGCCGGCGCCGCGCTGCCCGGTACCTCCGCGCGGGCGAGTCGGGCCCAGGTCGGCGTCTGGCTGGATGGCTGGGCCGAGGTGTGCGGGAATCCGGCCCACGCCTTCCGCCGGGGCCGGCCCCTGTGGAGTCCGTACTCGGACGCCGTGGACGCACCCGCCGTCGTGGAAGCCGTCTCCGAACACCTCACCGCCACCGGCAAGATGCAGACAGCCCGGCTCTACGGGGGAGAACGCCTCGCGAAGTTCTTCACCAACCCCCATTTCGTCGCCGACGCCCCGCCCCGGTCGGCGGCCAGCGCGGCGCCGACGCCCCACAGGCGCCTCGGCGGCCTGAGACTGGAGGCCGACGACGAACGGTTCATCGGCCGCCGCGATCCGCTCGACCGGGTGGCCCGCTGGCTCGGATCCGCCCACCACAACGGAGTCATGGTCGTCAAAGGTGGCCCCGGCAGCGGAAAATCGGCATTCCTCGGCCAAGTAGCGCTCATGACCCTTGAGGACTCCCCCCGCCACAACCACCTGCCCGCCCGGCTGCGGACCGACCTGGTCGGCGCGATCGACGCCGTCATCGGCTGCCGGGGCCGCAGCAGTCTGAGCTGCGCCCGCGAGATCGGCACACAGCTCGGCCTGGACACCACCGGATGGACCGACACCCGCCAGGCCGTCGGAACGCTGGCGACCGAATGTGCGCAACGCCCCCGGACCGGCCTGATCGTCGACGGCCTCGACGAAGCGGACGACACCGATCTGGACTCGATCATCACGGATGTCCTCACTCCGCTCCTCGAACACAGCAGGATCAAAATCCTCATCGGGACCCGCGAGGACACCCGCAGCAGCCAACACCCCCTCATCCACGACGCAGCCGGCCTGCTCCAGCTCGACCAGGACCCGGACCGTGACAGGGACGTGGCCGCCTACGTGAACCGGCGGCTGACCGAGCCCTCCTCCCCCTACGCCGACGGCACCGTCCCGCTGGACCTGCTGCGGTCCGTCACCGAGGCCGTCGTCGACCGCAGCCAGGGTGTGTTCCTCGCCGCCCGCTTCTACTGCAGCGCCCTCACCCGCCTCGATACCCCACATCCACCCGAGCACCCCGCCTTCCGGGCCCTCCTGGTCTCCGGTCTCGGCGAGGTCTTCGCCATGGAACTGCGCTACATGGGCGCGGCCCTCGGCGAATCGGGCGAGAATTCCGACACCCTGCCCGGCCGGCCCGACGGGCTGCTGCTTCCGCTCGCTCTCGCCCAGGGCGCGGGCCTGCCGGACGAGGACGGCATCTGGCTGGACACGGCCAACGCCCTCGCCGAGCGCTGCGGAACCGGCCACCACTACACCCGCGACGACATCCCCCGCATCCTGCGGGTCGCCGGTGCGCACATCGATGTCGACGGCGATGACGGCCAGCAGGTGTACCGGCTCTATCACAAGGCCCTGATCCAGCACCTCATCGACGGCGTCCGCGCCACCGCGACTCCGGCCGACCTGCACTCCACCATGACCGACGTCCTGCTGCGGGTGCATGAGACGCTCTACCACGAGCGGCCCGACACCAACAGCTACATCGCCCGCAACGCTGCCTCTCACGCGGCGGCCGCGGGGCGGCTCGACGAACTCGTCGAGAACGCCGACTTCATGATCCGTGCCGACCCCGCCCGGCTCATCCCTCTGCTCGATCAGACCACGTTCCCGCCCACTCCGTACACCATCCTCTACCGCCGCGTCGCGGAGGAGCTGCTCGGCAGGACCCCGTTCCAGCGGGCCGCGCTGCTGCGTGCCGCCGCCGTGCGCCATGACCCGCGACTGCTGCCCTGGGCCTCACGCTCCATGTCCCTGCCGTGGCAGGACCTGTGGACCACCGCCGACCCCGAGGCCTCGTACAGGGAACTGCGCGCCCCCTACGGCGACGTCCGCGCTCTCGCCTGTACACCGGCGCCCGGGGACACCGTCCTCGGGTCCGGCGACCAGGTATGGCAATGGCCCTTGGCGAGCGGGCGCCCCGAACTGCTCCGCCGGTTCACCCCGGTCGCTGCCGGACACCGTGTCAACCGCTTGCACGCCCTGACCGTTCCGGCCAGGGCGGACAGCGCGATCGCCGCCGTCGCGGCCGACACCGAGCGGGTACTGATCTGGCCCGCGGACCCCGCCGAGGCGGTCCGCCCACTCGGGTGGGGAGCACGGGTCGGCGGAGTCGCGGTGGGAGCGGACCAGGACCGGGAGATCGTCGTGGCCGCCGTCGGCACCCAGGTCGGAATCTGGGAGTGGACGGAGAACAAGCCCCGACACCTCGGCTTCCTGACCTGGCCACAACAGCACACCACCCAGCGCGACACGGCGCTCGCCGTGGCGGTCGCCGAGATCGGCGCCGAGGCCGACCCGGAACTGATGGTGATCGCGGGCGGTGACGGCGGCTGCGTGGTGTGGGGGGTACGGACACACCGGAAGCTGCTGACCTTCGGCGCGGACGGCGGCCGGTGCGAAGCCCTTGCCGTGGCGCCGGACGCGGCGGGCGTTCTGGTCGTCGGGCTGTGCACCGGACCGCCCGACCTGCGGGTGTGGCGGATCACGGCGGCCGATGGGGACTTCACGGCACGTCAGGTGTTCACCGCCGCGCTGCGGCATCGCTCGGGGCTCGCCGTCGCGCTCGGCCGGGGCGGCGGGCGGACGCTGGTAGCGGCCCTGGACGGCGGAGCCGCCCGGGTCTGGAGCCTGGCCGACGGCCGTGAACTCCCACCGCTGACCGGCCATCGGACCCGACCGACCTCGCTCGTGTTCCGCTCCGACGACAGCGGTCAGGTCGCCGTGGCCGACGGCGTCCGGGTCAGGGTCTGGGATCCGCCCGCGCAGACGGCCGTTCCGCACCCGCGAACCGGGCTGCCGGTCCCCGGCCGACGGCACGTAGGCGCTGTGGCGGCGCGGCCCGACGGCTCCGGCGCCGTCGTCCTCGCCTCCGGGACGGCAACCCGCGTCTGGGACCTCGACGGCGGGCACCTGCACGACGAGCCGGCTCTCGGCCGCGTCGCCGGCGTCGCCCTGCACGCGGAGCCCGCAGCCGGCCTCTGGCTCGCCGTCAGCGGCCGGGACGACACCCTGGGGCCCTGCGTCCGGGTCCGGGAGCTGGATCCCGCCCGGACCGCGAGCAATCGGTCGGGCCGTACGTACTCCCTGGCCGTTCCGGATCGCGAACGCGATACGAGTCTCGGCTCCGTCGCCCTGCACCGGGACAGCGCGGCTCTGTCGGTTTTCGCCGCCGACGACCGGCGTATCCGCCGATGGGACGTCCTGGAGCGGCAGTCGCTGCCCGACCACTACGTCACCACGGGCCTGGTGGAACACCTCGTCGTCGTCACGGCCCCGGGCGCCCTCCCCCACCTGGCCGCCACGGCGGGCGACTCGCTCTGGATCTGGCCGGAACTGCGGCCCGGACTGCCCGGTCGGCGTTTCCGGTTCACCGGCGGGGCCGCCCACGCCCTCGCAGGGAGCTACGACGCCGACAAGCGGCCCTGGTTCGCGGTGGCCACCTCAACGGGAGTCTTCCTGTTCACGCCTGACATCCAGAGCGCCCACCCCGCGCTGCCCGACGCACCTTCGAACGTCCACTCCCTCGCCTTCGAGACGACAGCCTCGGGCCGGACCGTCCTGGTGGCCGCCTCCCGCACCCGCGAGATCCATACCTGGTCCACCGACAGCCCCGGCAAGCCCGCGCGCCGCATCACGGACCGCGGCTACGCGGTACACGGAGTCTTTGCCGCGCCCGCGCGCTCCGGGCTCCACGTCGCCGCCGTCGGCCTCGACCGCATGGACCTCCTCCGCCTCACCGACCCCGACTGATCCTCGGTCGGCATCGGCCTGTCTCACTGGAAGGAACGCACGTCTATGGCGCACGACCTGGTGATCTTCGTGCCGGGAATCCTCGGCAGCATCCTGCGGACCCCGGACGGGGACACGGGAGGGAACGGGGGCGAGGACGTCTGGAGGCTCACCTTCGGCGTGGCGGGCAGCGTGCTGCTCGGTACCGAACGGTACTTCGACCGGATCGCCCTGCCGGACGGGCTCGGCAGCGCCGAACCCGACGGCGAGCACGCCCTGCGGCCTGCCGGGCTGCTGGTGGAACCGCGCACCTGGCCCGGACTCATGCCGCACGTCGCCTACAAGCGTCTGGCCCGCTACTTCGCCGCCCAGCACGACCAGCGCATCGTCACCTTCCCCTATGACTGGCGGCTGTCCAACCGGGTCTCCGCACAACGCCTGGCGGAGTTCACCGAGCGCGAGCTGGGCCGATGGCGCGAGGAGCGCAGGGCCGCGGGCGCCGTCGAGGAGCCCAAGGCGGTGTTCGTCTGCCACTCCATGGGCGGCCTGGTGGCCCGGTACTACCTGGAGGTCCTCGGCGGCCGGGAGATCGCCCGCTCGATGGTGACGATCGGCACCCCGTACGCCGGTGCGGTCAAGGCGGTCCAGGCGCTGACCGGCACCCTGCCGCGCCGCAAGGTGCTGAACCTGCCCGGGCGGCTGCGCGAGGGACTCCTGCGCGCCGCCCGCAGCATGCCGTCCGTCCACGAACTCCTGCCCACCTACCAGTGCGTGACCGGCCACCCCGACGGAACCCGCCTGGACACCGTCGACGTCCCCGGCCTGGACACCGAGATGGTCCGCCGTGCCTTCGCCTTCCGGAGCACGCTCGACGAGCACGTCCGCAAGAACGCCGCCGCCGACCGCGCCGCCGGCACCGGGCCGGCCTACCGCGTCTTCGCGGCCGGCGGCCGCGGGATGCCGACCGACGTCTCGCTGAGCCTGTCCGGCGGTGAGACCCGCTATCGCGACCGGTTCGAGGGCGACGACCGCTGGCAGGGGGACGGGACCGTGTGGTGCCTGTCGGCCGCTCCGCCCGAGTGGCCCGACACGGCGCACATGGACTGGTACCCCCGCGGCCACACGGCTCTGGCCAACGACGAACTCCTGCACGGCCAATTGCGCGACCGGTTCGATGCTCTCGACGTGCGCCCGTACCAGTCCTCCGGAGTCTCCTTCGGCATCGAGGTGCCCGAGGTGGTACGGGCCGGTGAACCCTTCACCATCGAGGCAGTATCCGAACACGACGGGCTGCTGCTGGAAGCGGCTCTGATCGCCCCCGACGGAACTCCCACCGACGAAGCCTGGCGTCTGCTGCCCACGGCGGAGGGCGTCTTCCGCGCCACCGCCGTCGTACCCCCCGGCCTGTGGACCCTGGAGATCAGTGCGCCGAGGGTGCCTGCCGCACCCGTACAGGAGGAGACGCTGCTGGCGCTGGAATAGGTCCGGGGCGGGCGTCACCAAGCCCGGTATCGGAGTCTTCCGGGACCTTTGCGCGAGGAAGGGGCCGAGCTCGGCCGTCCAAGACGACGACCGCCGCGCGGGCGGCAGGAACAACTGCTGCACGCGGCGGTGGCGCTGATCTCGCGAACGACACCTGGCTGGTTTCGTGTCCGCCCTGTTCCCCTCAAGCGGAGTGGGGCGTTGACTGGTTCAGGAACACGGGTTCTGACCGGGAAGAAGGGACATGTGATGCCCCCTGCGCAGCCGAAGGACTCGCCACCGCTTGTGGTCGGCGACCCCCCGGACGAGGCCCACTCCACCGCCGGGAGCATGACCCCGTTCGACGACACCTACGACCAGCCGGACCCTCGTGCGTACTTCCGTGCGCTGGGGCCTTGGGAGTACCAGACCCCTCACCATGCGCAGGGCGTGTTCCGGCACATGCTCGACACATGCGGATCCTCGAAGGACGCGGCAGGCCCGGACACGGTGCTGGACATCTGCTGCTCGTACGGCTTCAACGCCGCCCTGCTCAACCATCACCTCACCTGGAACGACCTGTACGCCCACTACACGTCCCCGCAGGCCACCACGATGACCACCGCCGAGTTGATCGAGTGGGACAAGGCGTTCTACGCGGCTCATCGGCGCTCGGACGCGGTTCGCGTCGTCGGGCTCGACGCCGCGCCCCGTGCCGTCTCCTACGCTCGTGCCGTGGGCCTGCTGGACGACGGGTTTGCCGAGAACCTGGAGGTCGCACCGGCCGGCCCTGCCCTGCGTCAGGCCGTACGGCGCACCTGTCTGATCACCATCACGGGCGGAACCAGCTTTCTGTCGCAACGCACCTTCCGACCTCTCCTGGAGAACGTCCAGGGGCCCGTGCGGGTCGCTGCGTTCGTACTACGTACCGGCTCCTACCAGCCCATTGTCGACTGTCTGAAGGCGTACGGCCTCATCACGGAGAAAGCCTGCGGGCGCACCTTCCCGCAGCGCCGCTTCACCAGCCCGCAGGAGCAGCAGTACGCGGTCACCGCGGTCATCGCAGCCGGTGAGGATCCGCGCGGCAAGGAGAGTGACGGTTACTTCCACACCACGCTGTACGTGTCACGCCCCGCGACGGACGCGGCACAATCCCCGTCGGGCGCCCCGCTCGCCCAGGGTCCGAACGAAAGTCGCTAGACCGTGACCCGTGCGACGGGCCGGTCGGCGGCGGACAGGAGACGCCCGACGCTCTCGCCGCTGACCTGCCGGATCCTCCTCACGGGTCGTTTCGCTCCGGCGCCAGGCGCCGGGTGAGGTCGGCTGTGGTGACGATGGCGTGGGCGAAGGTGGGGCCGTTGAGTTCGTGTGCGGCGTGCATCATCTCGGTACTGAAGGCGGCCGTGGCGTCGCGTACGAGGGTGACGTGGTAGCCGAGCTCCATCGCGTATCGGGCCGTGGACTCGATGCAGGTGTTGGCGAGCAGGCCGATGAGTACGACATGGGTGATGCCGTGCTGTCTGAGCTGAAGGTCCAGGTCGGTGTTGGCGAAGCCGCTCTGGGCCCAGTGTTCGTGGACGACGATGTCGTCGTCGGTGGGCTGGAGATCGGGGTGGAACTCACCGCCCCGGGTGCCCAGGGCAAAGGTGTGACGCTGCTGGAGAGCGCGCTGGGTGGGATTGGGGTTGGCCCAGGTGACGTAGTCGTCTTCGCGCCAGCGGCGATGGGGTACGAAGAACACCCTGCCGCCCGCGGCGCGCGCGGTGGCGGTGACGGTTCGCAGGTTGTCCAGCAGGCCGACCTCGATGGCTACCTTCCTCACGGCAGGCCAGACCTTGCCGCCTTCCGACAGGAAGTCGTTGTAGGGGTCGACCAGCAGGATCGCCGTTCGACCGGAGTCGTAGTGGTGGTTCATGCCGACGCTCTCCTGACCTCGCGGTGGCTCGGTGGGGTGTCGTGCGACATCGACGGGTTCGCCGCCCGTTAACGACACCCCGGGCACTGCGGTCACGCCCGCCCGGGAAGACACCCGCACCGGCGCCGCCGCGACGGCGCCGCGTCATCCGGCGGTGAGCGTGCGCCAGTCGCGTGAACCCATGTCAGCGGGTGTGCCGTCGAGGATCCTGGCGGTGCGCGCCGAGGGTTCGAGGGTGACGGTCGCGAGGCTTGCCCAGCGGTGGGACCCGCCGGATACCCCATGAGGTCGAGGGGCACCGAATCCGGTCGTGCGGAGCCCACGCATGGCCGGATCCGACGACCGACGGCGTGATCGGCCGGCCCGACGCATGGCCGGCTGCGAGAATCGCTCCATGCGGATGATTGTCGAGGACATGGCCTACCGCCTGACCGAGGTGCCCGGTGTGATCGGAGTACTGCTCGGTGGAAGCCGGGCGCGCGGAGAGCACAGGCCGGAATCGGACTGGGATCTCGGCGTCTACTACCGGGGCGGGCTCGACCTCGGCGCGTTGCGCGGGCTGGCCGGTCCCGATGTGGGGGTAGCCGGCCCGGAGGCTGGGGCCCTTGGGCGAACGGGGGTGCGTGGCTGCGGGTCGACGGTGTGGCGGTGGACTGGATTCCGCGGGACCTGGACCGGGTCGAACAGGTGTGGGCGGACTGCCGTTTGCTGCCGACCACGCGAGTCCCTCTGTTCCTGACGACCTCACGGTTCGCCGACGCCGGTCCGTGGTCCGGGATACCGACGCTGTGCGTGCGGGGTTTCTGAGCGGCGGTGCCTGATTCCGGGTACTGATCGCCGGGGCGTGGACCGCCGGATGGCAGCTTGGCGTGCCGGGGGTGCGAGTTCGCGCTCCGGCTCGGGAGGGCCCGCGGGGTGACCGGTCGTGAGGTGACCGGATTCCGGGGCGGCAGGGACGTGGACGGCGTCTGCCGCGCCGGTGCCACGTCGTGCCGCCCGGGTCGCCGGGCCCTGCCGAGGGGGCCTGTCCAGTTCCGAGAGCCGGAGGCCGGTGGCCGGTCCGGCTGCTGCGGCCTGGCGGGCGACGCCTCGCCGTCCGGCTTCCGGTTCGGCGTGGCAGGTGTGGTGCGTCATCGGGTGCTGGTCGGTTGTGGGGCCGAACAGAGGTGTCCGGGCGGGAACCCCGGCCCGATTCCGGCGGGCCGGGGTTCCGTGTCAGGCGAGTGACTCGGTTACCACTTGCCCTCGTGGCGGTGGTCGATCACCCGGAAGCTGCCCACGACACCGTCGCGGACCCACACGCCGCCCCGGACGTGGCCCGGGAAGACGCCGTCGCTGGAGCTGTGAGGTCCGACGGTGGCGATGGGGGCACCGTTGTCGCAGGTGGCCCCGCGGAAGACCTCGACGGTCCGGCGGCTGTCGTTGCGGATGTTGAGGCTCTTGGAGCCGAGGCCGCTGACCACGGTGATGCAGCCACCGCGCTCGTCGGAGTAGGTGCGCTCGTTGATGTGGATCCGGCCCTCGAAGCGCTCCTCCTCGTGGCCACGGCGCTCGAAGCCACGGCCCTCCTCGCCCCTGCCTTCATTGCCCCTGCCTTCATTGCCCCTGCCTTCGTTGCCCTTGCCCTCGTTGCCCTTGCCGGCGTCGCCGCCGGTGAGGGCCGAAACGGGGGCGGCGGCCTGCTGGACGACGGGGGCGGCCTGAGCCGGCTCGGAAGTGGCGGCCGACGCGTAGGTGATGCCGGTGGCGGCCAGGGCCGCGGCTGCCGCTACCGCGGCAGTAACAACGGTGGAACGGGTAACCATGTCACTTCTCCTGTCTCAGAGAGGCCGACTGAGCAGTCGACCCGTGATTGAACGTACTGACGGTCCACATACCTGTCATATCGGATGCATTGGTGAAGGGGGGTGGATCCCCCATTGGGGGACAAGGAGTACGCCAAATGCTATTTCCGGATAATATTATTAATGTCCAACCTGACTGAAAAATCAGCGAGTTGATGATTGGTTGGTCTGTCCGGGCGACTTCCTGATTCCGGGTCACCCTGGCGCCAGCGTGTCTGTCTTTGACACCTGCCGAAACCGCGTCACGCCAACACTCCGAACGCCCACCGCTCACGCCCCGACCTGCAACAACCGCCTGGACAACCACTGCGAAACCCCGGGCGCGCAGCGCAGGGACACCACGGACGTTCCACAGGAGGGCAGGAGCGGTCACAGATCCGCACCGCGTCCACCACGGGCTTGCCGGTCACCTTCCAGGACGGCGATTGCGCCGAGAACCGGCTGTGCGGACGTGGTGACTTCCCCACGTCCGACGCACTTCACTTGCCGTCCGACGCCGTCGAACCGGTCACGCACAGCGCAGGGCCCATCCGGAAGGCTATGCACGACAGCGCGTCAGGGGCCCTTTCGTTTGCATCAGGCCGGATCAGCGAGCGGGGCCCGGTGCCGTGGATCGCAACGGGCCGTCTCCGCTCCCGCACCCGGGCCGGTGGCCCCGATTCGCCCAAGTCCCGGCAGGCCGTCGTCGCCCCCATGCCATTGCGGCACCCGTCCCGGCAAGGACACCCCCTCGTTCCGACTGCGGCGTCGTGTGACGCCCCGCGCCGCTCGCTTCACATACCCGGGACCCTCGACCGCGGGCAGGCCTGTCGCCCCGGAACGATGAATCCCCGGTCGCTACAGGTCCTGCACGAAGGGCCGGCCGGCACACCGTCCGGCCGGCCCGCGTGCGGTCAGGCGGTGTGCAGTGTCAGCCCGTACCGGTTCAATATCTCGTTGATCGGCTGGTGCCAGGTCTCTCCACCGCCGCCGCAATTGCCCCAGCCGCCCGAAGTGACTCCTTGTGCCTGGTCTCCGCTGATGAAGGATCCGCCGGAGTCACCCGGCTCGGCGCAGACGCTCGTCTTCGTCATCTGGTAGACCGCACCTTGGCTGTAGTTCACGGTCTCGTTCGTGGCCAGTACGTTTCCGCAGTGCCAATGGGACGTGGAACCGGAGCGGCAGACGGAGGCACCTATGGGTGCCTCCGCGGAGCCCCGGACCAGCTGGTCGGAGACGGTGCCCCAGCCAAGGACCACAGGTACGGTCCACCAGCCGTTGCCGACACTGACCCAGGCGTAGTCGTCACCGGGGAAGGACGATCCCTGGAAGTTGCCGATGGCCGAGCCGTCCCAACCGCTGACCGCGGCGCCCGCTCGGCCGCAGTGTCCTGCGGTGACGAAGCCGCCATGGACGGAGAAGCCGATGGAGCACCGGACGTTGCCCGTGTAGTACGGATCCCCGCCCACGGTCCCCGCGGAGAAGGTCCTGGGCGCCTCAGAGGTCTGCTTCACCAGGACCGGGCCGGCCTCGCGGGCCCGTTCGACAAACTTTCGGACATCGTTGTCATCCTGTGCGGACGAGACGACGTTCACGACGACCCGATTGGCTTTCGGGTCGACGTGCCAGCTGCTGACGCCGTCCGGTGCGGACAGTGCGTCGAGCCGCTCCTTGGTCGCGTCGAGCTGCCGCGCGCTGTGACTCACCAGCCGGACGTCTGCGCCCGCCGCACCCACCGCGTCGGCCCTCCCGGCGTCGGTGACGGCTACAGTGAGCCTCCCCTTGTCCGGGTCGAACCAGGAACCGGCGTACGCCGTTCCGGCGGCCCTTCGCGCTGTGCGCTGTACGGCAGTTGCCGTCTTCTCGGCGGCCAGACGCGCCTTGGCCTGGCCTTCCGTCAGACCGAGGTCCCTGCCCATGGCAGAAATCAACCCGTCGGACGCCGGCGCCTCGGCGGCATCGGAACGGGAAAGAGTGGACGGAGAGTTTGTGGACGGAGAGTTCACAGCGGAGGCGAAGGCGAGACCTGCAGTCGCCCAGGCTCCGACGACCAGAGTGGCGGCAAGACTCGCACGTAAGGCTGTCATGCGTCTCAACGGAATGACCCTTCTGTTGTTCCGACATCGTGGGGAGGAACAGCAGGCGCCCGAGACGTCTCAGCTGAGAGCGCTCTCAGACTGTGCCGCAAGGGACTGTAGCCCAGCAGCATCATCAGGTCCATGCCAATGCACCCTCCGGGCCGGGACGCTCCGCATGGCCGTCAGTGCGACTGCCGCCTGTTCGGCAGGAGGTCGCGGCGACGGCCTGCTGAAGGAGTCGATCCCGCGCCCGAGCGCACGGCCACGAGGCGGCTGAGCCGCGGCTGCGGTCACCTGGCACGTGCCGCACCGGCCCGGGAATCGCTCAACGACCAGACCGCGCCTCTTCGGAGAGTTCATGGGCATGGGCGTGGACTCGCCTCAGCAGCCCCGCCAGCTGGGCCTGTTCCTTGCCGGTCAGGGGAGCGAGCAGGTCCCGCTGGACGGCCATGGCCTCACCCTGCAGCTCCGCGAGCGCCTTCCGACCGGCCGGGGTGGAGGTGACGGTGACACGACGACGGTCGGTGGTGTCACGAGCCCGGTCCACGAGTCCGACGAGTGCGAGATCGTCCACGATCTTCACCATGTCGCTCCGGTCGATCCCCAGCCGTGCCGCCAGTTCCCGCTGGACATGGGGGCCGAAATCGACCAGCGCCGACAGCACCGCCATGTGCCAGAGCTTCAGATCACGCTCGGCCAGCCGCGACGCCAGCCGGCTCCGCGCGGCCTTGCCGGTCTTGGACAACAAATATGTCGTGAGTCCCAGGAGGCTGGGCGGGGTCTCGCTCATCGACGACATCTTAGGCCTCGACCAATGATAGGTACTCACCCACTGATCCGAGTACGTCATGGGCGCCTCGCGTTCGCGCCTGCCGGTCGACGAGTCCACCAGGCGCTTCCGCTTCCACGATGCGGTGCCGCCCGCTCCCGCGTGGGGGCGGCACCGGACGGTTGCAGCCGTACCGAGCGATGCGAACCCGGGTGGCAGCTGTCCACACCCTGCCGGAACACCGCAGCCGGGACGCAGGTGCGCCGCCGCGCTCCGCCCGCGTGCGGCCGGGTCAGCGCATGTCGAAGACGAGACGCCCCGGAACCTTGCCTGCCAGCACGTCGTCGATCGACGTGTTGATGTCCTCGAGCGCTCGGCTCTCGCGGACCACACGTGTACGACCGAGCCGGTGCAGCTGGAACACCTCGGCAAGATCCTCACGGGTTCCGACGATCGAACCGATGACCTTCTTACCGTTCAGCACCGTGTCGAAGACGGGCAGTTCCAGCTTGCCTTCGGCGGGCAGTGCCACCAGTACGAGCGTGCCTCCCCTGCGCAGAGCACCGTACGCGGCAACGAACGACTCATTGCTCACCGCCAGCGAGATGGCCGCGTCCGCCCCACCCAGCCACTGCGTCTCCTCCGTAACGTCCTGAACCCGGGCATCGATGACGTGGTCGGCGCCCAGTTCACGGGCAAGCGCCAGCTTCTCATCGGTGACGTCGACAGCGATCGTCTCGGCGCCGAAGATGCGCGCGTACTGCAGGGCAAGATGCCCCAGGCCGCCGATGCCCGAGATGAGCGCGCGTGTCCCCGGGCGCGCGCCGGACAGTTTCACGGCCTTGTACGTGGTGACGCCCGCACAGGTCAGCGCCGCCGCGTCCAACGGGTCGACGCCGTCGGGGACCGGCACCACATATGTTCCGTGCGCCAGCGCGTACTCGGCATGGCTGCCGTCCACGGAGTAGCCGCTGTTCCGCTGCTTCAGACAGAGCGTCTCCCAGCCGGTGACACAGTGGTCACAGCGTCCGCACGCCTCTCCGAGCCAAGGGATGGCCACCCTGTCCCCCACCACGAGATGGGAGACCTGCGCACCGATCGCCTCGACGACACCGATACCCTCGTGCCCCGGTACGAACGGCGGATCAGGCTTGACCGGCCAGTCGCCCCGCGCCGCGTGGATGTCGGTGTGACACAACCCGGAGGCCTCCATCCGCACCAGCACCTGATGGGCGGCGGGCGACGGCACGGGCCTCTCCTCGACCACCAGCGGCTCTGCGAAACTGCGGACAACGGCGGCTTTCATGGACACTCCTCCGCTTCGTTCGGGCAGATCGGGCACGTCCGGCGGATCAGCCACCGCCCGAGGCCGCGGAGGTGACAGAAGCCTCGGAACAGGCTATTCGGGATGGCTGGTTTTCGCTTCTCCGATCCGCTCTCGCCCCACTCCCCCGCCCCCGCCCTTCTTCGGGGCCTGGTGCCCAGCGCCGTGCGTCCGATCGCCGATGCCCGAGCGCGGGCCTCGCAGCCCGCGCGTGCCGCTACCCGCGAGCCCAGTCACGCATGGCGGCCCGTGAGGAGAAGGCGGCAACATCCTTGTCGAGCGGCTGGTCGGTGTACTGGTGAATGCGCCAGGACGCCTTGATCCTGGGCTTGCCCGCAGCCGCGTAATCGGCTATCCACAGGCCGTCCCCGGCATACGAAGTCGTATCGTGATTCAGCCAGAAGTAGCGATTGCAGTACAGCAGAACCTTGTGGTGAGGACGCAGTCGCTTGACCTCTCGGATGAAGCGGTCCTTTTCGGCATTGCTCGCCCGTGTGCCCTCGCCGTTCTCCTCCCAGTCGACGGCGAGCAGGTCCCCTTCCTTCTCCGGGGCCTTGCTCAGGAAGTACTCCGCCTGAGCCGTGATGTTGCCCGGCCAGAGAAAGTGGTAGAAGCCGACCACGCACTCCGCGTCCCTGGCACGTTTGACCTGTGAGTTCAGTTGCGGATTGATGTACGAACGGCCCTCGGTGGCTTTGATGAGGACGAAGTCCAGTCCGTCCGTGTCGAAGGACGACTGATACGAGCTGACATCGATGCCATGCAGCATGGGCACCCCTCCACATGGGCACGGTGATTCCGGTTGTCTTCCTGTAGGTGCCCGCAGCCACCCCGTCCCATCCTTCCGGTGAACGAGCGAATCGTTTTGCCAATACCCGGAATAGGGACATGCGGAGGATGGTTGGTGAAGCGGCGAGAGCTCACCACGTACCGCACGCACCATCGGAAGGTCGGATCCATGAAGATCGGCATCATCGGAGCGGGCAACATCGGCGGCAACCTCACCCGGCGCCTGACCGCGCTCGGCCATGACGTCTCCGTCGCCAACTCGCGCGGTCCGCAGACGCTGGCCGCGCTCGCCGAAGAAACCGGAGCCACACCGGTCACCGCCGCGGAGGCTGCTCGGGGAGCGCAGGTCGTCGTCGTCACCGTCCCCCTCAAGGCCGTCCCCCTTCTGCCCTCAGGGTTCCTGGCCGAGGCTGCGGAGGGGGCCGTGGTCATCGACACCGGCAACTACTACCCGCAGCAACGTGACGGCCGCATCGGCGCGATCGAGGACGGTCTGCCGGAAAGCCGTTGGACCGAGCAGCAGATCGGCCACCCGGTGATCAAGGCATTCAACGGGACGTACGCACAGGACATCCTGGACAACGGCCGCCCGAAGGGCAGCCCGGGTCGTCAGGCGCTGCCGGTGGCCGGCGACGACGCGGCGGCCAAGCAGGTCGTGCGCGACCTCATCGACGAACTGGGCTTCGACACCGTGGACGCGGGCAGCCTCGACGAGTCCTGGCACCAGCAGCCCGGCACGCCCGTCTACGGGCACCAGGGCGACGCCGAGGCCGTGACCAAGGCACTCGCCGCAGCTTCCGCGGAGCGCACGGCGGAATGGCGCGCCTGATGTGACGGGGCGTCGCCGGTCGACGGGGTCGCCCCGTGCCCACCCGGCACCCTTGGGGGACGCGATGCGACAGCCCGGCCCGTCTCCGAAGCCGAGACGGCTCCGGAGACGGGCCCGTTGCTACTGGTCGTCGCCCGGACGGGGCGGAAGACTGTCCATGAAGGAGCTCACGGAGAAGACCGCGCGCCCGGCCCCCGGCGGCCCGTAGCCAGGAGGCGAACTGAGCCCGTACTCCTCCATGGTCGCGCGGTAGGCGTCGAGCAGGCGGATGTGGTACTCCAGCGGCGCCCCGTCCGGATTGGTCCTGCCGAGCGGGGTGGTGGGTTCCGGGCACCAGGTAGTGAAGCGCGGGGTGATGCCGTGCGACATGAAGAACCGCAGGCCTTCAGTGGTCGATTCGATGGCTTCCTTCACCGTCGTGAAGCCGAAGGGTTCTGCCATCTCCACACCCGCGACGAAGTTGGGGATGACATTGCGGGGACCGAAGACCTCTGCGGAGTCCAGGATTCGGCGGTGCCACTCGTCGCGCCCCACGTAACGCTCCTTGCCGGGGCAGTAGAGCTCGAAGAGCCGACGGTCCCACACCTCGTAGTTGGGGTGGTAGATCTGGACGCCGTAGTCGTGGAAGCGCTGCACGTCGGCCTTGGGCAGAGCCTGGGCGACGACCTTGCCGATCCAGCGGCCGGGGAAACGCTCCTCGATGGCCTTGGCGTACTGCCCGTAGAAATCAGCCTCGTCACGGCCCCCGATGTGGGAGGTGATCGCACCGCCGGTGAGGGTGTAGGCGGTGGACGTCTTCGCGGTGTCGTACTTGTCGATGATGGCCAGTGCCTCCAGGACCTCCTCCACCGGCTTCACACCGGTGTAGGGGCGTCCCGCCGCCTTGTGCTGGCGCCAGTTGTGGTTGATGTCGCAGTACTGGCACTCCTCCTTCGCGCCGAAGTACTGGCAGACCCGGAATACCGTCAGGTAGACGAGGTAGCCCCACTGGATGGTGGGCGCGACCTCCATCACGGACTTGCCGTTCTCCAGGGTGTGCCGGTAGTAGTCCGGCATCGGCGGCAGGCCGACGTCGGAGATCCGCCGGCCGTCGAGGTAGAGCCCGAGCACGCCGTCGTCATCGGCAGCGACGCGGTACGGGGACGCCGGATTGACCCGTACCGACACCACGGTCCTGCGCAGTTCGTACGGGCCGCCGGTGAGCACGATCTCCTCCGGCGGGCGCCGGAGCGCGGCAGCGCCCAGCTCGGGGAGGGTTCCGTGGTCGAACGAGAAGATGAAGTACGACTTCGGCTTGACCTCGCCACTCTCGTTGTCGCTGAGCGCGGACTCGTCGAACGCGACGCCGCCGCGCAGCAGGTCCTCCTTGATGACGGCTTCCCGGGGCACGTGCGGGAACTGCTCCATCAGCCGCTCGATCAGGTGGGTGCGGCTCCCGTCGGCGCGATTCCGCTCCGTGCGGCTGAGGTCGGTGCTGCTGGACATGTGCGGGACTCCTCGGTCCGGTCGTCGAAGGCGTTCCGGGTACGCCGCAGTGTGCAACGAACCACAAGCTCCGGTGGTGCCCCACGGTCGAGGCCGGTGCACCCGGGTGCGGCGCGGATGGTGTCCGGGTGCCCGATGGCGGCGTCCGGCTGCGGAATCACCGCTTCCAGTGCGTGGGGCGACTCAGCGAGGGCGGGAGCTTCGTCGCCGCGTCACCCCTGGCCGCGTTGAGCTGCGCCTGCGTGAGAAAGAGGCTTCCGGTGAGGTCGGCGCCGGACAGGTCGGCATCCCTGAAGTCGGCCCCGATCAGATCGGCCAGACGCAGATCGGCACCCGTGAGGTCCGCCGCGATGAGATACGCACCACGCAGATCGGCGCCCCGGAGATCGGCACCCTTGAGCCTGGCGCCGATGAGGTCCGCGCCGCGGTAGTCGCGCTTTTTCCTGCGGGGCGCCGTGGCTCGGACGAGTGTGCTGGTACGGAGCAGGAGGGCGGCGACGTCGTCACGGTGGGCTGCCACGTCCACCTCCGTGAACGCGTCCGCCGGGAGGTGGGTGAGGCGCTCCGTCTCGTCGAGGCTGCGACGGATCTCCCCATGGAGGGAGCGTGCTGATTCCAGGGACAGCGCTTCCGTCAGGTACCAGAGGAGCTCGTGGAGCTGTCGCATGACGGGGAACACCTGGAACATCTGCTGAGCGGTCCCGGGGGCCCGGCGCCAGTCCTGCCCGCCGAAGGTCTCTACGGAGACCCTCTGACCGGCTCCGAAGCAGTCGTAGACGGTGCAGCCCTGGAAGCCCTGGGCCCTCAGTTCGGTGTGAATGCCGCAGCGGAAGTCCTCCCGCAGGTTGTGGCAGGGCTTTCCGGCATCCTTGTTGATCGCGAAGTCCGCGGACCGGGTCAGGGTCAGTGCGACGCAGCACAGACCGAAGCAATTCGCACAGTCGGCGCGAAGCGCGTCACGGTCGGCGCGACCGGCGCCGGGGCCTTGGACATGGTCGGGCACGGTGTGTGGATCCTCCGGGCTGGGGAAGGGGTGCGGAACTGCCGGACGGTCAACCCTAGCGGGATTCGTCACCCGTACGCGCCGATTTCATGATCGCTCCCGGGGGCTCCGGCACCCGTAGCGTCCTTCTCGCCCTGTCACTTCGGCGAAGAGAGCGCCTCTTCATGCCCCGGGAGCTCGGCCTGGAGCCGCGTCACTGATGTCCACGACAGTGCTGCAGGACTACGACCGTCATGGCCTCGTGTGGGCGCTGGACCCGGCCTCGGACTGCTCGTCCCGGCCTCCGGCCGCTGTCATGGCTTCGTCCATGTCCTGCCGCACGGCACCGGCACCTTCGCCGCCCTGTACGCCGACGATGCTGCTCTGTGGCTCCAGTTCGGTGAACGCCGGTGGGACGGTGAAGAGACCACATCGCCGGGCCGTTCTGCGCGATCACTATCGGCGGGGCTTCGCCCCCGTGTAGCGCTGTGACCGGAAGGGCATGCCGGGCTCAGAGGGCCCGATCCGGTCCGGAATCCGTGCGCGCGACAATGGTGGGTGTTGCATCTTTCTAGGAGGTGTCCACGGACGTGGCGGACTCACCAGTCGGCGACATCCCTGCCCGGCGGGTACTCACGGCTCCGGCATGCCTGGCCGCTCGGTGGAACCGTGACGGGCGAGCACGGCGTGGGGCTGCTGCAGATGCGCGGCATGAACAAGGAACCGGGCTCCGCGGCGCTGGGCATGCACCACGTGGTGAAAGCTGCGCTCGACCCGCACGGCATCCTCGACCCGGGCAAGGTCCTCGGCGGCGTCGGGTCGTCGCCGTCCGGTGAAGGCGACGCTCCGCGGGTGTCACCGGGGGCCGTCGGGTGCGGTGGTGTCGGCATGATTCGGGTCGACAGACCGGCCGCGTCGGAGCCGGTGTCAGTGGGTCGACGCACACTGGCAGCAGTACGGCACGGGCGGAGGGGCGCTGATGGACAGCGAGAACGGGACCGGTTTCGAACCGGCCACCGGGGACGGGCCGACGGCCCCGGTACCGGACGCGAGGCGGGCCGCTTCGGTTCGTACGGCGTTCGAGGGAATGCTGCAGATCCGGCGGCTGACGAACACCGGGCTCGACAGCCCGGAGAGCGTACCCGCGCGATGGGAGACCCTCCGGCCGATACGTGCCATCGCCCTGACCCTGGAGGCATCGGGTCTGGCCTCCTCGGCCGTTGACGAGTCAGGCCTGCGGATCGCGACGGGCTATCGTCTGGAGCACGGCGAGTCGGCGGGCAGCGTAAGGGTCGAGTGGCTCGGCCCGCCCGGCAGCGGGGCCGCCCACGCGGAGGAGAGCGAGTTGGCCCGGTGCGCCGCTGTGCTGCGGGAGTTGGGCTGGACAGTGTTGCTGTACCGCGGGCCACGCCGAAGAAAGTTTCTGGAGGTCGAGCCACCGGCCGGTGTCGGACCACCGAACGGCGACTAAAGACCTCTCGTTCGGACCATGCCGGGCTCGCGTGCCCCGGCACCGCGCCGCATGGACCGGCATTGTCAGACCCATGGGGGATGCTGGTGGGTCCGACACCTCTGACCGGGAGATGCTGAGATGCGCAATGACGAACTCGCCGCGGCCCAGGCGTATGTCCGACTGCTGCAGGCCACTCGGGCGGCGCTCGCGGAGCCTGACGAAGGTCCCATGTACATGCCTATGCTCGCCTCGCCGATCGCGGAGGCCGACGGCGCGCTGGAGCGTGCGGGGCTCTGCGGCAACGAATCCCGGTTCTTCGATCTGGTGCGCTCACTTCAACCGAGCATGTCCGGCCGCGGTCGCTGAACGCACCCGTCGAACAAGGCCGCTGGACGGCATCGCCGTCGCGGTGCCCTCCGGCGCCGGACGGACGGGCAGGGCCGGCCCCGTCCGGCGGTGCGCGGACGGGGAGAGGGCGGCCCGAGAACGGCCGACGGTCCAACATTCCAGGGGCTGCCGGTCCTGAGTCGTCGCGCCGTCGCTCTTCACCTCGCCCCACCGATGCGCCACCATGCTCTGAATCGAGTCGGCGAACCCTGCACCCTCTGAGCCGTCCCGAGCGCGATCGACAGTGATCGGCCCGGGCCGAACCCGCCGCGCGATCGGCTCCACGCCGGACCTGCTGACCGCGCGCTGAATTGATTCAAGCCGGCGAGAAGCAACCGGGGGCACCCGACTGCTAGCTTGAGGCTTGACCGAAGGCCAACCGCAAACCTAGCGTACGTTCCAGGTGAAACGATTCATGCGCCGTTCGAACGACCACGGTCGCTGGATGACTCCGCTTGCGAGGTGTTCATGTCTGATGTGTCGGCCGTCAAGGCAGCCCTGAAGTCCCAGGTGATCGAGACGCCGTCGTGGGGATACGGAAACTCCGGGACGCGGTTCAAGGTGTTCGCGCAGCCGGGAGTGCCTCGCGACCCGTTCGAGAAGCTGGAGGACGCGGCACAGGTGAACGCGTTCACGGGTGTGGCGCCGAAGGTGTCATTGCACATCCCGTGGGACAAGGTCGAGGACTACTCCGCACTCACCCGACGCGCCGCCGATCTCGGGCTGCGGATCGGCGCGATCAATTCCAACGTCTTCCAGGACGACGACTACAAGCTGGGGTCGGTCACGCATCCCGACCCGAAGGTACGCCGCAAGGCCACGGACCATCTGCTCGAATGCGTCGACATCATGGACGAGACCGGTTCCCCCGATCTCAAACTCTGGTTCTCCGACGGCACGAACTATCCCGGGCAGGATGACATCGTGGCCCGTCAGGACCGGCTCTCCGAGGCATTGGCCGAGGTGTACGGGCGACTGTCCGACGACCAGCGGATGCTCCTGGAGTACAAGCTGTTCGAGCCCGCGTTCTACACGACGGACGTGCCGGACTGGGGCACGGCGTACGCGCACTGCCTCGACCTCGGTCCCAAGGCTCAGGTCGTGGTGGACACCGGACACCACGCGCCGGGCACCAACATCGAGTTCATCGTGGCCTTCCTGCTGCGTGCGGGGAGACTCGGCGCCTTCGACTTCAACTCACGGTTCTACGCCGACGACGATCTGATGGTCGGCGCCGCCGATCCGTTCCAGTTGTTCCGGATCATGCACGAGGTGGTGAAGAACGGCGGCATGAAGTCCGAGACGAACGTCAACTTCATGCTCGACCAGTGCCACAACATCGAGGCGAAGATTCCTGCCGTGATCCGGTCGGTCGCCAATGTACAGGAAGCGACCGCCAAGGCCTTGCTCATCGACATGGACACACTGAGCACCGCTCAGCGATCCGGAGACGTCCTGGCCGCGAACGGCGTCCTGATGGACGCGTACAACACCGACGTCCGTCCGCTGCTCGCCGAGGTACGTGAGGAGCTCGGCCTGGCCAGGGATCCGTTCGCCGCGTATCTCGCCTCGGGCAATCAGGAGCGCATCGCCGCCGCGCGGGTCGGTGGCGTGCAAGCCGGCTGGGGTGCCTGAGCCCCAGCCGACTCCCCCGTACACCCGTCCGCACGGTTCCGCCCGACTGCGACCACGAAGGAATCCCATGACGCCCGCGACGCACCCCGAAGTCGCCGCCCTCTTGGAGCGAGCCCATCGGCTCGGATCCGACGCCCGCAACACCAACTACGCGGGGGGCAACACGTCCGTCAAGGCCACCGGCACCGACCCCGTCACCGGCGGCGAGACCGAGCTGCTGTGGGTCAAGGGATCCGGAGGCGATCTCGGCACGCTCACCGAGGCAGGTCTCGCCGTGCTGCGCCTGGACCGGGTCCGCGCCCTCAAGACCGTGTATGCGGGGGTGGAGCGCGAGGACGAGATGGTGTCCGCGTTCGACTACTGCCTGCACGGCAAGGGCGGTGCCGCGCCCTCCATCGACACGGCGATGCACGCGCTGGTCGATGCCGCGCACGTCGATCATCTGCACCCGGACTCCGGGATCGCGCTGGCGTGTTCGGCCGACGGCGAGAAGCTCACGGCGGAGTGTTTCGGTGACAAGGTGGCCTGGGTGGGCTGGCGCAGGCCCGGGTTCCAGCTCGGCCTGGACATCGCGGCGGTCAGAGCGGCCAACCCGCGGGCCGTCGGTGTGATCCTCGGTGGCCATGGCATCACGGCCTGGGGCGAGACCTCGGACGAGTGTGAGCGCAATGCTCTCTGGATGATCCGCACAGCCGAGACATTCCTTCAGGAGCGGGGCCGGGCAGAGCCGTTCGGGCCCGTGTGGGCGGGCCGGGAGCCCCTCGCCGCGGATCAGCGCCGCGAACGTGCCGCCGCGCTCGCACCGCTGATCCGCTCTCTGGCTTCCACCGACCATCCGCAGGTGGGCCACTTCACCGACGCCGCGCCCGTCCTGGAGTTCCTGTCCCGTACGGAGCACCCACGACTCGCCTCGCTGGGCACGTCGTGCCCGGATCACTTCCTTCGGACGAAGGTGAGCCCGCTCGTCCTCGACCTGCCCGCGGACGCCCCACCGGCCGAGACGGCGACGCGCCTGAAGGAGTTGCACGGCCGGTACCGGGAGGCATATCGCGCGTACTACGAGCGTCATGTCGCTCCCGCCTCCCCCGCGATGCGCGGCGCGGACCCGGCGATCGTGCTGGTGCCCGGGGTCGGCATGTTCTCCTTCGGCAAGGACAAACAGACCGCTCGGGTCGCCGGGGAGTTCTACCTCAATGCCATCAACGTGATGCGTGGCGCCGAGGCCGTGTCGACGTACGCGCCGATCGAGGAGTCCGAGAAGTTCCGGATCGAGTACTGGGAGCTGGAGGAGGCCAAGCTGCGCCGGATGCCCGAGGCCAAGCCGCTGGCCACACGGGTGGCGCTGGTCACGGGGGCGGGGTCCGGTATCGGCAAGGCCATCGCGCACCGGCTGGTCGCGGAAGGGGCGTGTGTCGTCGTCGCCGATGTCGACGCACGGAGCGCCGCCTCGGTGGCGCAGCAGCTCGGCGGGCCGGACAGGGCCGTCGCGGTGACCGTCGACGTGACGCGCGAGGAGCAGATCGCCGAGGCGTTCAAGAGCGCGGTGCTGGCCTTCGGCGGTGTGGATCTGGTCGTGAACAACGCCGGCATCTCGATCTCGAAGCCGCTGCTCGAAACCACGGCCCGGGACTGGGACCTCCAGCACACCATCATGGCGCGCGGATCGTTCCTCGTCTCGCGTGAGGCCGCGCGGGTGATGCGGGAGCAGAACCTCGGCGGCGACATCGTCTACATCACGTCGAAGAATGCGGTGTTCGCCGGCCCGAACAACATCGCCTACTCGGCGACGAAGGCCGATCAGGCTCACCAGGTACGGCTTTTGGCGGCCGAGTTGGGCGAGCACGGGATCCGGGTGAACGGCGTCAACCCCGACGGGGTGGTGCGTGGATCGGGAATCTTCGCGGGTGGCTGGGGTGCCCAGCGTGCTGCCACGTACGGCATCGAGGAGGAGAAACTCGGCGAGTTCTATGCCCGACGGACCATCCTCAAGCGTGAGGTGCTCCCGGAGCACGTCGCGAACGCCGTCTTCGCGCTGACCGGCGGGCACCTCACGCACACGACCGGCCTCCACATCCCCGTGGACGCCGGTGTGGCCGCGGCGTTCCTTCGATGACCTCTCCCGCTCCGACGACCCGGATGAGAGTTCCATGCCTGTGACGTCACGAAGCGGCACGGTCTTCGCGGCCGTGGACCTCGGTGCCACCAGCGGCCGGGTGATCACCGGCCGGGCCGGGCCCGACGAGCTGGTACTGACCGAGGCGCACCGCTTCCGCAATGTCCCCGTCCGGCTGCCGGACGGGCTGCGATGGGACGTGCTCGCCCTGTACCAGGGGATGCTGGACGGTCTGCGGGCGGCGGCGCGTGGCGGACCGCTCACCTCGATCGGCATCGACACCTGGGCGGTCGACTACGGCCTTCTCGATGCCGACGGAGCGCTGCTCGGGTTGCCGTTCCACTACCGCGACAGCCGTAACGGCAAGGCCGTCGAGCAGGTGCTGGCCGAATGCGGGGCGCAGGAGTTGTATGCCGTCAACGGGTTGCAGCATCTGCCGTTCAACACGGTGTTCCAGCTCGCGGCACATCGTGCGACTGCCCAGTGGGGTGCGGCACGGACGATACTGTTGATCCCCGACCTCATGGTGCACTGGCTGACCGGCACGCTGGGCGCGGAACTCACCAACGCCTCGACGACCGGCCTGTTGGACGCGTCCACCGGGACCTGGTCCGATGCGTTGATCGGCCGGCTGGGTCTGGAGCGTTCCTGGTTTCCCGCGTTGCGTGAGCCGGGTGAACCGGCGGGGACACTGTTGCCGCATGTTGCCGAGTACACCGGTCTTCCCGCCGGTACGCCGGTGACGACCGTCGCCTCGCACGACACGGCGTCGGCGGTCGCCTCGGTGCCCGCGACCGAGCCCGGATCCGCCTATGTGTCCTGCGGTACATGGTCGTTGGCCGGCCTGGAGCTGTCGGCTCCGGTTCTGACGGAGGAGTCCCGCGCGGCGAACTTCACCAATGAGCGTGGGGTGGACGGCACCATCCGTCACCTCCGCAACATCATGGGCCTATGGCTGCTCGAGGAGTGCCGCCGCGCCTGGGGCAGGCGGGGGACGGTTCCGGGCCTGGCGGAACTGCTCGCGGAAGCGGCCCGTACCAGGCCGTTCGCCGCGGTGATCGACCCCGACGACGAGATGTTCCTTGCCCCGGGTGACATGCCGTCGCGGATCGACGCCCACCTCGTGCGGAGCGGGCAGGTGCCGCCCGACAGTCCTGGTGGGTATGTGCGATGTGTACTGGAGAGCCTGGCCCTGGCTCATCGCAGGACGCTGCGGCAGGCCGCCGGCCTGGCGGGGCGGGAACTGACCCGGATCCATCTCGTCGGCGGGGGTTCGCGCAATGCGCTGTTGTGTCAGTGGACCGCCGACGCCACCGGGCTGCCCGTTACGGCCGGTCCCGCCGAGGCGACGGCGCTCGGCAACATCCTGCTGCAGGCGCGCGCCCATGGCCTGGTGGGCGACCTCATGGACATGCGACGACTCGTCGCGCGGACCCAGGAATTGCGCCATTACACCCCTCAGGGAGATCAGCGGGCCTGGGACCGGGCTGCCGCAAGGCTGGCACCCGTCCGAGCTCTGGACACCCGGGCAGCGCGCCCGGCCCCCTCCGGAGGTACCTGGGCCCTCGATGGACGACGAAGGAAGAATTCCCAATGATGTTGTCAACCCCGGTCGGTGACGCCTTGTGACTGGGCTTACCCGCGTCCGTCCCCGCCCACAGTTCGGGCACCGGAGCCTCCTTCGTCGTTCTCCTGTGCTGTCCCAGCAGACGACCTCGCCGTCACGTCCATACGAGCGACTCGGTTTCGCGCATCCCGATCAGCAGTCGAATCGTCGCGGGATGCCAGGCGGCCAATCCTTTCAAGCCACGAACGCGGCACCCGCATGACAGCCACACCCGGCATCCCTGGGAGTCCCGATCTTACGAATGATCGCGATCAACCCACGAAGAAAGGTATGGAAGCTCATGACTGATGTCTCTTCCGCCGTGCCCGGCGGCGCGCTCGCCCGCACGGCGCGACGTCGCACCCGAGTCGGTCTGGTTTCCGGTGGACTCGGCGCGTACTGGCCGCAGTTCCCCGGTCTCCTCGACCGGTTGCGGAAATCCGCGCGCTTCGTGACAGGACGCTTCGAGGAGCTGGGTTGCGAGGTCGTCGACGCAGGCTTCATCTCCGACCCTCCGGAGGCCGCCACGGCGGCTGAACGGCTGCGCAGGGCCGACTGTGACATCGTCGTGACGTTCCTGACGACGTACCTCACGGCCTCGATGGTCCTTCCCATCGCCCAGCGCACCCACACTCCGGTACTGGTCATCGACCTCCAGCCGACCGAAGCGATGGACCACGCCGACACCGACACGGGCAAATGGCTGGCCTACTGCGGACAGTGCCCGTTGCCGGAGATCGCCAATGTGTTCCGGCGCAGCGGCATTCCCTTCCGTTCCGTATCCGGCCATCTGCACGACGAGAACGCCTGGAGCCGCATCCGCCGCTGGATCTCCGCCGCGCAGGTGCGGGGCGCGATGCGGCACGGCCGGCACGGGCTGATGGGCCACCTCTATCCCGGGATGCTCGATGTCTCCACTGATATGACGCTGGTCTCGGCCCAGTTCGGCGGGCATGTCGAAGTCCTCGAATTCGACGACCTGCGGGTCCGCGTCACCGACGTGACGGACGAGGAGGCGGTCGAGCGCGTCGCGGTGGCGCGTACGGTCTTCACCCTCGACGACTCCGTCGACGAGGACGATCTCGCGTGGGCCGCCCGGGTGTCGGTCGGACTGGACCGGCTCGTCGAGGACTTCGGACTCGACAGCCTCGCGTACTACCACCGTGGGCTGGAGGGCGAGATCCACGAACGGCTCGGCGCAGGCATGATCCTCGGCGCGTCGCTACTGACGGCCCGGGGCGTCCCGATGGCCGGGGAGTACGAGCTGCGCACCAGCCTCGCCATGCTGATCGCCGACACCATCGGCGCCGGCGGCTCCTTCACCGAGCTCCAAGCCCTCAACTTCCGCGACCGCGTCGTCGAGATGGGCCACGACGGCCCCGCCCACCTCGCGATCAGCGCCAAGGATCCGCTGCTGCGGGGGCTGGGTGTCTACCACGGCAAGCGCGGGTGGGGAGTCAGCGTCGAGTTCGACGTCAAGCACGGCCCCGTCACCACGTTCGGCATCGGTCAGGAAGCCGACGGCACCTTCGCGTTCGTCGCCTCCGAGGGCGAAGTCGTCCCAGGGCCTCTGCTGGAGATCGGCAACACCACCTCCCGCGTCGACTTCGGCTTCGACCCCGGTGAGTGGACCGATGCCTGGTCCGCGACCGGCATCGGTCATCACTGGACGCTCTGCACCGGTCACCGTGCCAAGGAGCTCAGGGCCGCGGCCGATCTGCTCGGCCTGCCGTTCCGTACCGTCACCGGCCCGAACGATCTCTGAGCCGGTCCGCGGTCCCCGCCGCTCCCCATCCGTTCCGGTCCTCGCCAACCGTTCCGGTGCGACACGCCCCGTCGCGGACCGTCTCGGTCTCAGTCCGTCACACGGGGGCCGTTGTCCAGGCCGAGTTCACGGTCACCCAACGACGCGAAGAATTGCGCGACGTCGGCCTCGGTGACCTCGGCCAGGCCGGCCGGGCTCCACCGAGGACTGCGGTCCTTGTCGATGATCTGTGCACGTACGCCCTCCACCAGGTCGGGCCGAGTGAAGGCGGTGCAGGATGTCCGGTACTCCTGGTCGAGCACCGCTTCCAGGCTGTCGAGCCGTCGGGCCCTGCGCAGGGCCGCGAGGGTCACCTTGAGCGCGGTGGGTGACTTGGCCAGGATCGTTTCGGCGGACTCCTTGGCGGCGGGAACACCGCTGTTGTCGAGCCGGGCGAGGATCTCCTCGACCGAATCTGCCGCATAACAGGAATCGATCCACTCCCGGTGCGTGGCCAGTTCACCTTCCGGCGCGGGTGCGGCATGGCACCGGACGGTCTCCTCGACCTCGGCTGCCGTTCCGCAGGCGGCGAGCTCCGTGGTGAGCCCGGCAAGGGTCTGCGACGGTACGAAGTGGTCGGCGAGCCCGCAGAGCAGCGCGTCACTCGCGCCGACCGCGTCCGAGGTGAGCGCGAGATGGGTACCGAGCTCGCCGGGCGCGGCGCTGAGCAGGTGCGTCCCGCCTACATCGGGGACGAAGCCGATGCCGGTCTCGGGCATGGCGATGCGCGAGCGTTCGGTGACGACACGGACGTCGCCGTGGGCCGAAACACCGACGCCACCACCCATCACGATGCCGTCCATGATCGCGACGTACGGCTTGGGGAACCGCGCGATGCGGGCGTTGAGCCGGTACTCGTCGCGCCAGAAGTCCAATGAGGCGCCGCCGCCCGCGCGGGCGTCCTCGTGGATCGACCGGATGTCGCCCCCCGCACAGAGACCGCGGTCCCCGGCTCCGGTGATCAGGACGGCGGCAACGGTGTCGTCGGCCTCGGCTTCGGCGAGTGCTTCGTCGATGCGCAGCACCATGGCGTGGTTCAGCGCGTTGAGGGCGCGCGGGCGGTTGAGGGTGATGTGGCGGATGCGTCCCTCGGTGTGCAGCAGAACAGGATCTTCGTGGTTCATGAATGTGCTCCGGTCAGCCCCTGTACGGTATCGCCCGCCGCTCGCGAACGATCTTCCGCTGTCATTCTGCGGGGCACGTCGTGGGACCGGGCAACGGGGGTGCGAAGGCCGTCCGTGCCGGGCGTCGCCCCGTTCCCACCGGGGTCCACCTGGCAGCCCGCCGGAACCGGCTCGACACTTGAGGCACCCGTGAGGAGTGTGCCGCCTCGTGAACGGGGCGGCACACCCCCGGCCGACGGTCCCGATACGGTCCCGCAGCAGGACCGTTGGCCTACGTCAGTGCTGTGCGGTACGACGCTTGCGCACGGACCACATGATGCCGCCACCGGCCAGCAGGACGGCCACAGCCGCTCCGGCGATGATCGGGGTGGCGGACGAGGAACCCGTCTCTGCCAGGTCCGACGACCCGGGGCTCGAAGAGGCTGCCGCGGGTGCGGATTCCGAAGCCGCCTCGCTGGGCGTGGCACTGCCGACGGGTGCCTGCGACGGGGTCCCCTCGGACGGTGCGGGCGTCGGGGTGTCCTCGGAGGGCGCGGGCGACGGGGTCGTGCCCTCGCACACCGGTGCCTGCTTGGTCTCGTCGCGCGAGAAGTTCTCTCCGTCGCCCGCCTTGACGACGAGGTGAACCGTCAGTTCCTTGTCGTGCTCGGGCAGCTCGAGCTTCTTGTGGAACTCCCTGCCGAAGGCCTCGGTGGGCAGGAGGTCCTTGCCGTCGACCGTGACGGTCACCTGGTTGGTGACGTTGCTGTTGTAGGCGGTCAGGTCGAGGCTCACCTCGGAACAGGTCACGGCCCAGGTGGGTGTGTGAGCTGCGGCCGGGCCGGCGGAGAGGACCGCGCCGGTCAAGCCGACCACCGCAGCGGCCGCGAGTGTCCCCGCGGCACGCAGCGATCTCCTGGGTATGGTCATGAAATTCTTCCTCCGCATATGTTTCATCGCCCGAATGGCGGTGGGGCGCACAGTACTGCCCCTGCCGACGGTGCGCGTACCCGCCCCATGGCGCATCCGAAGTCACAACCGAGCCCCCGTCGCAAGGGGTTGGGATATGACGGACACGGCGTGCGAAGGGGGGCACTCGAGTTGCGGTGCGAACGAGTAGCAGCTACCTGCGCGGAGCGGACCGAGGGGCGGTCAAGAGGGTTCGGTCGGTGGCCGGTCGGTGGTCACAAGGGTTGCCGAGCGGACCGCCGTACGGTGTCACAGAGTGCGGTGCATGATGTGCAGTCCGACGAATCCCTGCGCCGGATGGTTGAACCCCTCGGGCAGGGTTCCCAGGATTTCGAAGCCGAGCGACCGGTAGAGCCCTACGGCGTGGGTGTTCGTCTCGACCACGGCGTTGAACTGCATGGCTCGAAATCCCGACGAGCGGGCCCAGTCGAGCGTGTAGACGCACAAGGCCCGGCCCACACCCTGCCCGGAACGCCGGGGATCGACCATGTAGCTCGCGCTGGCGATGTGCCCGCCATTGCCCATATGGTTGTTGTTCATCTTTGCCGTGCCGAGGATCGTCCCGGCGTCGTCGACCGCGACCACCGCTCGGTTCGGTGACCTGAGGAGCCACCAGGAGCGGGCCTCGTCCTCACCGAGATCGAGCGGATAGGTGAACGTCTCGCCCGCGGCCACGATTTCATGGAAGAACGGCCAGATCGCAGGCCAGTCCTCGGCGGTGGCTTCTCTGATCAGCATAGGGACCAGGATGTCGACGCCGGACTCCTGGCGCGAGTCGTTTACCGGCGAGGCCGTCGAGGCGTGCGCCTGCGCAACCCCAACCGGGCGAGCAGCCCAAGTGCGTGTTCCGGCAATGCTGCAGGCACTGGAACAGGTCCGGAATCGGGCCCATCCACCGGATCGGAATCGCGCACGGGACCGAGAACGGATTCGCGCTCGGCCACCCGTGCGGTGCCGAATGCCGACGCGGGCTCGGTGACCGGGGTGGGTTCACACGCGGGAGCGTGGTCACGCCCCGAGGCAGGTTCGGCGTCGCAGCCGGCCACGGAACGGCAGTCGGCCCCGACGTCGACTCCCGGTTCAGGTCCGTCATCGCTCTCGAACCCGCGCACACCATCAGGCCCTCGCCCATGCACACGGCCGAAGCGGGGGCGCCGTTCGTCACCCGGCCGCGGAGCCTGTCGAGCTTCCCGGGCGTGGTCCAGCTCCATGATCAGACCGACCCGCCGCCACAGCATCTCGTCCGGTTCGTCGGCCTGCATCAGGCGTGCCTGGGTCTCCCGCGCCATGGGCGATCCCGTTGGCCCGAAGGCCGGTTCGGGCCGGATCCTCGCGAGGTAGGCACGCTCGTACGGATCATCGACCACCTCGGCCAACTGCACCGGATCCAGGGTGCCGGCGAGCACCGCCGCGCGGGCCCAGGGATCCTCCAGGGAGCTCAGCAGCCGTTCGACCCTGCGCGAGCGCCAGTCGCGCGCACGACAGTCGGCACCTCCCTCCAGCCGGCCACGCACCCACTCCGGGCTCTTCCCCACCAGAAGCCGGGGTTCGCGGACGGCGAACTCCACGAGCTCCTGGGCGAGATAGAGCCAGACCACCGTCCGGTACCGGTTGAGATAGAAGGTGATCGGCGTGAAGCATCCCGCGCGGGCCAGTCTGGTGAAGCGGCCCGGACTGATCCCCAGCAGTTGAGCCCCCTCCGCCGTCCCGACGGTACGCACCCGCTCCCGCAGGACCTCCGGGAACCCCTCCTGCGACCGCAGCCGGTCGACCTCCTCCCGACGGACCCTGGGCCTTCCGCCGCCCTGCTGCACCAGCACACGGACCAGACCCATGTGGACCGCGACGGCGAACTCGCCGCGCTTCAGCTGAAGCTCCTGAGCCGCCGTGCCCACAGCCATCGTGCGCGCGGTCTCCCGACACACCGTTTCGGTATCGCTCATGGTGCACTCCCCGTGAGATTTGGTTACTCTCTGTGAGTACCGTAACTCGGGGAGATACCGCCCGCACGACCTGTGGACAACTCCCGTCCGCCGGTCAGGCAGGGTCGCTTCCTGCGCTTCCCGCCTGCCTCGCGGCGACACCGAGATGTTCGCCGACCCGGTTGACGAGCAGCGTCATCTCGTACGCGACCTGGCCCACATCGGCCTCGGCCGCGCTCAGCACACACAGGCAACTGCCCTCGCCCGCGGCCGTCACGAAGAGCAGCGCCTCGTCGAATTCCACCATGGTCTGCCGAGCCTTCCCGGCCCGGAAGTGGCGCCCCGATCCGCGCGCGAGGCTGTGCAGGCCGGACGACACCGCGGCGAGATGCTCGGCGTCCTCGCGTGCCAGGCCCGTGCTCGCACCGGTCACCAGTCCGTCGTTCGACAGCACCAAGGCGTGCCGTATGTGCTCGACCCTGCTCGTGAGATCGTCAAGAAGCCAGTCAAGTCCCCTGTCCAGCGCCATTTCCTCGCTCCTCCCCGCTCATGCGTTCCCCGTGCCCCACGTTTCACGTAAGCCTTGCGCACTGGTCATGTACGGGCAAGCACTCTTTCGTCATGTGGCCGGGTCCGGGCCCCTGTCGGGCGACGGTCGGCCGGGGACGGAGCGCTCGGGCCACCCCGTTGAGGTCCGCTCCCGTTCCCTCTCCGGCGAACGGCCCGCGGACGGCAGACGTCCGGCGCCTACACTGGAGACTTCGGGCGCGAGCAGTCGGCCCACGCTGACAGGGAGAGCAAGAGTGTCGACAGCTGCCGACGGCGGTTTCACGGATCCGCCCGCGGAGGTACTGGTGGAGGCGGCCGCCGCCTTCGGCCTGCTGGCGACACCTGCGCGGCTGCACATCGTGTGGGCCCTCTCCCAGGGCGAGAGTGATGTGACCGGCCTCGCGGACCGGGTGGGCGGCACCCTGCCGTCGGTGAGCCAGCATCTGACGAAGCTGAAACTGGCCGGTCTCGTACGGTCACGGCGCGAAGGCCGTCGGCAGGTGTATCTGGTCGACGACCCCGATGTGGTGACCGTCGTCCGGTTGATGGTCGGCCAGCTCGCCGCACGCGCCGGACACACGCCCGAGCAGCCCGTACGCCTCCGTGAGCTCGGTGCCTGAGAGCAGTGCCGCCGCAGGTCCCGGCAGCACCGACCCCGATGACCCGTCCGCCGTCGTCGTGCCGATAGCGAGCGCGGCGGCCGGCCGGAGCGCCGCCGCCGATGTCGCGCCGCCCACGCCGTCCGTCGCCGGGCCGACCTCCCTGCAGGTTCTCCGTTCACTCGACAGCGGCCCTCGGGGGCTGCAGGAGACGCAGGCGGAGGAACGGCTGGCCCGGTTCGGCGAGAACACCTTGCCGGCCTGGCGTCCGGTCTCCTGGCCCCGCCGTTTCATTCGCAGCCTGCGGGATCCGTTCACCTCGGTGCTCCTCTGCCTGGGCCTGGTCTCCGCGGCGGTGGCCTCATGGGGCACGGCCTCGGTGACGCTGGTGCTCGTGGTCGTCAGCTGTGTGTTGCGCTCCGCGGAGGAACATCGGGCCGACCGCTCCACGGCCGCGCTGCGGGAGCTGGTGGCGACCACCGCGACCGTGCTGCGCCGCACCGGACCGGATGCCGTGCCGTGGGCGCGTGAGCTGCCGGTCGGGGAGCTGGTGCCGGGCGACGTGATCCGCCTCGGTCCCGGAGATCTCGTACCGGCCGATGTACGGCTGCTGCGCGCGAGCGGCCTGACCGTGCATCAGTCGGCCCTCACCGGCGAGTCGGCACCGGTCGCCAAAGAGCCCGTCGACGCTCCGGACCGGGACCGGTCGCCCGGCGCCGGGCCCGGTGGCGAGGCCGGACTGTTCGCGCGGCCAGAGCTGTGTTTCCAGGGCAGCAGCGTGGCATCCGGCAGCGGTACGGCGGTGGTGACGGCCACGGGCGCGGACACCCGGTTCGCCGCCGCGTACGACCGTTCGGCGCGCCACCGCGGCACGAGTGCGTTCGACCGTTCGGTCCAGGGCATCTCCTGGACGCTGATCCGGTTCATGCTGCTCACTCCGCCCCTGGTGCTGATGGCCAACGCGGCTCTGCGCGGCCGCGGTCTGGAGACGTTGCCGTTCGCCGTCGCGGTGGCGGTGGGTCTGACTCCGGAGATGCTGCCGGTGATCGTCACGACGGCGCTGGCCCGGGGCGCTTCGCTGCTTGCCCGCAACCGCGGAGTGATCGTCAAACGGCTGCCGGCCCTGCATGATCTCGGCGCGATCGATGTGCTGTGTCTGGACAAGACCGGAACGCTCACCCAGGACAGGCCCGTCGTCGAACGGTCGCTGAACGGAGCGAACCAGTCCGATCCAGAGGTACTGCACTGGGCCGCGGTCAATGCGCTGTGGACGCTGCAGCTCGCTGATCTGCCCGCAGCCGACGCACTCGACGAGGCGGTGCTGGATGCGGCCGAGGAGCAGGAGGAGGCACTGTCCGCGTACGACGGTGTGGCCGCACTGCCGTTCGATCCGGTGCGGCGGCTGGGCACCGCCGTCGTACGCAGTCCTGGGAGGCTCGGTGTCCACACCCTCGTCACGAAGGGGGCGGTGGAGGCGGTGCTCGACCGCTGTTCCCTGGACGACGACGAACGGGACCGGCTGAGGGCCCTGGCCGCCCGTGAGTCCGCGAACGGCCTGCGGCTGCTCGCGGTGGCCCGGACCGAGCGGCCCGCCCGACTCGGTGCGTACACGGCGGCCGACGAGCGGGGGCTGACCTTCCTCGGTTTCGTCGCTCTGCGGGACGCGCTCACGCCGAGCGCCGCGGAGGCCCTGGGCGTGCTGGAACACCGGGGCGTCTGTGTGAAGGTCCTCACCGGCGACGATCCCGGGACGGTCGCCCGCGCCTGCCGGGACCTGGGCCTCGACCCGGGCGAAGTCGTCTCCGCGGCTCGGATCGACGCGCTGTCGGACGAGGAGTTGGCGGATGCCGCCGACCGGGCCACGGTCTTCGCCCGCTGCACGCCGGAGCACAAGGCCCGGATCGTCTTTGCGCTGCGTGCCTCCGGGCACACCACCGGTTTTCTCGGCGACGGCGTCAACGATCTGCCCGCGATGCACGCGGCCGATGTCGGCATTTGCCCGCGCAACGCGGTCGACGTGGCGCGGGAGACCGCCGATGTGGTGCTCGCCGAGAAGGATCTGGCGGCCATCGATCACGCGATCACGGCGGGCCGGCACTGCAGCGGCAACATCGCCACGTATCTGCGCATCACGCTCTCGTCGAACCTCGGCAATGTCATCGCGATGCTCGCCGCGGGGCTGATGCTGCCGTTCCTGCCGATGCTTCCCGCGCAGGTCCTGGTGCAGAACCTGTGTTTCGACGTGGCGCAGCTCGCGTTCGCGTTCGACCGGCCGGCACCCGCGGTGCTGCGGCGGCCGACGGTGCTGCGGCCGCGCGACTTCCTCCGTTTCATCACCGGGTTCGGTCTGCTGAACGCCACTGCCGACCTGGCGACATTCGCCGTGCTGGCCTACGCCTTGCACGGTTCGGCGACGACGGGCGGGCAGGAGGCCTTCCACTCGGGGTGGTTCACCGAGAACCTGCTCACCCAGGCCCTGGTGATGCTGCTGCTCCGTACGGGCCGCCGCTCCGCCGAGGGGCGCAGCGGGGGGCCGCTCCGCGTCGCCGTGTGCGGACTCGCCGTGGTCGGCCTGGTGCTGCCGCTCACCCCACTCGGGCCGCTCCTGGGCATGAGTGCGCTGCCACCGCTCTATTACCTGTTGCTGGCAACGGTCCTGGCTCTGTACGCGTACGGATTGTGGGCGGCCCGGGCCCGCTACGAACGGAAGTGGAGGTACTCATGACCTCGCCAGGCATCGGCCACTCCGGGTCCGGCACCCGCCCCGGCGCCGGTGGCGGACAGGTGGTGTGTGCTCGCCGCGCCACGATCGACGATGTGCCCGCGCTGGTGCGGCTGCGGGGGCTGATGCTGGCCGACATGGGAATCGAGACCGGGGACGCCGACGCCCCATGGCGGGCGGCCTCCGCGCGGTGGTTCACCGAGCAGATGCGCCGCCCTGATATGTTCGCCGCGTTCCTCGTCGACGACCCCGAGCTCGGCACCGTCTCCAGCGCGGTCGGGGCGTGCGATGCGCATGCCCCCAGCCCGGCCAATCCGAGCGGCCTGCGCGGGCATGTGTCCAATGTCAGCACCGACCCTCGTCGGCGCCGCCGCGGGCACGCCCGTGTCTGCCTCGAAGCCCTGCTCACCTGGTTCCGTGAGGAGACCCGGGCCATGGTCGTCGATCTGAACGCCACGGGGGACGGTGCCGCGCTGTACGAGTCGTACGGCTTCACGGCCCCCCGGCACCCGGCGTTGCAGCTTCGGACGGGACGAGCACCGCGCTGAGCGCCGTGGTCCCGCTCCTGCCCTGGGGGATGCCGGGCGACCCTCCGCCCCGCCCTTCCCCGTCATCGCCCACCCCGTCCATCCGGCTTCCATGGGGGAAGACGCGCCCCATCCACCCCATGGTTGTACAGTTGCGCAATGTGACAAGTATTGCTGCTCGACTGGATCGCCGGACCTGCCCACAGCCAGCCTGAGGCACCGTCCGCCGATGCCGAGCGAAAACAGCGGTCAAAACACCGAAAGGAAGGGCGGGACGTAGATGTTGCGCAATGGTCTCGAACCCTGGCACCTGCTGATCGTGGCGATTGTGGTGATCGTGCTGTTCGGCTCGAAGAAGCTGCCGGACACGGCCCGCGCCCTGGGCAAGTCCATGCGGATCCTGAAGAGTGAGGCGAAGGCCATGAAGGAGACCGACACCAGCCCCGGAACCGAGCCCCGCGCTTGAAACACCGGCCCGCCGACGTACGGCGACACCCTCGCCGCCTTCACTTCAGGAATTGCGCAATCAAGGGAACCGGGAGCGCGGCACCGTCGTTGACCCGGGTGACGGCCGAAGAAGCGCCGATCATCGCAGCACCGAAGCTCTGGACCACTGGATCAATGGAGGAAGTTCATGGGTGTGAGCCTGGCCAAGGGCGGCAACGTCTCCTTGTCGAAGGAGGCGCCCGGCCTGACCGCGGTGACGGTCGGCCTGGGCTGGGACGTGAGGACGACGACGGGCGCGGATCACGACCTGGATGCGAGTGCTCTGCTGTGCTCGGACACCGGCAAGGTACTCTCCGACCTGCACTTCGTCTTCTACAACAACCTCGCGAGCCCGGACGGTTCGGTGCAGCACACCGGGGACAATCTGACCGGTGAGGGCGAGGGCGACGACGAGTCCATCAATGTGGATCTCGCGGCTGTCCCGGCGAACGTCGCGAAGATCGTCTTCCCGGTCTCCATTCACGACGCACAGAGCCGCGGGCAGAGCTTCGGCCAGGTCCGCAACGCGTTCATCCGCGTGGTGAACCGGGCGAACGGCGTCGAGCTGGCGCGTTACGACCTCAGCGAGGACGCCTCGACCGAGACTGCCATGGTCTTCGGCGAGCTGTACCGGCATGGCGCGGAGTGGAAGTTCCGCGCGGTCGGCCAGGGGTACGCCTCGGGCCTGGCCGGTATCGCGTCCGACTACGGGGTCAATGTCTGACCCCGTGGACCTGCACGGGCACTGAGCGCCGGCCTCTCCCCTTGTCCCCGTCGGCGGGGCAGGGGGAGAGGCCTGCGTGTTCCGCGTACGTGCCCTCGTGTCGCCGCACCGCATCGCGCCGCGGTGTACTTCTCGTACTCGGCCTCCGCGCCGCTCCGGTCGACGGTCACTGCCCGACGTCACGGCCCGTTTCGCCCCGACGGCAACTGCGCGATCATGTCCGCATGACCGATGAGCACACACGCGTCCAGGACTTCTTCACGGCCCGCGCGGCGGACTGGGACACCCGGTTCCCGGACGACGGGCCTGCCTACGCCGCCGGGGTCGACGCCCTCGGGCTGAGGGTGGGTGACGCCGTGCTCGACGCCGGCTGCGGTACGGGGAGGGCGCTGCCCGCGCTGCGCGCCGCCGTGGGAGCGCAGGGCACGGTGCTGGGCATGGACCTCACCGCCGCAATGCTGGACTCGGCGGTACGGGCCGGACGTGACCGGAGCGCGGCACTGATCCTCGCCGATGTCGCCCGATTGCCCCTGCGGTCGCGGTCGCTCGACGCGGTGTTCGCGGCCGGGCTCATCTCCCATCTGTCGCACCCAGGACCGGACCTGGCGGAATTGGCGCGGGTGGTTCGGCCGGGCGGGCGGCTGGCTCTCTTCCACCCCATCGGGCGGGCCGCCCTGGCAGCGCGCCACGGCCGTCCGATCACCGATGACGACCTGCGCGCCGAGCGCAACCTCCGCCCGTTGCTGGCACGTTCGGGCTGGCGGCTCGGCACGTACACCGATGAGGATCATCGCTTCCTCGCCCTGGCCGTCCGAACGCGCTGACCTGCGGGTTCGATTCTCCCACGCCTACTCGGCCGCGTCAGCGGGGCCGCGCTTGTGCGCGACCGGACAGCCTCGGATGCCCGGGGCGGGGAACGTACCGAGCCCGGAGATCCTGTAGCCGCCGGGATAGCCCTTGATCTCCGGGTTCTGCCGGGCGTAGTGCGGGGTTCCACGCGGCGGCAGTAGTCGCACGGCTCGTGCTCTCAGTCGCAGGGCGCCGTGAGTGAGGCCCCGTGCCGCGGAGCTCGGACGTTCGTAGCGGAATGCCCGCAGCAGCGAGTCGTCGAGAAGTGCGAGGGCCGCCTTCCGCGCGACGGAAGCCAGGGGGCGCGGATACCAGGAGCTCATCAGGTCCAGCGTGGCGTCGGAGACGCGGCGTCCGCCTTCGTCCCAGCCGAAGTGCTCCGCCTCGTAGGAGTCGAGGGTGCACTCGAATTCCTCGTATGTCCGAGGCAGGTCCTTGATGCCCATATGAGCGCCCAGGGTGCGGTAGTAGGCGGCGCACGCCCGCAGTTCATGGTCGGACAGCCGACGCCATCCGTAGTCGTCGAGCCATCTCTTCGGAGTGACGACGAAGGTGCACAGCACATAGCGCATATCGTCGTCGCTGATGTCGTAGCTGCGGTGCATCTGATTGATCCGGCGGATGGCCGCGCGTCCCGGGTCACTGTCGAAACCGTGCTCCACGACCGCGTCGAGGAGCAGTGCGGTGTCGTCGTAGCGCTTTTGGGAACGGTCCGTCAGTTCTGCTGTCTCCGCGAGGAGTCGTCCGATGCTGGGGACGGCGTAGGTTCGGTACAGGGCCAGTTCGAGAGCGCGGGTGATGTCCCAGGGAAACTCGTAGGTTGCCGTGATCCGGTAGATGCGGAGGAAGTCCCTTTCCGGATCGAGGCGCTGGATCTCCTTCAGCCGGTCGTACCGCTTCACCGCACCGCCCCCTCTTCTCGGTCGAAGGTCCAACCCTACGTCGAAGGGGAACACCGTGGGTGGCAGGCGCAATGCGCTCAGAGGTTTTCGGAAAGGCGGTCTCCGTGATCGACATCATCGGCAGCTTGCGGAAGGTGGTCTCCCCGGACCGGAAGGACACGCGGCAGGCTCGCTCTCTCGATGAAGGGCGACGCAAGCAGCGCAATCTGTTCGAGGCTGCCGCCACCTATGTCTCGGCGTCCGTGGACGACGATCAGGCCCTGGCCGACGAAGCGAGCGGCTGGGTGTCGCCCGAGGCGCTCTCCTTCGGTGTCAGCGAGCTGGCCTGCCGTGCCGTGATCGCCCTGGCCCGTGAACGCGACGAGTCGCCGCGGGCAGTGGCCCGTACGCTGCTCGGCCTGCCCGCCGACTGAAAAGCGCTCCCTCCGCCGGGCCCCGCGGCGCGTGTCATCCGCTGTCGTGTCATCCCTTGTCAGGGCCTCGACGAGTGGGTTACCGACTCGTTAAGGTGCGCCGACGGACAACCATGACGGACGAGGAGGGTGCCGTGACCGGGACGAGCGACACGGTCGCCGACGACGACGCACTGTATGTGCTGACCGCGGTACTGCTGACACCCGCACAGTTCCCGAGCGTGCTCGGTGACGACTACCCGGCCGCCTGTGCGGCGCTCGCCCTCGAACCGTACGCCGAGGGATACGGCCTGGTCCTCGGACAGGACGGCGTTGGTGCGCGGTGGACCGTCGTCGTCGAGGACGTGTCGTTGGTCGCCGTGGCCATCGCGTCGTGGGACTGCGGAATGGAGTACGACCTCTCTCCCGACGACCGTTCGGTGGTCTGTGCGCTGCCCGGCTGGCCCCTCGCTGTGGGGGTCGCGGCCCCGGGAGTGGCCGCGCCGCACGATCCGTTGCCGGATCCGGCGGCCGAGGGTATTGATCCCACGCCGCTGGCTCCACCCGACACGGATGCGTGGGGCCCGGCCCAGAGGCGCTTGGGCGCGGACGAGATAGCGCATCAGTGGACGGCCTGGCGCGAGCAGATCGACGACGACACGGCCTTCACCACGCCGGCAGTCACGGACGGCGCAGGCGGCTCGGCCGACGATTCGCGGGTGCGCGCCACTGCGGGGAAGGACGAGGCGGAGGGCGCCGGCGGTGAGGCCGACGGTCGAACCGGAACCGTCAGCGGGACCGAGGACGAGGGTCCGGGCGGGCACGGGGGCGCGGTCGCGATCGAGGTCGGGACCGACGGCGGAGCCGAGGTCGAGCCTCATGCCGGACTCCCGGGCGGATCAGGTGCAAGGGCCCAGGGCGAGGCGGGGACCGGAGCCGGGGCCACGGCCGAGGGCGAGGCCCGGAGCTGCCACCCCGACGCCACGGCCGAGAGCCCCGCGCCGGGCTCCTTTTCGGGGGCGCATCCCGGTGTACGGCGAGCGCTCGCGGAGGCACACGCCTATGTGGACACCCCCCCGCCTCCGGGCCGTGTCCGGTCCTCCTTCGCCACCGGTGAGACCCGCATGCTGCGCGCCGACGGCCCCGGCTGGTCGCTGGTCGCCAGAACCGATGACATCGCGTTCGTCCTGCTGGACGAGGAACCGGGCGAGGTGCTGCCGGTCGGTCGAGGCACGGAACTGCCCGGCCTGTTGAAGGCCCTGGACGAGATCGCGGTACGACCGACCTGAGCGCGAGGCCGCCCCGCTCGGCAGGAGGCAGACCGCTGTCGGCGGACAGCGGAGCGCCGAGTCGACCTGCCTCGCCTCACCCGTGCTCCGGCCGGGGTTCTACGTTCGGATCAGGCCGGGGCGAGCCCGGCCTGATCCGAACGAAAGGCCCTAAACGCGTTCGAGCGCCCGATGCGGGCCCTCGGGCAGTTCGACCTCGATCGGGTCTCCCGGACGGACCACCCCTCCGACCGTGACGATGCCCATGATCCCGGCCTTGCGCACGACCCGGCCCGATTCGTCACGGCCGACGACCTGCTTGAGGAGCCCGTCCTGGAAGTTGTCGATTTGCAGACAGGGGTTGCGCAGGCCGGTGACCTCGACAACCGCCTCGTCGCCGAGGTGCAGCAGGGTGCCGACGGGGAGCGCGAGGAGATCGACACCGTTGGTGGTGACGTTCTCCCCGAGGTCGCCAGGAGCCACCTCGAAACCGGCTGCCCGCAAGTCGCCGAACAGCTCCTCGTGTATGAGATGGACCTGGCGCAGATTCGGCTGGGTGGGATCCTGTGCGACCCGGGACCGGTGCTTGACCGTGACCCCTGCGTGCACGTCTCCCTCCACACCGAGCCCGGCCAGCAGCGTGACGCTCTGCCTGTTCGGCTTGGTGAACGAATAGGCCTCGTTCCTGCTCACCACCGTCACTGTGCCGCTCATCCCGGTGCCCCCCATCGTCGTCAGCGGCCTATTTCCTTGCGGGTGATCCTGCGGAGCCTGCGCCGCTGGCCGGGATCCAGCATCAGATAGGCGACCGCCGGAACTCCGACCAGGACCAGCAGCGACAGCCAGAATCCGATGAACGGGATCAGGATGACTGCCGCGACGACTCCCCCGATGGCAATCTTCGCGCTGTTCGACATCGTCCACGCCTCCTTCGCGGCCCGAGGCCGCTCCTGACATGAGAACGCCTGTACGCGCCCATCGGTTCCAGCCGGACGGCAGTCCTCACCTCAGAGGTGCGCCGACCTCGTGCATGTGCTGAAGTGCCTGCCGGTAGGACTCGATCAGTCCGGTCTCCGCGTACGGCATGCCGAGTGCCTCGCAGTGCGCGCGCACCATGGGCTGCGCCAGACGCAGATGCGGGCGGGGCATGCTCGGGAAGAGGTGGTGCTCGATCTGGTAGTTGAGCCCGCCGAGGAACCAGTCGGTGAGAACGCCGCCGCGTACGTTGCGCGAGGTGAGGACCTGGCGCTGGAGGTGGCCCCAACGATCGCCGTCGGGGTCGGGCATCTCCATACCCTTGTGGTTCGGGGCGAACGCCATGCCCAGGTGGAGCCCGAACAGCGCGTGGTGCACCAGCGCGAAGACGACGGCCTTGCCCGGGGACATGACGGTGAGCAGCAGGGTCGTGTAGAGACCGAGGTGGGCGACCAGGAGCAGTGCCGAGAGGGCGCGCTCCCCGGCGGGCTGCCGCCGCAGGTACTGGAAGCCGGAGATCTTGAGCGCGATGCCTTCGAGGAGCAGCATCGGGAAGAAGAGCCGGGCCTGGTTGCGGGTCAGCCAGCGGGCGAATCCTTCGCGCTGGGCCGCCTGCTTCTGGGTCCAGACGAGGGCGCCGACGCCGACGTCCGGGTCTTTGTCGATGTGGTTGGGATTGGCGTGGTGGCGTACGTGCTTGTCGTTCCACCAGGCTTCGTTCATGCCGAGCAGCAGGTTCGCGTGGATCAGGCCGATGACCCGGCTCGCCCTGCGATCGCCGGATATCTGGGCGTGTCCGGCGTCGTGTCCGACGAACGCGGTGCGGGACCAGAAGATCGCCAGTGGCAGCGCGAGCAGTAGGGTCCACCAGGTGTTGCCGAGGAGGAACATGCCGGCGAGTACGGCGCCCAGGGCGACCAGATTGGTGACGATGCCCGCCGTGTACCAGCCGGTGCGCCGTTCCAGAAGTCCCTGCCCCTTGACCGCCCGCAGGAGGGGCGCGAAGTCGCTCCCCTGGCTCGCTGTGGCTCCAGTACCGCGGGCACTGACAACAGTTCCCGCACGGTCACGGGTGCCTTCCACAACGGTGGCTATGGCCTGTGGCATGAGGTCTCCGGTCTCTGAAAAGCTGCGCTGACCTGTTGAAACGTACGGCGACCGGGGGCACGGCGACCATGGCGCCACCACCCGGACCATGCGGGGGCAAGCCCCCCTCCCTCCAAGGGGGTGCTGGCTCCACCTCCGGGTGTGACACACCGTCGCGCCCGGCAGTCTCGCGGGGCGACCGACACACTCGAAAGTGAGCTGGATCACACAGATTGCGCCCACGGTCGCACGTGTCGATGGAGCACCCTCGGCGACTCGACCCCGACTAGTCAAATTTGAGGAATTCGGCATCGCTGTGCACAGGCTCCCTGCGGCAACGCTCTTCGAGATCTCCGCACTCTCCGCCTGCTCCGTGGTCTTCCTGCCCGCGGACCCTTCCCGTACCGGCCGCATCGCCTTCTGGCATCCGGACGGCAGTAGTCCACCCGACGCTCCCGGCTCCGTGGAGGAGTTGACCGTCGTGGGCGCCGACGCGCAGGTCCACGCCGTGCCGGCACTGTTGCTTCCCGTCCGCGACGCGCTGCCCGTACTGACGCGCGCCCGGACTTCGGCGCAGGCCTCCGGCGCCGCGGCGTTCTGGGGCGCCGCCGCGCTCCTCGCTCTCCAGCTCGCCGCCCGCGGCCTGCTGCTTCCCGGACTGACCGCCACCGATCACGATGCCTGGCGGGCCGGGCCGCTGACCGCCGACGATCAGTCCCGGATCCGTACGCTGGCGGCCTCGATGCCGCCCCTGGCCCACGCGGTGCCGCTCGCCGGGACCGCACGGCCCATTCTGCTGCCCGAACCCGAGCGGCTGCTGCGCGCGTTCCTGGACGCGGTTGCGGACGGGCTCCCCCGCACCCCCGCCGCGGCCTTCGCCACCGGCGGCTCGGCGTTCGCCGTCGACGCGCCACAGCATCTGCCCGACCAGCGGGCCTGGGCCGCCGACATCGCAGCCGGGCACGACGCCGGTGTCCGGCTCTCGCTGCGGGTGGAGGTGTCGGGGCTGACAGCGCCGGACGAGGACGCCCGGCCGTCCTTTCGCGCTGTTCTGCAGATCCACAGCGTCAGCGATCCGACGCTGGTCGCCGATGCCTCCGAGGTTTGGGCGGGGACCGCGCCGACCACTGCGGGCTTCGGCCCCCGCGCCCGGATGGATGCCCTGCTGGCGCTGCGCCGGGCCGCGCGTGCCTGGCCACCGCTGTCTCCGCTGCTGTCGGCCGCGGTGCCCGACTTCGTCGAACCGGCCGACGAGGAGATCGCCGACCTCCTCGGTCACGCCGGGCGGGCGCTCGCCGCGACCGGGGTCCAGGTGCACTGGCCGCGGGAACTGGCCCGCAAGCTCACCGCGCGGGCGGTGGTCGGTCCGGCCGAGGGCGGGGAGGCCCCGGAGCAGGAGGCGTTCACGCGCAATGGATCGGATACGCCGCCGCTCCTGTCGGCCGATGCGCTGCTGACGTTCGACTGGTGGTTCGCCCTCGGTGACCAGCAGCTCAGCCGCGCCGAGCTGGACCGCCTGGCCGAAGCCAACAGGCCGGTGGTGCGCCTGCGCGACCAGTGGGTGCTGATCGACCCCGAGGAAGCTCGGGGCGCCCGCGAGACCGAGGACCGCAAGGTCAGTCCGATCGATGCGCTCGGTGCCGTACTGACCGGATCCACCGAGGTCGACGGCCGCAGGATCGATGTGCGCGCCACCGGCTGGCTGGAGCAGTTGCGCCGCCGGCTGGCCGATCCCGAGTCCGACGGACCAGGGAGCGCGGGACAGACGGTCGGTCAGCCGTCGGCGCTCGCGGCCACTCTGCGCGACTATCAGCTGCGCGGTCTGAACTGGCTGCACACCATGACGTCGCTCGGCCTCGGCGGCTGTCTGGCCGACGACATGGGGCTGGGCAAGACCATCACGCTGATCGCTCTGCATCTGCATCGCCAGAGCATCGAATCCGCCGCCGGGCCGACGCTCGTGGTCTGTCCGACATCACTCATGGGGAACTGGCAGCGGGAGATCGAGATGTTCGCGCCCGGTACGCCGGTGCGCCGCTTCCACGGCGGTTCGCGCAGCCTCACGGGCCTGGCGGACGGCGAGTTCGTCCTCACCACGTACGGCACGATGCGGCTCGACTCGGCGAAACTCGCCGACATCCGGTGGGGCATGGTCGTCGCCGACGAGGCACAGCACGTCAAGAACCCGTACTCGGCGACGGCCAGGCAGTTGCGCACGATCGGCGCGCGGGCACGGGTGGCCCTCACCGGCACCCCCGTGGAGAACAATCTCTCCGAGCTGTGGGCGATCCTCGACTGGACGACGCCCGGTCTGCTGGGCCGGCTCGGCACGTTCCGTACCCGATACGCGCGGACCGCGGAGGGCGGTGATCCGGCGGCGGCCGAGCGACTCGCCTCTCTGGTGCGGCCCTTCCTGCTGCGACGGCGCAAGTCGGATCCGGGCATCGCTCCCGAACTGCCGCCGAAGACCGAGACGGACCGCACGGTGTCGCTGACGGCGGAACAGACCGGCCTGTACGAAGCGGTGGTACGGGAGACCCTGACCGCCATCTCCGAAGCCGACGGCTTCGCGCGGCGGGGCCTCGTCGTGAAGCTGCTGACGGCCCTCAAGCAGATCTGCAACCACCCGGCGCAGTACCTCAAGGAGCAGGAGCCGCGCATCGAGAACCGTTCGGGAAAGGTGGAACTCCTGGACGAACTGCTCGACACGATCCTGGCGGAGGACGCGAGTGTGCTGGTGTTCACCCAGTACGTCCAGATGGCCCGGCTGCTCGAACAGCACCTCGCGGCGCGCGGGATTCGCACGCAGTTCCTGCACGGCGGTACGCCGGTCGCCGAGCGGGAGGCCATGGTGAACCGCTTCCAGTCGGGCGAGGCCCCGGTCTTCCTGCTGTCGCTGAAAGCCGCCGGCACCGGACTCAACCTCACCCGGGCAGGCCATGTCGTGCACTTCGACCGCTGGTGGAACCCGGCGGTGGAGGCACAGGCCACCGACCGCGCGTACCGGATCGGGCAGACCCAGCCGGTGCAGGTGCACCGCCTCGTCGCCGAGGGCACCATCGAGGACCGTATCGCCGACATGCTGGCCCGGAAACAGGGGCTTGCGGACGCGGTGCTCAACTCCGGCGAGACGGCACTGACCGAACTGACGGATGCGGAACTGGCCGATCTGGTGACGCTGCGAGGTGGCACACGATGAGTGACGGATACGAGGACGGAGGATGCGAGCGCGTCGCGTACGACGATGCCGATGACGACGGTGACCGGTACGACGATGTCGGATTCGACGGTCGAAGGGCCGCTTCCGCCGCCGAGGACCAGCGCGACGCTCCGGCGCCTGTGCAGGAGCGCACGTTCGCCGCGCTGCCGCCCGCGCGCGGTCGCGGCTTCGCGGAGTCGTGGTGGGGCCGGGCGTGGCTGAAGGCCCTGGAGGACACCGCGCTGGACGGCGAACAGCTCAAGAAGGGACGGAGGTTCGCCCGCGAGGGACGGGTCGGCGCGGTGACCGTGCGGCCCGGCCGGATCACCGCTGTCGTCCGGGACCGGGACGCATCCACGTACCGCGGTGACGTGCTCCTGCAGGAGCTGAGCGAGGCGGACTGGGAACGGTTCCTGGACATGGCCGCCTCCCGGGCCGGGCACATCGCGGCGCTCCTCGACCGGGAGATGCCGACCCACCTGGTGGAGGACGCGGCGGCGGCCGGGGTGGATCTGCTGCCGGGGATCGGCGATCTGGACCCGGAGTGCACCTGTGAGGCGTGGGACCACTGCCCGCACACCGCCGCCCTGTGCTACCAGGTCGCGCGGCTGCTGGACCAGGATCCGTTCGTCCTGCTGCTCATGCGCGGGCGCGGTGAGCGGCGGCTCCTGGACGAACTCCAGGTGCGCATCACGGACCGCGCCGAGGGGCGGGCGCCGTCGGGTCCGGCCGCCTCCGACGGATCCGGCGTGCCGGAAGCAGGGGCGCAGGACCGGGGCGTACGGGCGGACGAGGCGTTCGACGCGCGGGACATTCTGCCCCCGCTGCCCGCACCTCCACCGCTGCCGGTGGAACCGGGCCCCGCTCCGTCGCTGGACACGGAGTCCGGACCGGAGCCCGGCGTCGAACCGGCGGTCCTGGAGATGCTGGTCGCGGACAGCGCGGCGCGCGCCTGCCGGATGCTGGCGGACGCGCTCTCCCCCGGCCATGAACATCAGCCGTTGCCGATGGAATTGACGCCGCGACAGGACGTCGTACGTCTGCTCGCGGACGCCGGGCCGGAGCCGTGGATCGCCACCAGGCTGGCCGCCGGATCGGGGCGCTCGCGCCCCGATCTCGATGCGGCGGTGCGTGCGTGGCGCTATGGCGGGGCGGCCGCGCTCGCCGTGCTCGACGAGGAGTGGATCCCGGATGCGGAGACCCTGGCCGGGGCCCGGACCCGGCTCGCCGAGGCGTGGGAGGAGGGTGAGCGGCCACGGTTCTCCTCAGCGGGCAACCGATGGACGGCCGTGGAGGAGGGTGTGCAGCTCCGGTTCGGGCGGGACCGACGCTGGTGGCCCTACCGCGCGGAGAGCGGGCGCTGGGTTCCGGCAGGCCCGGCGGACGACGATCCTGCGGCGGCGCTGGGCGGTTCGGGCGTGACGGACGACTGAGGTCATCGCTCGCGAGGACCACTCGGCGCTCGATACCGGGTCGGGCGGCGGCCGGGCAGGGGCGCCCGTCCCCCGCCCGTCGCCGTGTTCCGCCCTGGCGTTCAGCTCGAAGTCACCGACCGTTGAGGGGGAGGGCGGAACCTGACGGCCGTCCGAGCTGTTCCTGCCTCAGGAGGCCCCATGTCCAAGCGTGTTGTCCGTCGTCCGCTCGCCGTCGGGCTGCCGCTCGCCCTGCTCGCAACGGTGTGTGCCGCGGGGACGGCGACGGGCGCGCCGGACCGGCACGATCGTCCGGAACCCACCGCTCGTGTCACCGGGAGCGCCGTACTCCCTGACATTCCGCTCGCCGGATTCAGCAACGGGCTGCTCCCCGGGACGATCGCCGACGACCGCGGTGTGATGCTCGGCGGAATCGGCAGTGACCTCTACCCGGCCGGCCGCAAGGGCGAGTTCTGGACGGTGACGGACCGCGGCCCCAACGGCCAGATCAAGATCGACGGAAAGAAGCGGCGCACCTTCCCGGTCCCGGGCTTCGACCCGGCGATCGTCAGGATCCGAGTCGAAGGCAAGCACATCCAGGTGCTGCGGTCCATTGCGCTGACCACCCGCTCCGGCGCCTCCGTCACCGGTCTGCCGAACCAGCGGGGCCGTGACGAGGCTCCGTACACGTACGACGCGAAGACGCCGCTCGCGTACGACCCGAACGGTCTGGACACCGAAGGCATCGTCCGGGCCGCCGACGGCACGTTCTGGCTCGTGGACGAGTACGGCCCCTCCCTGGTGCATGTCTCGGCCCGCGGCAGGGTGCTGACACGCTACGTCCCTCGGGGGCTCGGGCTGACGGGCGCCGACTACCCGGTGGTGGAGGCGCTGCCCGGCGTGCTCCTGAACCGCAGGATCAACCGCGGCTTCGAGGGGCTGGCCCTGCTGCCGGACGGTGACCTGGTGATGGCGGTGCAGAGCCCGCTCTCGCTGCCCGACCAGGACGCGGGCGAGTCGTCGCGCAATGTGCGGCTGCTGCGCTTCTCGACGAAGAAGCGCGCGGTCACGGCGGAGTACGCCTACCGGTTCGACCCGGTCGATGTCGTGGACCCCGGCGAGGACGACACCTCCGAGCTGAAGATCTCCTCGGTCGTCGCGGTCGGCCGCAACGGACTCCTGGTCGAGGAGCGCACGGACAGGGTGGCACGCTTGCACCGGGTGACGCTTCCCCCCGGCTCCGGAATCCTTGGCTCCGCCTGGGACGACCCGGCGACGTCACCCTCTTACGAGGAGCTCTCCGACCCCTCCGCGTCGGGCGTGCCGACGCTCCGCAAGAGCCTGGTCGTCGACCTGGGCAGGATCACGGGGGTGCCGGGGAAGATCGAGGGCGTGGCTGTGACGGGCCCGGACACGCTCGCCCTGATCAACGACAACGACTTCGGGATGACCGACGGCGCCGAGGCCTTCGACGCGAACGGCCGGCTGGTCGACAGCGGCATCGACACGTCGGTGACGCTGCTGAAGCTGCCGCGCCCGCTGCACGGCTGACCACGCTCCGGCCCGCGGTACGGGGGCACGCGCTCCGCCGTGCCCCCGTCGCCGTGCATTCCGCCGGCTTCCCGTTCCGTGTACCCGGTTCCGGGCTCCTGCCGTCTTCCGCCGCCCGCGTGACGCCCGTACGGTAGGGCGCGCGAGAAGCTGAGCCGTACATCGGACAACGCCTTCCGGTCATCGGACAAAGGGAGTCACAAGGGTGTCGGGGGATTCGAGCAGCGGACTGTTACGTGATGCCGTCGGGTTGCGCGAGGTCCTCTTCCAGAGCATCACGGCGATGGCGCCCGCCGCAGCCATCGCCGCTTCCATTCCTTCCGGGGCCGCGTTCGCGGGCGGGAGCCTGCCGCTTTCCGTGGTCGTGGCGCTGATCGCCTGTCTGTTCACCGCGTCGTGCGTCGCGGAACTGGCCCGTCATCTGCCCGCCGCCGGTTCGGTCGCCACCTACTCCGCGCAAGGCTTGCACCCCGCCATCGGCTTCCTCGTCGGCTGGGGCTACGTCTTCGTGGAGGCTCTGGTCCCCGCACTGCTCCTGCTCCAGCTCGGCTTCACTACAGCGGGCACTCTGCACCAGGAATGGTCGTCCTACCCGGCGGACCTGTGGTGGCCCTGGTCGCTGTTCGGCGCGGCGGTCATCGCGCTCGCCGGGTACTTCGGCGTACGGGCCTCCGCCCGGTTCGGAACCGTGCTCGGGCTCTTCGAGGTGCTCGTCTTCGTCGCCTTCGCGCTCCTGCTCATCGGACAGGCCGGCTCGGACAACACGCTCTCGGTGTTCGGCACTTCGTACACCGCGGACGGCTTCGACGGCATCAGCGGGATCTTCGCGGGATCGGTCTACACCGTGCTGGCCTTCGCCGGATTCGAGGCCGCGGCACCGCTCGCCGAGGAGACGAAGAACCCGCGGCGCACCATGCGGCGCGCGGTGCTCGGTGCGGCATTCTCCATCGGCCTGGTGTACGTCCTCACCACCTATGCGATGTCCGTGTACTTCGGGCCCGACAGGTTCGCCGGATTCGGGGCTTCGGGAGCGGCGTCCTGGGAAGGCGTGGCACGCGCCTCGTTCGGGTTGTTCTGGGTGCTGCTCTTCCTCGCCGTGGTCAACTCGACGGTGGCCAACGCAAATGCTTGTGCCACCGTCTCGACCCGGACGGCGTTCGCCCTGGGCCGCATCGGGGTCTTCCCGCGGGCGTTCGCACAGCTGCACCCCCGCCGCCGCTCCCCCGTCACCGGCGTGGGCGTGCAGTTCGTGATCGCGGTGGGCGCGACGCTCGGACTGGGGTTCGTCTACGACCCGGTGACGGCCTTTGTGCTGCTGGCCACTGTGATCGTCACGGTGATCATCGGTGTGTACATCGTCGTGAACCTGTCCTGCGCCGGGTACTTCCTGCGACGGCGGCGGGACAGGTTCAATCCCGTACTCCATCTGCTCTTTCCCGTGCTGGGCACAGCGGCGTTCGTGCCCGCGCTGCTGACAGCCGCCGGAATCCCCGCCTTCGACTTCATCTCCGAGCTGAGTGCGCCGGTCTCGTACGCCGGTCCCGTCGTCGGTGTCTGGATGCTGATCGGAATCGTTGTGCTGGTGGTGCTGCTGCGCAGACATCCGGAGCGGGTGGCACAGACCGGACGGATCCATCTTGACGACGCCCCGGAGTCGGCCGGGGAAACCGAGACAGGAGCGGTACAGCGATGAACGACCCCCGAATCCTGACCGTCCGCCCCAAGCAGGGCGAGTACGCCTGGACCTTCGGTGGAGTGGCCCCGGTCGCCCGCATCGAGCCGGGGACGTTCCTCGACGTGTACACCGAGGACTGCTTCGCGGGACGGGTGCGTTCCGAGAAGGACCTGGTCTCCGAAGTCTGCGAGTTCCCCTTTCTCAACCCGCAGACGGGTCCTTTCCATGTGGTGGGTGCGGAGCCCGGTGACACCGTCGCGGTGCATTTCGTGTCCGTCGAACCGGCCAGGGACTGGGCCGCCTCGACGACCGTTCCGCTGTTCGGGGCGCTCACCTCCACGCACACCACCGCGTCGCTGCAGGATCCGCTGCCCGAGGTGGTGTGGATGTGGCAGCTCGACCGGGCACGCCGCACCTGTCTGTTCAGTGCCCGGGACAGTGCCGTCCAGGTGGAGCTGCCGATGGATCCGATGCACGGCACGGTCGGGGTGGCGCCGGCGAATCTGGAGGTACGGTCCGCCTTGGTGCCCGACGCGCACGGCGGCAACATGGACACCCCGGAGATGAGGGCGGGCGTCACCTGCTACCTGGGCGTCAATGTGGAAGGGGCGCTGCTGAGCCTCGGCGACGGACACGCCCGTCAGGGTGAGGGCGAGACCTGCGGGGTCGCCGTAGAGTGTGCGATGAACACGGTGGTGCTCGTCGAACTGCTCAAGGGCGTCACGACTCCGTGGCCGCGCATCGAGTCCGACACCCATCTGATGTCGACCGGTTCCGCCCGCCCTCTCGAAGACGCCTTCCGGATCTCGCAGTTGGACCTCGTGCAGTGGCTGGCGCGCGACTACGGCCTCTCCGAACTCGACGCGTATCAGCTGGTCAGCCAGGCCGGCGAGGCACCGTTGGCCAATGTGTGCGACACCAACTACACATGTGTGGCCAAGATCCGCAAGGAGTGGCTGCCCGCGGGTGACCCCCATCGCGGACTCCACCGCCATCTGCGGGAGACGGCGACACTGCTGTCCAGCCCGTGACCACACCACCCGGCCCTTGTCCCTCCCCCCACGCACAGGAGTGTTCATGCATCGCAGAAGGATTCTTCAGGGCGCCGCGGTGACGGCGGCCGCCGCGCTGATCCCGGCCTCCGCCCGCGCCGCGGCCGCCACGGCCGCGGGCGACACGGACTATCCGCTCGCGCACTGGACCCCCGCATCGACGTCCAACTACACGGCGTCGAGCCGCCCTTCGGCCTATCCGGTCCAGTATGTGATCATCCATGTCACCCAGGAAACCTTTTCGAACACGATCGGGATCTTCCAGAATCCGGCGAAACAGGTGTCCGCGCACTATGTGGTGCGCTCGGCGGACGGCTATGTCGCCCAGTGCGTCCGGGAGCAGAACATCGCCTGGCATGCGGGCAACTGGGACTACAACACGCGCAGCATCGGGATCGAGCACGAGGGCTGGGTGGACCAGCCCTCCTACTTCACCAACGCCATGTACGAGAAGTCGGCGCTGCTGACCGCCTCGGTCTGCAACCGCTACAACATCCCCAAGGACCGCGCGCACATTCTCGGTCATGTCCAGGTCCCGGGCACCGACCACACGGATCCCGGCCCGAACTGGGACTGGGTGCGCTACATCCGGCTCGTCAATCTGTACTCCGCCGGCTGACGCGTCTTCGCCGCCACGTCCGCTCACTCTCCGCACCCCGGTTGTCGCAGGCGTCGAATGCGGCCACGATGGGATGGGCACGACACCCCTGGACGGGAGAGTGAGTTGACGGACCCCTGGGTGGCCCTGGCAGCTGACACGGACCCCGGTGAACGGCTCGGTCAACTGCGGTACGCACACGAGGTGTTCACCACTGCCGGACGACTGGAGCGGCCGGTGCGACCGGTGGTCGGCGAGTCGTGGCGGCGCTCGGCACGGGCACGGGTCAGCCCGGACGGCGTCGCCCTGGTCGAGCTGGGCACGGACGATCTCGGGCCGTACCGGGACGGGCATCCCCTGGCCCCCGCAATGCCGGTGATCCGTGAGCTGATGAGCGCGTACGCGATGGACGGGGAACACCTCCTCGCGGTGTGCGACGCGCACGGCAGACTGCTGTGGGTCGAAGGGCATGCGTCGACCCGTCAGGCCGCGGACCGGATGAACTTCGTGGAGGGCGCCTGCTGGGCCGAGTCCGTGGCCGGGACGAACGCACCGGGTACGGCCATTGCCGTGGACCGGCCGGTACAGGTCTTCGCCGCCGAGCACTTCCTGCGACCGGTCCAGCAGTGGACCTGCGCGGCAGCACCGCTCCACGACCCGCACACGGGGCGGGTCCTGGGCGCCGTGGACATCACCGGTGGGAACCGGCTGGCACATCCGCACAGCCTGGCGTTCGTGCAGGCGGTGGCACGCGCCGCCGAATCGCAACTCGCACTGCGGACGCGCCCGCCCGACGGCGGGACCGTCCAGCTCAGTGCGCTCGGGCGGGAGGAGGCACTGCTCGTCGCGGGAGGCCGCAGGTTCCGGCTCAGCAGACGGCACAGTGAGATTCTGGTGACGCTGGCCCGCCATCCCGAGGGCCTGGGTGGCGACGAACTCCTCGTCGAGTTGTACGAGGACTCGTCGGTGACTCCGGTGACCCTGCGGGCCGAGCTCTCCCGGCTGCGGCGGCTGCTCGGCCCCGAGCTGCTGCCCTCCCGCCCCTACCGTCTCGCCGCCCCGGTCGACGCCGATTTCGACATGGTGGCGCGCAGGCTGGCGTCCGGCGCGGTCGCGGCGGCGCTCAGCGCCTACACGGGCCCGCTGCTGCCGGGCTCGCAGGCGCCCTCGGTCGTCCGTCTGCGGGGCCGGCTCGACGGACAACTGCGGGCGGCACTGATCGCGCGCGCCGACCCGGGCCTGCTGGCCGACTGGGCGTACAGTCCTTGGGGCGAGGACGACCTCCAGGCCTGGCGGGCGCTCGCGGCGGCCGTACCTGCAGGACAGCGTCCCGCGCTCCTCGCCAGGGCGCGAGCACTGGACGCCGAGCAGCGATAGCCGCGTTTCTCCGCAACGGGGTTGCAACGTTGCGCCGTCTATCGTCACGCCGAGGGCCGTCCAAGGGCGGACGGCACGGATCCGGAAGGCCACAGAGATGACCCGATACGCTGCGCCGGGCACCGAGGGCGCCATCGTCACGTACGAGTCCCGCTACGACCACTGGATCGGCGGCGCCTACGTCCCGCCCGCCCGTGGCCAGTACTTCGAGAACCCCAGCCCCGTCAACGGCCGGCCCTTCACCGAGATCGCCCGTGGCAGTGCCGAGGATGTCGAACGGGCCCTGGACGCGGCCCATGCGGCGGCCCCCGCCTGGGGAGCCACCGCGGCAGGAGACCGTGCCTCGGTCCTGAACAGGATCGCCGACCGGATGGAGGCGCACCTGGAGGAGCTGGCGGTCGCGGAGAGCTGGGACAACGGCAAGCCGGTGCGGGAGACCCTGGCCGCCGACATCCCCCTGGCCATCGACCACTTCCGCTACTTCGCCGGTGCGCTCCGCGCCCAGGAGGGGTCGCTCAGCGAACTCGACGACGACACGGTCGCCTATCACTTCCACGAGCCGCTGGGCGTCGTCGCACAGATCATCCCGTGGAACTTCCCCATCCTCATGGCGACCTGGAAGCTGGCGCCGGCGCTCGCCGCCGGCAACGCGGTGGTCCTCAAGCCGGCCGAACAGACTCCGGCCTCCATCCACGTATGGCTGAAGCTGGTGGCCGACCTCCTGCCGCCCGGTGTCGTCAACATCGTCAACGGCTTCGGCGCTGAGGCAGGCAAACCACTCGCCTCCAGCCCGCGCGTCGCGAAGATCGCCTTCACAGGTGAGACCACGACCGGGCGGCTGATCATGCAGTACGCCTCCGAGAACATCAAGCCTGTGACGCTCGAACTGGGCGGCAAGTCGCCGAACATCTTCTTCGACGACGTGTGGAACGCGGACGACGACTTCCGCGACAAGGCCCTCGAAGGCTTCACCATGTTCGCCCTCAACCAGGGCGAAGTCTGCACCTGCCCGTCACGCGCACTGGTCCAGCGCGGCCACTACAGCGAATTCCTGGAGGCGGGCATCGCACGCACCGAGAAGATCGCGCCGGGGCACCCGCTGGACACGGACACGATGATCGGCGCACAGGCCTCCAACGACCAGTTGCAGAAGATCCTCTCGTACCTGGACATCGGCCAGCAGGAGGGGGCGAAGGTCCTCACGGGCGGTCAGCGGATCGAGTACGACGGGGATCTGGCGGGCGGCTACTACGTCCAGCCGACCATCTTCGAGGGCGACAACCGGATGCGGGTCTTCCAGGAGGAGATCTTCGGGCCGGTCGTGGCGGTCACATCCTTCTCGGACTTCGACGACGCGATCAGAACGGCGAACGACACGCTCTACGGGCTCGGCGCGGGCGTGTGGACTCGCGACATCAACACCGCGTACCGGGCCGGCCGTGCTATCCAGGCAGGCAGGGTCTGGACGAACTGCTACCACGCGTACCCGGCCCACGCCGCCTTCGGTGGCTACAAGCAGTCGGGAATCGGCCGGGAGAACCACAAGATGATGCTGGAGCACTATCAGCAGACGAAGAACCTCCTGGTGTCGTACTCGCCGAAGAAGCTGGGCTTCTTCTAGACACAGAAAAAGGGCGCCTGACCAGGCAAGATAACCGTCAGGCGCCCTCCACAGCGCACGGCCAAATGGTAAGGCGATACGCGCCCTTACTCCCGATACCTCCCACCGGTATCCCAGCTCTGACCAGCTGTTCCGGGGCATTTCCGGGCCAAGGTCCGCTCAGCCACCCTCCGCGTCACCGGTCGGCGTCTCCCACCGCTGCATGGACTCCTCGATCAGCCGGTTCGCAGGGTTCCGCGCCTCGGCCAGGAACTTGGCGTAGTAGCGGAAGAGGACCTGAATGCTTGTCCGGCTCGGCGCGCGCACTCGGCGGGGTCGACTCCGGAGGCCAACCAGAACGAGATGCCGGCGTGGCGCAGGTCATAGGGGCGCTTCGCCAACTCAAGGGCGTGCTCGTCATATGTGCTCGCGCAACATGCGGACGAGCACTGGTGGGATAGGAACCGGCCGCGTGGCCTTGTCTGCTCGCCGTTTCAGGGAGTGGATCTCATGGACAGCGCCGTGATCCGTCCACTCCTTACCTGCAGTCACCACTCCACCCTTCAGGTTCAGAAGTCCCCAGCCGCTCGGTGGCCGGCGGCACTGAGATTTCTGCAGGTGGATGACCTCCGCCGGACGCATGGCGGCGCAGTACATGCAGCCGAAGAAGGCGTACAGGTGAGGGCCCCGACCCGGTAGGGCCTTGACTGCGGCAAGCAGTCGGGCGACCTGAGCCGGGTTCGGCACGCAGTCGGGATCGACTTCGTCAGCGACTTCCGGTGCCGTCCGGCGAAGGCCGTTCAGCGGGTTCCGAGCGAAGTATCCGCGCTCGACGGCTACTCCGAACACCTCGTTGACCGCAGCCTTCTTTCGGTTCACGGTCTTCGCGGCAGCAGCCGCCCTGTCGGCCTTCCGGCACAAGGCGTCGAGCCCCCGCCGCAGTACGTCCGGCTCCTCCAACTCGCTGACAGGCAGCGAGTGGCGCTGCAGCCAGTCCAATGCGGCCTGCCACTCCTTTCGGGCATCCGCGTTCCAGGCATTCTTGTTGAAGGCCCACGAGTACAGCGCGCGTCTCAGTACGCGAGGCGCACGGTACACGGACCCTGGCTCAACGAAGGCCGGTCGGACCGTCGGGCGCCGGCTACTGGTGCCGGCCATCAGCAGGCACGCTGCGACGGTCGCGTGGCCACGACCCAGGCGCCCTCGCGCAGGATGTGGGCGAGGTAGCCGGTTGTGTCAGTGGTGCGGAGCCGGACCATGCCGATCAGGTCGCCGTCCAGGCCGATGCCGAGCACGTGCAGGGGGCAGGGGTTCGCGCAGCTGCTGGCCCTGCCCTCGCACACACCTACGGCCCTACACCTCCAACAACGAGCGAACCACGGCCCGGGCAGCTTCCTCCACGCCAGCAACCACCACCGCTGTCACACCGCACTCGACAAAGACCCGCCCGCCAGCGCGTCAACAACCCTGCGGGTCAGTGCAACTGTCCGCTCGACGCGGCCACCACAGCATCATCTGGTCGGCGACCGTGTGCAGCTCCTCGCGCGGCGCGCCCGAAGCTGCCTGGACGGCGAGTCCTTGGACGACGGTGACCAGGAGCCGTGCGAGGGCCGAGGGATCGGAGTCGGAAGGCAGACTGCCGGCGTCGGAGAAGGACTGGAGCCGGTCGGTCAGGGACTTCACTCCGCTCTCCCGGAGCCCGGTGAGGTACTTCTGCACCGAGACCGAGCGAGGGTTAACAGCAAGCGCACTCTGTGTGACCAGGCAGCCGTGCGGGGTGTGGTCGCCTGCGACGGCCTCCACGGCGGAATGCAGGAACGTGCGCGCCAGCGCCTCGGCCGTCCGCTGATCGAGGGCGGCCCGCATATAGGCCCCGGGACCGGCCATATAGCGTTCGACGACCTTCTGGAAGAGGGTCTCCTTACCCTCAAGGCCGGCGCACGGGAGACCAACGGGACGCTGACGTTCGCGTCCCGCTTGAACTCCTCGGTGTGCCGCTTTGTGTACTTGCTTCCCACCTGGTGCTACTTCCTCTGGAACCTCAAGATCCCAGTCTTCAGGTGTCCACGATCACGGGGAAGCTTCAAAGACGCCGGCAACGGTCCGGACCGCAGTGTGCTCGGCGATGTCGGACGAATAGCGCACCGGCATCGACCAGCCCGCGAAATCTGCGAACGAGGCCCCGAGTCCTTGTTGGACGGCGTACAGCGGTGTTCGCTTGGACACGAGAGGATGCTGCCCGGCTCAGGCACCGCGCCGCGGTGCCTGAGGTCCTACGGCTGGTCAGGCACTGAGGAGTTCTGTGGAGGTGGTGGCGGCTTGTAGGGCGTCGGGGTCGGGGACGATGCCGATTCCTGGGCCGGTGGGGACGGTCAGGTGGCCGTCGCGAAGGACGAAGGGGGCAGTGATGTCGCGGGTGTAGTAGCGGGCCGTGGCCGAGATGTCGCCGGGCAGGGTGAAGCCCGGGAGTGCGGCCAGCGCCAGGTTGGCTGCCCGGCCCAGCCCGGTCTCCAGCATGCCGCCGCACCACACCGGTACGCCGTTGGCCAGGCACAGGTCGTGGATCCGGCGGGCCTCCAGGTACCCGCCGACCCGGCCGGGCTTGATGTTCACGATCGAGCACGCCTCCTGCCGGATGGCGGTGGCCGCGTCCCGTGCCGAGGTGATCGACTCGTCCAGGCAGATCGGGGTGTCCATCCGGGCTGCCAGCCGGGTGTGCGAGAGCAGGTCGTCCGGGGCGAACGGCTGCTCGATCAGCGTCAGCCCGTAGTCGTCGAGCCGCCGCAGGTGGGGCAGATCCGCCGGGCTGTAGGCGGTATTGGCGTCCACCTGCAAGGGGATCTCCGGGCCGAACGTCTCCCGCACCGCTCGCAGCGGCTCGATGTCCCAGCCTGGTTCGATCTTCAGCTTGACCCGGGCGTAGCCCGCGCTGAGATAGCCGTCGACGGCACTGATCAGCTCGTCGACGGTGTCCATGATGCCGACTGACACTCCGACTGCGAGCTCGGTCCGCGTCGCCCCGAAGTACTGGGCGAGGCTGATGCCGGCGGTCTGCAGTTCGGCGTCCAGCACTGCCGACTCGACCGCCGACTTGGCCATCGGATTCCCCCTGATCGGCCGGAGCAACTCGGGCACCAGCGCGGCGGTCAGCTCGGGTGCCGAGAACAACCGGGGCAGCAGGAACCCACGCAACACCTCCCGGGCCCCGGACAGGTACTCCGCGCTGTACGTCGGATCGTCGTCGGCCACACACTCGCCCCAGCCGACGGCTCCGTCGACCGTGGTCACCTTGACCAGCAACGAGTTCCGGTGTTCCTGGGTGCCCAGTGAGGTCCGGAACGGCGCGACCAAGGGCAGGGCCACCTCACGCAACTCCACCTGCTGCAGCTTCATTTCGACACTTCCTTTCGTTGCAGGATGTACCAGCCCGACCGGTCGAACCCGTCGATCCGATAACCGTTCTCCAAGGCGCCACCGAGCGCCTCGCGCATCGCGGACCGCCAGCGCCGGGCGCAGGCTGGATCCCTTTGCCGCAAGGACTCCGCATCCACCGGGGTGGCACAACGCAGCACGCCGCCGGTCGCGGCGCGCAGTACTGGCTCTTCGTTGCCGTCCGGCTCGAGTACGGGCACCGCGGCGGCCAGGCTCGGCAACGGTTCCGGTGCATGCGACATCGCCTGCACCGGCCAACTGACGAACAGCCGGTCGGAGTCGCCGCCGTCGTTGATGCCGTCGTCCAACGGCCCGTAGAAGTCGGGCAGGTACGCCTCCGCGACCGCCCCGAGCCTGTGCAGGTTGAAGTAGGCGTTGCGGCGGATCATCGGATCGTACGTCCACGAGATCGACGACAGGCCCGCCTCGGCAGCCCACTCCCGCTGGTGCGACTTCATCGCCGCGCCGATCCCACGCCCATGCATTCCCGGTACCACGCCGGCCACGTGCGAGTGCAGGCTGTCTCCGACGGTTCGGAACCCGGCGGTCACGCCAACCATCGCCGTCCCGAGGTACGCCGCCGCGACGTAGCCGCCGGTGTGCGCGAGCGCGCACATCACGTCCAGGGCCAGTGGTGGCTCGGCGGTGTCCGGGGTGTTCCACACGGCACGTAGCAACGCCTCGGCCTGCTGAAGTTCGGGTACGGTCCGAAGCAACTGGATCCGGACGCCTACCCGCTCCGCGTCGGCGGATGGAAATTCGACCATGCGACGAGTCTGCTTGGCGGACCGCCCCGAACCATTGGCGTCCAGGCCCAAGTTCACTCTGCCTCCTTTGTGCTGATGTCCGGCAGCCGTAGCCGCAGCTGCAGCGCCAGCGCCAGCCGCAGGTCCGGATCGTCGATGTCGATCAGCTCGGCCAGCCGGCGCAACCGGTGCCGCAATGTGTTGGGGTGCAACGTCAAGGCGTCCGCGGCCCGTGGCACGTCGTAGTGCTCGGCGATCCAGCAGCGCAGCGTTTTCTCGTAGTCCGTTCCGTGCCGGGCGTCGTGGTCGAGCACCGTCGACAGCGGCTCCGCGTCCAGGGCCGGGCGGTACCGGAGCGCCTCGTAGACGTCGCGCAGGAACATCGAGGCGGCCAGCTCGTCGTGCCGTCCGATCTCCGCCTCGCCGAACGGTCCGCACACCACCTTGAGCGCCTGCCTGGCCTGACTCATCCCTGTCGGTATGTCGGCAAGGCCGGTAAGGGTGCGGCTGATCCCGGCCCGCCAGCCGCCGCCCAGGGTGTCCCTCGCCCGAGCCAGCACCGTCGCAACGATCAGCTGGATCACGGGCGCGTCGGACGCGGTATCGACCACTGCCACAGCCTGACCGTCCAGCGCTCCCGCAGCGGCTCCCAGCCGGTACGCCGAGAGTCCCATCCGCAGCAGGTCGCCGACGTGCTCCGCGGCCGAATCCAGCGACACGCCTCGCGCGTGATCGGCCGGGTTACTGGAGCGGCCGATCACCAGCACGGTCGCCGGGGCATCGAAGCGCATCCCGAACGAGTCGGCGAGCTCCCGGGTCGCTCCCAAGCCGCGGAACAACCAGCCCAGGCGCTCCACCCGTTGCCGACGCTCGGCATCCGCCGCGAGGCTCACCCGGGCCAGGTGGGGCGCGGCCAGCCGTGCACCCTCGGCAAGGACGTCTGGCGCCCCCTCAGCCAATGGTTCATCACCCTGTAGCACCCAGATGGTGCCCAACGCCTCACCACCGTCCCGTATCGCGATGGCGAGTCGCGGCCGGTACTCCTTCGGCTCGTAGCTCCATACCGCGGTATCGGACCGCAGGACAGAGGCGTACTCCTCGGCGTGGGTCGGATGGTCCGGCACCCGGCGGCCGAGGATGCCGTCGCGACGCGGGTCGTCGACCAACTGACCTGGGACCGTGGAGTAGGCCAGCACGCGCATGGACAGATCCTCGATCGCCACCGCGCCACCGGCGCGCACGGCTATGTCGTTGGCCAGGGCGAACAAGTCGACGGATCGATGGCCGTTCGGCTCGAACACCGGGCTCGTGATCGCACGCAGCGCGTCGATCAAGGTGTAGAGCTGTCCCCAGGAGATCTCGGTACTGCGTTCCAGGAGCGCCACCCCGGTCCGCTCGGCAGCCTGTGTCAGTGCTGCCGTGTCCGTGGTGCCGGCTCGCATGACCACCGCCGTGGCGTGTTGCTTGGCAGCCCATTCCAGTACGTCGGCGGTCAGCCGGCCGGGTACCAGTACGATCGCATCGGTCAGCCCTGTCGCGGGGGCGTCGATGTCATGGATCGTGGGCGCACCGACGGCGACCGCCCGGCCTTGTGGCAGCGCGAGCGGCCGTACGACGTCGGTTCCCAGGCTGTCGAGCACGACCCCGAGCGTGATCCCTCCCGGGGCGGTCATCGCCTCGCCGATCGCAGCATCCGGCCCCGCCGCTCACCGGTGAACTCACCGTCGACGATCACCTGTTCACCCGCCAGGAACACATGCACCACGCCGGTCGGCCGCAGCTCGGGATTCTCATAGGTCCCTGCGTGGCCAATCTGCGCAGGATCGAAAACCACCAGGTCCGCGACGGAGCCGCGGCCGATCCAGCCGCGGTCCGACAACCCGAACTGGCTCGCGGTGGCGGAGGTGACCTTCCGGATCGCCTCGGGCAGGTCCACCACACCGCCGTCGCGCACATAGCTGCCGAGGAAGGTGGGGAAGGTGCCAAAGGTCCGGGGATGGTTCGGACCGATCGGGATGTCGCTGTCCGAGCCGATGGCGACCAACGGATCGGCCATGATCGCCAGTACATCACCTTCGTCCATGGTGTGGCAGACGACATACGCGTGCGGATCGGCGATCAGCAGCTCGCACAGCACCTCCCATGGATCCCGCCCGGCCAGCACTTCGGCGAGCCGGCGCCCCTTCACCGTCGGATCGGTGTGCCGCAGGATCTGCATGTCCTCCGGGTGGAGTTCGCGCCACAACCCGACGCCGATCCCCGGCCCCGGCCCCTCGGCCGTCGCTCTGATCGCCGCCCGGGTCACCGGATCGGAGAGCCTGGCGCGCAGCGCGTCCACGTTGCCCTCGCAGGCCTCTGGAGGCAGCATCGCTGACATACTCGTGCAGAAGGCCCGGTACGGGTACTGGTCTCCACGTACGTCAACGCCACTGCGGCGGGCCTCGGCCAACTTGTCGAGGATCAGCCGGCCCGCGCCGTGGACGGCCCGGCCGGAAGCCTTGCAGTGCGACACCTGCAGCCTGATCCCGGCTGCTCTGGCGACCGCGACCGCTTCGTCGAGTGCATCGGCCAGCCCCTCGCTCTCGCTGCGGCTGTGGGTGGCGTATGCGCCGTCGTACCGGCGGGCGATCCGGGCCAGGACGGTGAGTTCGGCCAGGTCCGCGTACGCGCCGGGCACGTACTCGAGACCGCTGGACAGTCCGCGAGCCCCGGCTGCGAAGGCCTCGTCGGTGAGCGCGCACAGCCGGTCCAGGCCCCCCGGCGGCAACTGCTTCTCCAAGCCGGCTACCGCCAGCCGTAGCGTGTTGTGGCCGACCAGTGGGGCGAAGTGGTTGCTCAGCCCGGCGGCCTCCGCGGCATCGAGGTAGTCGGCGAAGGTCGTGAACGTCTGCTCGCCCAGCTGGATCGGGCTCAGCCCGGCGGTCTCGGGATCTGTCGGTCCCATCGAGAAGCCGCAGTTGCCGACGACCTCCGTGGTGACGCCCTGCAGCAGCTTGAAGGGCTGCGCGTCGGGCAGGAACGGAACGCTGTCGGAGTGGCTGTGCGGATCGACGAACCCGGGGGCTGTCACCAGGCCGGCCGCATCGATGGTCCGTCTGGCTGCCCCGAGATCCTTGCCCACGGCGATGATGCGGTCGGCGGTGATGGCGACGTCGGCGGTGACCGGCGTGGAGGCGAATCCGTCGTGGACCTCACCGCCGGAGATGATCAGGTCATGCATGGGCTGCCTTTCCGGTCGGCGCCGGTGGCACTGAGGCCACCAGGCGGCGGGTGTATTCGTGGGTGGGGGCATCGAGCACCTTTTCGGTGTCACCCGACTCGACCACCTGGCCGTGCAGGAGCACTGTGATGCGGTCAGTGATCTGCCTGACCACAGCCAGGTCGTGCGTGATGAACAGCAGGGCGGTGCCCAGCTCGGTATTGATGCGGCGCAACAGTTCCAGGATGTGGGCCTGGACCGACACGTCCAGCGAGGCGGTCGGCTCGTCACAGATCAAGAGCGCGGGACGCACGGCGAGCGCCCGCGCGATCGCGACCCGCTGCTTCTGGCCGCCCGACAGCCGGTGCGGCCGCAACCCGGAGTACGCCGGTGGCATGCCGACCAGCTCGAGCAGCTCGCCGACGGGGAGACGGTCATCCGGCCGTGCCTGACCGGCCGCCTCTGCCAGGGTGGCGCCGACCGTCATCGCCGGGTTGAGCGAGGTGGACGGATCCTGGAACACACACTGCACCAGGGTCCGTGCAGTTCGCCGTTGGCTGGTGGACAGTCGTCGCAGCCGGGTCGTGTCCGTGCCGTCCAGCAGGATCCGCCCATTGCTCGCTTCGACCAGGCCGAGCAGGCATCGGGCCAGGGTCGTCTTGCCGGAGCCGGACTCGCCGACCAACCCCAGCCGCTCGCCCGGGGCGATCCGGAGGTCGACACCGTCCAGTGACTTCACGTTGCCGTAGCTCTTGTGCAAGCCCTCGACCAGTAGGAGGGGGCCGCCTGACGACTTCGGAGGCTTGACCGCGATCGGCTCGTCGATCGTCAGGGTCGCGGACGGCTGCACGTCGTACCGGCAAGCCGTGTGGTGGGCGACAGCAACCTCTCGTAGCGGTGGACGACCGGTGAGGCAATCGTCTTGTTGCTGTCGGCACCGGTCGGCGAACGCACACCGGTCCGTGACGTCGGCCGCGCGCGGCACCGAGCCGGGAATGGCTACCAGCTGCGCGGAGGTGCGTTCCACCGCTGGAAGCGCGCCGATCAACCCGGCGGTGTACGGGTGGCTCGGGGCAGCGGCGACGGTGTGGCTGCGGCCCGCCTCCAGCACCCGACCGGCGTACATCACCTGGACCCGGTCGCACAGGGCGAACGCGACTCGCAGGTCATGCGTGATCAGCAGCACGGCCATCCCCCGGGCCGCCTGAATCCTGGCGAGCAGCTGCATGATCTCGTGCTGAATGGTGGCGTCGAGGGCTGTGGTGGGCTCGTCGGCGATCAGCAGCTCGGGATCCCCGGCCAGCGCTGCCGCTATCGCTACCCGTTGACGCATCCCGCCGGACAGCTGGAATGGGTACAGCTGGGCCACGTGCGGGTTGTTGATGCCGACCTCCGCGAGTCGGCGGGTGATCTCGGCGCGATCGCGGCCGGCACCACGAGGAAGCGACTCGGCGATGTGTGCACCTGCGGTCAGCAGCGGGTTCAGCTGGGCGAACGGGTCCTGCATGAGCAGGCCGACGCGTCGGCCCCGCACCTTGCGCAGCACCTTCTCCCGCGCCCCGATGAGTTCGGTCCCGGACAGCTGCACCGAGCCGTGGGCCAGCAGTGGTGGGGGCAGCAGTCCGGCTATCGCCCGGGCGGTCAGGGACTTACCACTGCCCGATTCGCCGACCAACCCGACGGTTTCGCCGGGTGCGACGGTCAGGTCGATGTCGTCGACGATCCGCCGGTCCCCGAGGGTGATCGTGAGCCCGTGTACCTGTAGCAGCTCGCTCATTCCGGAACGCCTTTCCCGGCGCTGAGCCGTTCGAAGATGCTGTCGCCGAGCAGGGTGGCCGCGATGGCGGTGATCATGATGAGCAATGCCGGTGCCACGGCCGCCCACGGATTGAGGTCCAGCAGGGTGCGGTTCTCCTGGATCATCAGGCCCCAGTCGGGCGTGCCCGCCGGCAGTCCGATTCCCAGGAACGACAGCCCGGTCAGCGCCACCAACGCGCTGACGAAGCTGAGCAGCAGGTTGGCTGTCACAGTCGGCGCCAGATTGGGCAGCAGGTGCCGGAAGATGATCCGCCGGTCCGGCAGGCCCAGAGTGCGGGCGGCATCGACGTACGCCAGCTCCCGCTGGCCCAGTGCCAGGCTGCGGATGATCCGCATGTCGACCGGAGCGCCCAGGACGATGAGGGCGAGCACGGCGATCGTGGTTCCGCCGCCGGCAATGCCCACCAGGACGATCAGGATGAGCAGCCCGGGCAGCGCGTACAGCAGGTCACTGATTCGCATCAGGACCGCGTCCAGCCAGCCCCGGTGGTAGCCGGCGAGCAGGCCGAGGGTGGTACCCAGCAGGGTGGTCCCGAGGGCGATCAACACGGGGGCGACCAACGCGGTGTGGGCGCCTGCCAACAGCCGGGACACCACATCACGGCCCAGATCGTCGGTACCGAGCAGGTGGGTCGCGCTCGGGCCACTGGGGCCCAGCTCGACGTGCTGCAGCGCCGGGTCGTGCGGAGCCAGCCAGTTTCCAAGGACCGCGGCCAGCACGATGATCGCGAGCGCCAGCAGCGCTGTCACCGTCAGGATGCGGCCGCCGGCGAGCCTGGGCCGCCGGCCACCTTCTCGGACGCCCGACAGGGTCGTCGTCGCCGCGCTCATGCGGGGGCTCCGTGCCGGACCCGGGGGTCGACCACCAGGTATATCAAGTCCACCAATAGGTTGACGCCGATGACCACTGCGCCACCGAGCAGTACCAATGCCTGGATCAAGGGGATGTCCTTCTGGTTTACCGCCTGCACCAGGAGCGATCCCAGCCCGGACAAGCTGAAGGTCTGTTCCACGAACACCGCTCCGGTCAGGTTCGCTGCGGCCAGCAGTCCCGCGACGGTGAGCACGGGCAGAGCGGCGTTGCGCAGGGAGTAGCTTCCCCAGGTCCGCATCCGGCTCAGGCCCCGGGCCCGGGCGAACGTGATGTAGTCCTGAGCACCGACATCAAGGGTGGCGGCGCGGGTCTGCCGGACCAGTACAGCCGCTTGACCGAGCGACAACGCGATCGCCGGCAAGATGTAGTGGCTCAGATCCCCGCCCCCGTACGTCGGGAACCAGCCCAGCGCGACGGCGAAGCCGTACAGCAGCAGCAGGCCCAGCGCGAACGGCGGGAAGGACAGCGCGACCAGCGCGACCAGCGTGACGCCCTGGTCGAGCAGCTTGCCGCGGCGCAGCCCGGCCGCCATGCCGGCCGGAATTCCGAGCAGCAGGGTCAGCACCATCGCGTAGCCGGCCAGCGTGGCGGTCACCGGGAGGCGCTCGGCGATCACCGACAGCACCGGCTGCCTGGCGAACACCGAGGATCCGAAGTCACCCGACAGCACACCACTCAGCCAGTGCCAATACTGCACCGGGAACGGCTCGTCCAGCAGGTACTGCGCGCGGATCGCGGCTATGGTCTGCGGGGTCGACGGGCGATCACCCAGCAGCGCTTGCACGGGTCCGTCCGGGGTGAGGGACAGCAACCCGTAGGTGAGCACCGACATCACCCCGAGCAGGACCACGGCGGACGCCAACCGCCGGGCAACCAACTTGGCAGTGTTCATCTAGGCCCCCACGGGCTTGATCTTGCTGAAGATGTTCAGCGTCCACACCCCGACGTTCTCGGTGAACCGCTTGTTCAGCGCGATCCCGGAGTCCACGCTGTACAGCGGGATGTACGGCGCCTGCTCGGCGGTCTCGGTGAGGATCTCGGTGACTGCCTGTTTGCGCTCCTCGCCGTTCTTGAGGCCGAGCACCTTGTTCACCTTGGCGTCCAGCTGGGGGGTCCAGAACTGGGCGAAGTTGAAGTCGTAGGGCTTCGCCCCGACGCTGGACACCAGGTCCGGTAGCAGCTCGCCCGGATCCGGGGTGGCGTAGGCCAGGTCGCTCAGTCCCAGGGTGAGTCCATCGTGTCGAATCCGTTTGGCGCGGTAGGCATCGTCGGGCAACGGGTTGAGCTTGAGCTTGATGCCGATCTTGGCCACGTCTGCCGCCAGCGCCTGCATCGCGTCGGCCGTGTTGCTACCGCTGTTGTAGTTGGCGGGCAGCTCGAAGCCGTTGGGGTACTTGGATTTCGCCAGCTCCGCCCTGGCCGCGGCCAGGTCGTACGGATACTGGGGCAACTGGTCGATCGTGCTCTGGAAGCCGTCCCCGTAGAGCGCTTTGAGCATCGGGTGGGTCAGGATCGTGGTCGCGGGTGTTGCCTTGTCGCCGACCACCAGCCGCTGCATCGCCTCCCGGTTCACCGCGTGCGCGATGGCCCTGCGGACGTGTACGTCCGACAGCTGCGCATACTTGACGTTGAGGGCGAGGTAGGCGATCGAATTGCCGGCATAGAACCGGGTCTTGACGTTCTCCAGAGGGTCCCACTTGCGGGTATCACGCGGCGGAACTTGGATGGTCCCGTCCACCTCCCCGGAGGAGATGGCCAGCCGCAGCGTCTCCGGGTCGGTGATGGTGGTCAGCTTCACCGTGCCGATGGCCGGCTTGGGCCCCCAGTACTTTTCGTTGCGTTTCAGGGTGACGCCCTCGGTGCTGGAGAACTTGGTGACCTTGTACGGCCCGGTGCCCAGGGTCCCGACGGCCGGCGTCCCCAGGTCCTGCGGGTGCCTCTCAGCGAGCTTCTTGGGCACCACTTGCCACATCACAGCTACGTTCGGCAGGAACGTCTGGGTCGGGGACTTCAGCACGACGGTGACCTCGTCCGGGCCGGTGGCCCGCACCGACTTGACGGCGGGCACCATGCTCGCCGCCTCGGAGGCCACCTTCGGGTCGGTGTGCCGCAACAGTGAGAACGCGACATCCTCGGCGGTCATCGGAGAGCCGTCGGAGAACACCACGCCCTTGCGCAGCTTGAACACGTACGTGACCGGGTTCGGCTCGGTCCACGACTCCGCCAACTGCGGGACCACCTTGCCGTTGTCGTCCCTCGTCACCGGCGACTCCAGGATCGCGAACTGCACCAGGGTGCCGGGGCCGGTGAAGCCATGGGCGACGTCCAGCACGTTCGGCGGGCTCGTGGTTGCCATTGTGAGCGTGTCCGGGTCGCCTGCCCTGCTGCCGGCCGTCGTGGCGCATCCGGTCAGCAGCAGGCTTCCGGTCAGGGCACCGCCGAGCAGCCCGCAGGCCGTCCGGCGGCTTGGCAGCGTTGGAGTCATGGGGAGTCCTCGTTCTGGGATGGTTCGGGTGAAGTGGACGCCGGGTGAGGGACACGTTGGGGCGGTCGGCGCAGAGTGAGCAGTTGGTGGGGACTGTCAGGTGGCGACGTTGAGGCCGGGTGGAAGACCCATGGGGGCGGTGTCGTCAGGCTGTCTGACGAAGCGCATCCGGTGGACGCCGTGGGTGCTGATCAGGAGGTCGTCACCGCTGGGACGCAGGCTGATCAGGCCGCCTGCGCTGAACGCACCGTCCGGTGCCGGTTCGATCGTCTCGACGAGCTCCAGGCCGAGCTCGAGCTTGCCGTCCGTGGTGACTGTCGCCAGGATGCCCAGCTCGGGACTGCGGTAGACGGCCGGTGGCAGCACAGGGCCGACGGCCGGCGGTGGACAACGCCAGTACTCCGTGGCGCGGCCCGGGCGATACACCGACCCGATCCGGAGGGTGCCGGCCGACACCTGCACCCAGAAGCCGGCGCTGTCCTCCAGGCCCTGCCAGCTGCCGTCGACGGCCGGCGCGAACTCGCCGGTAGGCGACCCACCACGGATCTCGATCCGACCATTGCCCACGGCGTGGATCCGGATGGTGAGGTCGGATTGCGGATCCAGCCAGTCCCCCGCCAGCTGGGCAGCGGGCTCGCCGGCCACCGGGGCCGCCACCAGCTCGATGGGATCGTCCTCGGGCAGCCCGGCGGCCAGCCGGAGCACCTGGGTGGCCAGCTTCGAGGAGTTGATCGACGAGTTGTTGCTCAGCAACGCCACACCGAGGTCGAAGCCCGGCATGAACAACAGCTGAGACCGGTACCCGGGGACGCCGCCCGCGTGGCCGAACGCCGGGTGGCCCGCGATCGTCGTGTGGTAGAGGCCCAGCGCATACGGCCACTCCTCCCCGTCTCCGGAGTCGACCTGCTGCAACAGCCCGTCGCGGATGTCGACGCCCAGAACCCGGCCGTCCTGCAGGAATCCGAACCACGGCCCCAGGTCGGCGACGCTGGTGGCCAGGCCGCCATCGCCGACCGCGGACTCCTCGGTGTCGGCGCGCCGGACGGCACCGCTGGTGACGTCGTACCCGTAAGCGAATCGCGGCAACGGCTCCTGGCTGTTCTCGCGGAACATGGTCTTGGTCATGCCCAGCGGCGTGAACATCCGGTCCGTGGTGAACTCCCCCAGCGTTTGGCCGGTGAGCCGGTGCACGAGCGAGGCGACCAGGACGTAACCCGTGTTGGAGTAGGAGAACTGGGTCCCAGGTTCGAAGTTGACCTCAGTCAGCCCTGCCACGAAGGCCAGCGTCTGATCCTGGGTGATCCTGGTCAGCGGGCGGCCGGCGATGGTTGTCAGGGCCAACCACTCCCGCAGACCGCCTGTGTGCCGCAGGCACTGTCCGACGGTCACCGGTACCGCCAACTTCAGTTCGGGCAGGTGGGTCCGGATGTCGTCGTCCAGCGACAGTCGCCCGTCCCGGCACAGCAGCAACGCCGCCGTGGCAGTGAACTGCTTGCTCATGGAAGCGATGTCGAACCGTGTCCGGGTGTCGATCGGCGCCTCGAACTCCACGCTCGCCAGCCCCGCCGATGCCTGGTGGATCAGCTTCCCGTCGGTGTAGATCCCGACGGCCAGTCCTGGGTCTCCCGGGCGCACCGTCAAGCCCACGAGCTCGGACAGTTTTGTTGAGATGTCCATGCGGCACAGACTCGCAGCCCGACTGCTCAGAAGGATTGTCCTAACCGGCAAAGTCCGCTAGCCCAACGTTGGCCGAAAGGACATGTCCATGCGCCTCCTGCCGTCAGGAGTATTCCTTTGTTGAGCACGTTCCTGGACCTGGAACTCGTCGACGTGCGTCCGCCGCCGGGCGATCCTGAGTTCCCCGTCCCGCGGCTGGAGTCGAAGAAGGCGCTTGTCCGGGCTTTGTGGGCAGCTCTACCGACGCTGCCAGGACGCATGGGGAACCGGGCCGGCGTGCTCGGTCGGGTCCCCCATGCGTCCTGGTGTGTGCGGGTCCGCGCATCCTTTGTCTCTGCCGCGCTGCTCAGAAGCCCGGCAGTGTCTCCGACCAGACGCAGACTGCTGGTACGTTGCCCGGGTTGCTGTAGCGGTGCGGCAGGGAGGAATCGAAGCTGACGCAGTCGCCGGGCTGGAGGCGGTGGTGGACTCCGTCGACCCAGTAGTCCAGTTCCCCGCTCAGCAGCAGGCCGACTTCTTCTCCCCCGTGGGTGTGCGGATTGGTGCCGGAGGAGGCTCCCGGGGCAACCTCCAGCATCATCATTTCGAGCTTGCCGCCGTGTTTGGGATTGAGGAGGGTGTACGTCACCCCTTCCACTCCCGCCCGGGTGAGTTCGACGCGCTCTTCGGGGCGGGTGAGTACACGGCGCTCCCGGTCGATCGTGTGGAACAGTCGGCTGAGTGTCGTACCGAGGGCGTCGACGATCGTACGCAACGTGTTGATCGTCGGGCTGTTCACGTCCCGCTCCACATTGCTGAGGTAGCTGCGGGAGAGACCCGTCTTCTCCGCCAGTTTCTCCAGGGTGAAGCCTTGCTCCAGCCGCTCACGCCGCAGGAACCTACCAATCCCCTCGCCGGCTGAGGACTCGGATGCGTCGGGCGCGCGCTCATCGTTCGGCACAGGCCCCTCCTCCACTGAACACAACGCACCATCCAACATAGTATTTGCAACTCGTCATAAATAATCTACGCTCCGTCGCATATACACGTCTCCCATCGCCCTGCGGCAACGCGCCGCGCTCGGAGGAGCCAATGGACCACGAGATGCCACGAGGCGGACACCCAACCGGGCAGCTGCCGGAGCTCCGCCTCGACCAGCAGGTGCTGGAGCACAACGTCCGGCTCATGGCGGCCTGGTGCCGCGATCACCACGTCGAGCTGGCCCCGCACATCAAGACCACCATGACGCGTTCCATCGTCGAACGGCAGCTGGCCGCGGGGGCATGGGGTGTCACGGTCGCCACCGTGACGCAGGCCCGGATCGCCCTTGGGTGGGGAGCGCGGCGTGTGATCATTGCGAACCAGGTGGTCCACCCCCACGACCTCTCCCTGCTGCGCCGGTGGCTCGACGAGGTATCAGAACTGGAGCTGTACTGCTTCGTCGACTCCTCGGCCGGTATCGCCCTCGCCCAGCCGCTCATGGGCGGCGCACGCGCCCCCCTGCGCGTCCTGATCGACGTCGGAACGGACGCAGGCCGCACAGGCGTGAAGGGACCGGCCGAGGCGGCTGACCTGGCCAGGGCCGTCCGGGCAGCGCCCGGACTCCTCCTTGCCGGCGTCGCCGGCTACGAAGGCGTCCGGCCCAACCGGAGGGATACCACCACCCTTGCGGCCGTCGACGAGCACTGCCATCGGACGATCACGGTGTTCCGCAGCCTCACCGCGCTCTTCGAGACCACGCAGCCCGTCTTCAGCATGGGCGGCTCGGCTTTCCCCGACCGGGTCGTCCATGCCCTGGCCAAAGCCGCACGCCACCCCGGGGACCTGCCGATGGTGCCCGTTCTGCGGTCAGGCTGCTACGTCACCCATGACCACGGCACATACGAACATGTCTCCCGACTGCCTGGCCTGAAAGCGGCGCTGACCGTGCGCGCGGTCGTGCTCTCCACCCCGGAACCAGGGCGAGCCGTCGTCGGCGCCGGGAAACGCGAGCTGCCCTACGACGCCGGCCTGCCCGTACTCATCGCCGCCCGCGATCCACACGGCGCACGGCGACCCGCCGCCGCAGCGACCGCGGACCAGATCTACGACCACCACCTTGTCCTCACCGATGTACACAATCTGCACGTCGGCGACGAGGTCGACCTCGGGATCTCCCACCCCTGCTCCGCCTTCGACCGCTGGCCCGACATCACCGTGGTCGACAGCCAAGGTCACACGCGTGACGTGTGGCATCCCCAATTCCGCTGATCACAGCCGCCAACCGGCTGTCACCTGACGATCACCGGTTGCTGGGTGCCATCGCTCTGCCTCTGCTTCGGCCGCGGCTGAACGGTGGGGCAAGCCATCGGATGACGTAAGCGCGGTACCGCACACCGCCCCGACCCGCTCCTATGCCGTGCGCCGGAGCAGCAACACCTTGTCCCCTATCTGATGGAGCACTGCCATGTCTGTCCCCAGCGGCATCCAGACTGAACTCGATCTCGGCTCGGATCTCGTCGAGTTGACACGCGCGTTGGTCGACATACCGTCCGAGAGCGGTGAGGAGGCGACACTCGCCAACGGGGTGGAGCGTGCTTTGCGGACTCTGTCCCATCTGACGGTCGATCGGATCGGCAACTCCGTGGTCGCCCGCACCGAGCTGGGACGAGCCGAGCGCGTAGTGATCGCCGGGCACCTGGACACTGTCCCGCCATGCGACAATCTGCCTTCTCGTCTCGCGGACGGGTTGCTGCACGGGCTCGGTGCATGCGACATGAAGGGCGGGGTCGCTGTGGCCCTGCACACCGCGGCGACCATCGCAACACCGGTCCGGGACGTCACCTACGTCTTCTACGAGTGTGAGGAGACATCTGACGACCGCAACGGCCTGGGCAGGATCGCCGCCGAGCGCCCAGACCTCCTCGACGCCGATCTGGCAATCCTTATGGAGCCCTCCAATGGCACGGTGGAGGGCGGCTGTCAGGGCTTCCTCACGGCGGACATAGTCGTACGGGGAAGGCGGGCGCACACGGCCCGGCCGTGGATGGGCGTCAACGCGGCGCACCTCGCGGGTGATGTGCTGCGCAGACTGGCGGAGCACATCGCTGAGGAGGTGGTCATCGATGGGCTGGTGTACCGGGAGGGGCTGAGCGCCGTGGCGGTGCGGTCAGGGGTCGCCGGCAACGTGGTCCCTGACGTGTGCGTGGTCACGGTCAATCTGCGCTACGCGCCCAGCCGTACCACTGCGGAGGCAGAGGCGTACGTGCGTGAGCTCTTTTCCGAGTACGAGGTCGAGGTGACCGAGGTGTTGCCGGGCGCCCTGCCGGGGCTCGACCGGCCCGCCGCCGCGTCGCTGCTCGCGCGGCTCGGCACCGAGCCGCAGGCGAAACTTGGCTGGACCGATGTCGCCCGCTTCGCTGCGGCAGGCGTGCCTGCCCTGAACTTCGGTCCAGGCGACCCGTCTTTGGCCCACACACCTGGTGAGTACGTTGAGGTCTCCCAACTGCGTGAAGTCCACCACTCCCTTCGGGACTGGCTCATCGGTTGATCCTCACAGTCAACATCTGTCCGGGACGCTCAGCCGCCTACCCGCAGTCGGGCCAGCGTTCATAGGTGCAGCCGGGGGACGAGCATCTCGTCGGGATCGGTACGGTCGATGGAGAGGTGAAGCTGGGCCTGCTTGAGCCGATACCGGCATGTGTGGGGATGCACAGCGCGCAGTCTCGGGTCTCGCTGCGCCAGCCATGTCGCAGCCCGTGTCGAAGCAGCAGACGAGGGACTTGGCGTAGTCGGTACCGTGCTGCTCGTCGTAGGCGAGAAGATCCTGCCATCGCCCGGTCGCCAGATCGGCTCGGCGGGACAGGATCTCGGCGAGCCGTAGCAGGGTCACCCGAGGTCGTACGTCCTCGATGGTGGCCACGCTACGGTTCTCGTCCAAGACCATCAGGACATGATCGGCATCGTCGCGTGAGCGGGGAACGTACGCCAGGCCCGTGACCGCGCTGCCCAGTCCGGCCCTTACGGACATGCGCAAGGCATGGGTGGCCTGGCGGGTGATGTCTTCGACGAGCTGGCGCTGCCGTCCGCCATCGGCGCCGGCATCGGGGAGCAGCGCGTACACCACGTTGTCGACAACAACGCAGGCGTGCCGCCCGTAGCGGGCCTCGCACTGGAGCCGCACGTGGTCGAGCGGACGAAGCGTCGCCTGTGCTCCGTCGGCGGAGGCCACGGTGGGGTCGTCGACCGCAAACGCCACGACGCGGACCGGGCTGTCCTCACCAACCGGCAGGCGCGAGCCGCAGCACACGGGGCGTCCGGGCGAGTACTGCGGCACCAAGTGCCGACAGGCAGCCACGCTGAACGCCACAAAGCCCCACCCCCAGCATCTCCGACTTCGACCACGCCCTCCTGCGCGAACCGGACGCCGCATGCGCGAATCGACCAGCTGACCCCGGCCGTGGTGGGCCGCACAAAACGCCTGGGCGCGTAGTGGGAAGTGCTGGGCCAGCTGCTCGGCATGAAACATTCCGCAGGCGACGTCGTTCTTGCCGATCGCTGGGGTGGGTCTGTCCCAGCCGTCGGCGGGGCGTTCGCCGCTTCGACCGTTCCGCGTCGTAGCCGGTCTCGAGTACGGCGTGCACGTGCGCGAGTAGGGCCTACGTCTGTGTCTTGGCTCCCGGCCGGTGACTCCCTCCAGGGGGTTTCTCCGGCGCTCTGCGGAGTCCTTCGCCGGGCAGCCACACGTCGGGCCCCGAGGTTTCCGCAGGACAGAGGGGGGGCTGGCCATACCATCGACCGACCCGTTGCCCGGATGGTGCGGCAGCTTTCGGACAGCGAGGCTGAATGCATACGGATCCACCAAGCAAAAAGGAACCCTCTGTGTTCAGCTTCAAGTCGTCGCACCGCCGTACCGCCCGCACCGCTGCCGTCGGCGCTCTCGCGGCTGCGGCCTGCGTCACTGTCATGGCCGGCAGCGCCGAAGCCATCGTCAACGGGTCGGACTCCACCGAGAGCTACCCGTTCATGGCGACCATCCCGGAGTCGGCCCCGGACCAGGGTCTGGTCGACGGGAACTGTGGGGGGTCGCTGATCGATCAGCAGTGGGTGCTGACCGCGGCTCACTGCCTGGCGGTCGAGGGGCTCAAGGTGGACGGCATCGTGCGGGTCGGCAGCGACCACCGCAAGTCCGGCGGCACCGTCCGGAAGATCGACCGGACCTTCGTCCACCCCGGCTACGTGAACGGCGACAACAAGGCTGCCAACAAGGACGACATCGCGCTGATACGCCTGGACCGCCCGGTCGCGCAGCAACCCATCAAGATCGCCGGGCAGGCCGGGCGGCCCGGTACGCCGACCCGGCTCCTGGGCTTCGGCACCACCATCGACACCGCGTTCAAGTTCCCGGACCGGCTGCAGGAGCTGAACACCCGCAGGGGCGCCGAGTCCGAGTGCGCGCCCGGCTACGCGGACCGGACCCGGCTGTGCACGATCACCACCGTGCCCAAGGCCATGGCGTGCTTCGGGGACTCCGGCGGACCGCAGGTCCAAAAGGGCCGGAACGGCCGCTGGGAGCTGATCGGTGTCACCTCGGGACCCGGCGCCCCGGGCGTGCCGTGCTCGCAGGGCCCCGGCCTCTACACCAGCGCGCCCGCCTACGCGGGCTGGATCAACAAGACCATGAAGACCAACCGCGCTCCGTCGACCGCGGCCAAGGACGCCAACCTCGCCGAGACCAACAGCGCTTCGTCGGCTGCGGCCAAGGACGCCAACCTCGCCGAGACCGGCACGAACGACAACACCGCGGCGATTGCCGGCGTGGCCGCCGCACTGATCGTCGCCGGTGGCGGCACCGCCGTCGCGGTACGCCGCCGCAAGACCCGCCACGCTTCCTAATGCTGTTGTCAAGCGGCCGTGGTCACTGGGCAAGGCCACGAAGTTAAGGGTGCACGGGAACCTTCAACTCGTCTGACGGCTTGGCTCCTTGAGGATGCGAGAACGGGACCTCTGGTAGAAGCGGGAGACCGACCAAAGTCTTCCTGCCACGAGAGGTCCCGTTGTCAGACCAGTCTGCCACCACGACGCTCACCCGTACCATCACGGTTGCGGATGGTGTCTTCGCTCCTGGCCACCTGGGCGAGCTGACCCAGTACCTATCCTTCGAGCTCGTCGACGACGTGCTGGAACAGACGCGAGCCGTGCAGCAGCGGCTGCGACAGCTGCCGTCCCGGGTGGGTGTGTACTTCGTACTGGCCCTGGGATTGTTTCCCGGTCTCGGGTACGCGCGAGTGTGGGACAAGCTGGTTGCCGGCCTGCACGGACTGCCACTGCCGGCCCCGTCGGAGAAGGCATTGCGCGATCTACGCCGACGGCTGGGGCCCGCTCCGTTGAGGGCACTGTTCGAGGTCATGACCGGGCCTCTGGCTCAGCCCGCGACCCCAGGGGTGCGCTATCGGAGATGGCGGACGGTTGCCTTCGACGGCTGCAGCTCCATTGAAGCCCCCGACCATCCCCGTATCCGCGCTCTTCTGGGCAAGATCCGGCGTACCCGTGGCGGCCTGGAGTGCTATCCGCACCTGCGGCTGATGGCCCTGTGCGAGACGGGCACCCGCGGACTGCTCGGTGCGGTGTTCGGCCCGACCAACACCGGAGAGACGATCTACGCCCGTCGGTTGCTGCCGCTGTTGAACCCGAGCATGCTACTGCTCGCCGACCGGGCCTTCGACGGCAGCGGCTTCCTCACCGCGGTGGGCGACACCGGAGCCCAGATGCTGATCCGCCTGAAATCCACACGCTGCCCCGTCATCTGGGCCGCGCTGCCCGACGGCTCTTTCCTCACCCGCATCGACGGCCGGACCTTCCGCATCATCGACGCAGACGTGACCGTCATGTGCGGCGACGGGCACCGCATCCGCGACCGATACCGGCTCGCCACCACCTTGCTGGACCACCGGGCCGACCCGGCCGCGCGCCTCGTGCACCTGTACCACGAACGCTGGGAGGTCGAGTCATCCTTCCTGGCCCTGCGCCACACACTGTTCGCCGGCCGAGTCCTGCGATCGGCCGACCCCTTCGGCCTGGAGCAAGAACTCTGGGCCCAGCTCGCCCTCTACCAGACGTTGCGCCGCGCCATGGTCGATGCCGTGGAGTCCGCACCGGGGACCGACCCCGACCGCGCTGGCTTCACCGTGGCCCTCCAGGCCACCCGCGACCAGGTCATCACCGCGAGCGGCATCATCCCGGCCACCGCCACCCCTCGGGCCGAAGCCATCGGTAAAGCCGTCTTGAACAACCTCCTCCCGCCTCGTCGGTGCAGGTTGCCGCTGACCTTGCCGGAGTCGCGGGGTGCCGGTGCGACGCCGGCGAAGGCCGCCAGGGCGTCCGGGGAGTCGAACTCGTCCAGGCTGCCGCCGACTGCGGCGAGGAACTCCGCACCGAGCACGGTGCCGATGCCGGGGATGCTCAGGACGATGTCGGCGAGTTCGTGCTCGCGAAACCGGCCCTCGATGAGCTTGTCCATCTCGGAAACCTGCTCGTTGAGGGCCATCACCTCCTCGGCCAGGGTGTGGACCAGCTTCGCGATGGTCTTTTCCCCGGGGACGGCGGTGTGCCGGCGTTCGGCCGCCTCGACCGCGGCCTCGGCCAGGGATCTGCCGTTGCGGACCTTGCGGTTGGCCAGCCACTTCGTCAGCCGCGCGACGCCGGCCCGGCGGATCGCGGCCGGCGCCTGGTAGCCCGTCAGGAGTCTGAGCGGGCCGGTGTTGGTGACCTCCAGAGCCCGCTCCAGGGCGGGGAACATGCTCAGCAGGGTGCCCCGCAGGCGGTTCACCGCGCGGGTGCGGTCCTCGACCAGGTCGGCCCGGCGTCCGGTCAGCAGCTTGAGCTCGATGGCGGCTTCGTCGCCGGGGCGGATGGGTCGCAGGTCGCGGCGCATTCTGGCCTGGTCGGCGATGACGTAGGCGTCGCGGGCAACGTCATCAACAGCATCAGCATGTTCGGGATCACCACCGTCGTCGGTGACCTCCCCATCTCCCTCGGTGTGTGGGCCTGGTGGCCACCACACCCGCGGCCACCAGGCCGAAGCCAACGGCAACAAGAGCGCCGTCGTCGCCGCGGGCGCTGCCCTCGGCCTCTCCTGTCCCCAACTCGTCCTCATGTCCGGCAGGTTGGCACTGCTACTGATGACGGTGGTCTCCACCGGGCTGCTCGGCGGGGCGCGGTCACCCTGACCCCGCCACGGGCTGCGTCGGGTGCCCTCGTCGCGATCCGTCGGCACGGCCTCCACCTGATCGACTGGGCGCCGATCGTCGCCCGCTACGCACAGCGCTGACGCATCGGCCAGACACTCTGGCTCGCCCGGCCCGTCACCCGGCCCCGCCAGGACGGCCTCCTCCACCCGCCCGGCACCGCCGCCTCCCTCGAGGTGGTCACGCCCGGCGACTCCGCCAACGGCGCCGCAGAATTTTTCCGCGAGATGCAACGACCCTCTGAAGATGGCATGAGATGAGAAGCGACGTCCGGGCCACCCCGAGGCGCCGGCATGTCACGGTTCACAGAGATCACCAGATCCCGCATACGTCGGTCAGCGTGGCGACGGCCGGCAAGCCACCGGCGAACCGCATTCCGATCACGATCGGTCTCCTGTTCAGTCTTGCGTGACGCGGATGATCGTCTTGCCTGGGATGCGGTTGCCGGGGGCGAACGCGGCGGGTGTTTCTGCGAGCGGCCGCACAGCACCGACGACCGGCCTGAGCCGGCCGTCCCTCAGCCGCGCGGCGAGATCGGTGAGCCGGGCGCGGTCGGGTTCGACGACGAAGAAGACCGCCCGCCCGTCCTTGGGCTGGACATTGGGCGGCATGGCGATGGTGACGAGCGTGCCGCCGGCCCGGACCAGGGCGGCCGAGCGGTCGAGGATGTCGCCGCCGATCACATCGAACACGACGTCGACCGCGCCGGCGTCCTCCAGCTTCTCGGTTTCCAGGTCGAGGAAAGTGTCGACGCCCAGGGCGAGCGCCCTGTCCCGGTCGGCGGACCGGCCGGTGCCGATGACGCGGGCGCCGACCTCGCGGGCGAGCTGTACCGCGATCGAGCCGACGCCGCCCGCCGCACCGTGGATCAGGACGGTCTGGCCGGTGGTGAGGCGGCCGTGGTCGAACAGGCCCTGCCAGGCAGTGAGCCCGGAGATCGGCAGTGCGGCGGCCAGGGTGTGGTCGATGTCCGCCGGCAACGGCGCGAGGTTGCGGGCCTCCACCGCGGCATATTCGGCGAGCGAGCCGTTGCGGGTCCAGTCAGCCATGCCGAACACCCGCTGGCCGACACTCAAGCCGGTGGTGCCGTACCCCAGCTCCACAACGACGCCGGACAGCTCGTGCCCGGGCACGCTCGGCGTCCGGTCACGGCCGGCGCGATCGGTCCACGTGCCCGGCCAGCCCAGCTCGCCAGTAGTAAAGCCTGCGGCGTGCACCCGCACGATGACGTCGTTCTCGGCGGCGTGGGGGTGGGGCATGTCCGTCAGGGACATCCCGGCAGGACCGGCGTCACGGTCTCGAACAGTGATGGCTTTCATACAGCTCCTTATTGGGGAGGGGCGAATCGAGCGCGTCGTCCACACGCAAGGCTCACAGCGGCTCGTCATCGAGGAGATACCGCAGTTGTATGTATGCCGTCCCGCACGATCGATCTCACCTGCTCGCGTGCATTCTTTCGTCGCCCGTTCTGCGTTCTGATCAGGGAGACGAGGTGGCCCCATCGAGTGTGACAGCTCAGACGTGCGCGAGAACGTGTGGTGGCGGGTCGCAGTGCGCTGTCGGGACAAGGACGCCGCGGATCAGAGTGAGTGCGGATGGTCGCCATCGTGACGGTGGTCGTGGCCCTCGGGACGTTGCGCCAGGGCCTTCGTGCGTGCAGCGACCTCGTCCGCCGACACGGCGCGCAGGTCGATGAGCACGTCCTCCAGGGCACCCAGCCAGAGCAGATAGTAGTTGTACGGCTCCTCCCGCGCCGACGCGCTCTCCCAGGCAGCAATCCGGTCGATCAACGCGCCCTGGAATTGCGGCCAGGTGAACGCGCCGGCCTCGTACAAGCTGACGACCATACCGAAGGCACGGCTCTCCCACGGCTCGGCGAACACCAACTCACCGTTGGAGCGGGGCGGTGCGGCCGGGCCTTCGATGTCCAACGGTGCGTTCATGGGGCCTCGGCCTTCGCCACGCCCACCATCGCGTCCCTCGTCACCAGCGGCACAAGCTCTTCCTCGGACAGGTGAGCGGTGCCGGCCGGACGTTCGGGCAGCACCAGCCAGCGCACCTCGCTGGTGGAGTCGCGGACGGTGATCCGCACGTCGTCGGAGAGTTCGAGTCCCATCTCGGCCAGCACCGCATGCGGCTCCCTGACGATGCGCGCGCGGTAGGCGGGGTCCTTGTACCAGCTCGGCGGCAGGCCGAGCACCGGCCACGGGTAGCACGAGCACAGCGTGCAGACCACCACGTTGTGGTTGCTCGCGGTGTTCTCCACGACGACGATGTGCTCGCCCTGCTGTCCCGAGAAGCCCAGCTCCTTGATGGCGGCGGTGCCGTCTTCCAGCAGCCGGCGCCGGTACTCCGGGTCGACCCACGCCTTGGCGACGACCTTGGCTCCGTTGAGCGGTCCCACGACGGTCTCGTAGGTGGTGATGATCCCGTTCATCACCTTCGGATCGATCAGACCGCGCTCGGTGAGCAGTTGCTCGAGCGCCTCGGTGCGCAGGGCTGCGGGAAGCCTCTCGCCCGGCCCTCCGTTGGTGGTCATGCGGTTGTCTCCAGGTAGCTCTCGTACAGTTCTGCGGTGAGCGCGAAGGGTTCGGCGTCGGCGCCCCACAGCTCGTGCGAGTCGAACCGTACCGAGTAGACGTGCTGCGGATTCTCGCCCAGGAAGTGCGCGTTGGTGTCCGGCAGCACCGCGGCGGGCTGGATGAGCTCGACGATGCCGGTATGGCCCCGCACGTAGCCCGGCAGCCGGGTGTGCCCCGGCGGAGACATGTCCTTGGCGCGCACACGCTCGCCGACGGCGAAGACCGGAGCGGCGTCCACGGTGCGCAGCGCGCCCTCGGCGGTCGACGTGCAGTGGGGCCGGGCGGGCTCCGGGATCGGCGGCTCCTCGACGTGTTCACCGCGCAGGTTGCGGGCACGGGCGTCGATCGCGCCCGGCGCCAGGACGGCGCTGTCCGTGAGCATCAGCTCCCCGGCGTTGAGCCAGCGCCCGTAGTAGCCGTCGTCCAGGTAGGCGGCTCGGTCCAGGCGCTCCAGCGCATGCCGGAAGGCGTCCGTGTTGATGCCGCCGCACGCAACGCGGCTGGAGAGGATCGCAAGCGCGAACGCCTTGCGCTGCCAGGGCTCCTCGAAAACAGGTTCATCGCGTCTCGGCGGATGAACGGGGCCCCATCCCAGGGTTCCCCCCATATCGGCAATACCATCCATCACACGATCCCTCATATGCCTGCAAGAATGGACATATTCCTTCGAATAGTAGGCGGGTGGCGTTCTCGGCGTCGCGGCATCGGCCGCATGTGAACCCGCTTTCCGCTCTGTTTTCACCCGGCCGCCGCGGGGGTGCCACCTCCATGGACAGATGCATGCGAATCACCGCACTACCCTCGTCTCGATCGCCGAGGCCGAAGGTCAGGACCGGCTCGACGAACGACGCATCCCGGGACAGTCGGCCGTCGGCGCAAGTTCCGTCCACGCAACCGCCCCCGCCGCCACCGCGCGCAGCCAAGCGGACACCTGGCGGGCTCATCGATCAGCAGGCACTGATCAGTGAACGACCCACTGCCGAGATGCGCACCGGTGATACAGGAGGCGTCAGCGGAGAGCAGGAACGCGACCGCGACGGTTGGCTGAGGCGGACCGCCAGGTGGCGTGAACGGGCATTCCGATTCTATTCATCTTCGACTTCGTCCCGTTTGGCACTTAAATTTCCGATATACGACCGCTCGCCTAGTGACTTGAGTTGGAGATTCGTCGTCTAGAACTCGAAGAACCTCATCCTCATTTCGGAGAAGGTAATCATGGGCTCTCAAGGCCAGAAGGTCGCAGTCATCACCGGCGCGTCGCAGGGCATCGGCGCCGGTCTGGTCGATGCCTACCGACAGCTCGGATACACCGTCGTCGCGACCTCGCGCTCGATCGCCCCACTGACCAAGGGCGGCCTGCAATCCGCCACCAAGTCCCTCGCCATCGAGTACGCCACCCGTGGGATCCGCACCAACGCCGTCTCCCCGGGGACCATCAAGACGCCCATGCACCCTGCGGAAACCCACCAGGCTCTCGCCGCACTGCACCCGGTCGGCCGGATGGGCGAGGTGAGCGACATCGTCGACGCGGTGATCTATCTGGAGAACGCCCCGTTCGTCACCGGCGAGATCCTCCACGTCGACGGCGGTATGAGCGCCGGCCACTGACGCCATAGGCAGCAGACGGGGACCACCACCGAGGGCCGCTACGCCGAAGTCGTCCACGCGTGGCCCGACAGGCTCGTAAGACGCGATTTTCCAGGGACTGTGCCCTTACAGCGTGGGGAGGCAGCGCATCGCCGACCTTGTGCTCGGCTACCTGAGCGCCGACTTCTCGTTCACCGACCGGCCCATACTGGGCGTCATGCTCGGTGTACTCGTAGAGCGCGCGAAGGACGGCTGGTACACCAGCCACTACCAGGTCTCCCGCGTCAATCAGTCACATCCGATGTCTCCGGGTGTGAGACCTCTACAGCGGCATACGGGCTCCAGGCGCCGCAGGGCGCGGAGTTGAGCGGGCCGTGGTGTCCCGGTGACAGCCGGGATACCCGGCGACGGCAGGTGCGGGCGCGGTGGCGCGGCGTCGGCGTCGGCTGGAGTCCGCCGCTGCCGGCTGTCAGATGCCCGGAAAGGGTTCGGCCAAAGACGTGAGCACATGGTCGGCCTCGGCGGCGCGCAGTTCCTCGACGGTGTAATGGCCGCTGGCAACGCCGACCGCGGTCGCCTGTGCCACGTGCGCCGCCTGGATGTCACGAGGGGTGTCGCCGACCACGTAGACCTCGTCGCGGGCCAGTTCGCGGCCGTGCAGGCGAGCGGCCTTGGCCATCGCCAGGCGGGTGATCTCTGCCCTGTCCGGGGAGTCCGAGCCATAAGCACCGAATACGAAGTAGCGGCCGAGCTTGCCCGGTTCCAATTTGCTCCTGGCCGCGCCCTCCATCGCGCCGGACAGCAGCCCGAGGATGACCCCGGCGTCCGCGATCTGTCGCAGGGTCTCCTCGACGCCGTCCAGAACGCGATACGCCTGTGACACCCAGATGTCCTCCGACAGGTGCCACAAGTATGCGGCGTACAGGCGGGCCATCTCGTCGCAACTGGGTTCGCGGCCAAGCACGGCGCTGAACGTTTCCCGGCCGACCTGTGGATCCGTCTCCCCGGCCGACGTGTGCTTTCCGATGTCGGCGGCTACGCCGTGCAACCGGTCGAATGCCCACGACCAACTACGTCTTCCCGAGTCTCCGGTGTGGACCAGGGTTTCATCGATATCGAACAGCACTGCTATAGGCCGAGCCATGACTCGTTCTCCTCCCGGTCGACCCCGGTCACTCCAGCACCCTGGGACGGGACAGCGATGGTGCCTGCGATCGCACATTCTCACTTCCAGATTGCGCGATGGGCCGCGCTTCGTCTCTCTCAAGGCGCTGCACCGGGCGGACGCAGTGGTGCACTGCTTCATGCTCATGGCCAGTTGCGGCCGCCCGGTGTTGATGGTGCTGTGGAGAGTACGGGGGTGCACACTCGCACGGTTGAACTTTGTTCGCTGGGATCCCCTGCCTGAAATCCATTCATCCAGTTCTTCCTCGACTACCCCGACGTGGGGAAGTGGGAGCGAATATGGGCACCGCGGACCGAAGCCTTGATGCCGATGTGCTCGTGATCGGATTCGACAAGGGCGGGAAGACAGTGGCCGCGACGTGGGGCCCGGCCACCGCCGGACTGGCGCTTGAAGCCGCCGGTGTGCGCACCACCGAACGCGGGGCGGTCGAGGTCGATGAGCACCTGCGCACCAGCCAGCCGCACATCTATGCTCTCGATGTCGACGGTGGACCGGATTTCACCTACATCTCCCTCGACGACAGCCGAATCGTCCTCGACCAACTCATCGGCGGAGGCAAGCGCTTCATCACCGACCGGGTCGCCGTCCCGTACACCGTCTTGATCACCCCACCGCTGGCAACCATCGGACTCACCGAGGCACAAGCCCGCGAAGCCGGACACCGGGTGAAGATCGCGAGCCAGCCTGTCGCCGAGATCATCGCCATGCCGCGCGCCTACGTCGTCGAGGACACCCGCGGGGTGATGAAGTTCGTGATCGACGCCGAGACCGACGAGATCCTGTGCGCGGCCCTGCTCAGCGTCGACGCGCAGGAACTGATCAACACCGTCGCGCTCCCCGTGCGGCACGGCATCAAGGCGGCCGAACTCCGTGACGCCGTTTACACCCACCCCACCTCCACCGAAGCCTTCAACGGCGTCCTCGCCACCATCGTGCGAGCCGACAGGTAACGGGGCTGCCAAGGTGCAGGGCTCCCGCAAGCGTGCGGCTCGGGAAGCGTCGAGCCCCGCGCAGGTGCGCGTCTTCCCGCGGCTTCGCGACCACAACGACGGGCGCTCGGCACTGCGGCGAGCGGGCCGAGCAGGCATCGTCGTGCCCGCAGCGGTCGCCTTCGCCCTGGAGGTCATCGGGAGCCCGGACCTCGCGCTCTTCACGGCGTTCGGCGGGTTCGTGACACTGCTGTTCGTCGAATTCGCCGGTACCCTGCGCGCGCGGTTGTCGGCGCAGGTCGGCCTGGTGCTGGCGGGAGTTGTCCTGATCTGCCTGGGCACCCTTGTGTCTCAGGTCGTCTGGGCCGCTACGGTCGTCACCTTCGTCATCGCCTTCTTCGTGCTGTTCATCGGCGTCGTCAGCTCCGTACTGGCCAATGCGACCACTGGGCTGCTGGTCAGCTTCATCCTGCCGGTCACGCTGCCCGGCTCGGTGAGTTCCCTCCCCGACCGGCTCGGGGGCTGGCTACTGGCCGGGGCGATATCGCTGCCGGCGATCACCGTTCTGTGGCCTGCGCCGGTCCGCGAGCCACTGCGACTGTCGGCAGCTCGGGCCTGCGCTCTGCAGGCCCGGCTGCTGCGTACGGAGGTCGACTGCGTTCGCACCGGCTTTGCGTCGGTGAGCGCAACAGCCCATCGTACGTCGGCCGCAGACGCCTCCACGGCAGTGACGGCGTTGCGTACGTCCTTCTTCGGCACGTCCTACCGGCCGACCGGGCTGACCACGGCCGCTCGCGCCCTCATCTGCCTGATCGACCGGGTGGTGTGGCTGGACGCGATCCTGGGGCGAACTCCCGTGAAGTTGCAGCCAGGGTCGATCGCCTCCTCGGTCTGTGCCGTCAAGACCGAAGCCGCGACGCTGCTCGAACACGGCGCGGTGCTGCTGGAGTCGGCCGACGGCGATCTCCGCCTGCTGGACACCTGTCTGAGACGTCTGCTGCGAGCACGGGACCGTATGGAAAGCACAGTCACCTCGGCGCTCCCCGCGCACCTCACCCGCGTACCGCCGCGCGGGATGTCCGACAACGAGGTGACGGAGTTCGTGAGCTCGCTCGATCCGGGCTTTCGCGCACAGGAGATGACTTGCGCGGTCTCGGCCATCGCCGACCACATCTGTCTCGTCGTCTCCGCCCGACGGCGCAGTTGGTGGCAGCAACTTCTGGGGCGCCGCCCCACTGGAACAAGATCCCTGCTCCCCTCTGCGCGGGAAGACCTCGGGGCCCATGCCGAGCGGCATTCGGTGTGGCTCCACAACAGTGTGCGCGGGGCCACTGCCTTGGCTCTCGCCGTGCTCGTCGCGGGACTGACCGGCCTGCAGCATTCCTTCTGGATTGTCTTCGGTGCCCTGGCGGTACTGCGCTCCACCGCGTTGAACACCGGCGAGAACGCCGTACGCGGCTTGTTGGGAACTGTCATCGGCTTCCTGATCGGTGGCGGGCTCATCTTCGTTCTCGGCACCGACACGACCGTCTACTGGCTGCTGCTCCCGGTGGCCGTGGCCTGCGCCGGCCTCACGCCCGGCAGCGTTTCGTTCACCATCGGCCAGGCCGGTTTCACAACGGCGCTGCTGATCTTGTACAACCTCATCAGTCCGGGAGGTTGGGAAATCGGGCTCGTCCGCATCGAGGACGTGGCCATCGGTTGTGTGGTGAGCTTGCTGGTCGGTGCTCTGTTCTGGCCGCGTGGGGCGAGCCCGGCACTGCACCAGGCCCTTGCCGAGGCCTTCTACCGCAGCGCCCGCTACCTGAACAGCGCGGTCGCCTTCGGTGTCGCCCGCCGGGACCAGCTCGTCCCGGCGGCGCCCGCTCCGCACAACGACGCCCAGCGTGCGGCCTCGGCGGCCGACCGACTCGACGAGGCCTTCCGCGGCTTCCTCGCCGAACGCGGGACGAAGCAACTCCCCCTGCCGGGCGTGACCGCGCTGATCAACACGGTCGTGGTTCTCCGGTTCACCGCTGACGCCGTTCTCCGGCTCTGGAATGGCGCCGATCCTGCGCCCTCGGAGGACCACACCGTGACGAGCAAGGAAATCCTCCGAGCCGGTGGGCCGGTGCTGGACTGGTACGAGAAGACGGCGCAGGCTCTGGTGGGAAGAGGCGCGGTCCCCGAACCACTCGCCAACCCACTCAGATCCGAACGCCTCATCGAGGCAGTGCGCCACGACCTCACCGCGGCAGACGGACACGGAACCGCGACGGCAGTCAGAACGATCTGGACAGCGGACCACATCGACGTCGTCCAACGCCTCCAAGCAGCGATTCTGAAGCCTGCGCAAGCAGCCTCCGAGCAGCGCCGGTCCGGGTCGTGGCACAGACACTTCACGAAACGGGTCGGAGCCCGTGCGAGGCCACCGAGTTGAGAGGGACTACGGACGAACCTAACCTGATGAGTAAGGGTGACACGCTGTCGGTGAACACCCTGCGCGGGCTCGCTGGATTCTTGGACCAGTAGGAGCTCACGTGGCCCATCGGCCTCACTGCCGACGCACTGCCCGGTCACCGAAGCTGGAGATATTCACCGGACGCGTCCCGAACTCCGGCGAAGGGCGGTGGACGGTACTGGCGGCGATCGACGAGGGCGTACCCGCCGCCGTGATCACCACGGCGCTCACCGACCGATTCCAGTCCCGGCGCCCGGGCGAGTTCGCCGACCGGATCCTGCCCGCCATGCGCAGCGAGTTCAACAGGCACGACGAGAAGAGGAGCCGACCATGACTCGCCCGGACGACCATGTGATCGTGCTCTTCGGCGCCACCGGCGACCTCGCCAAACGCAAACTGCTCCCCGGACTGTTCCACCTCGCCCAAGCGGGGCTCCTCCCGGACGGTTACCGCATCGTGGGCTCGGCTCCAGCTCGGCATACGCTGGACGACGATGCGTTCCGCACACACACGCACGACGCGGTCGCCGCCTACGGACCGTCCGAACCGTCCGGACCGGAGTGGCAAGCCTTCGAGCACTCGCTGTCCTTCGCCGCGGCCGACCCCCAGGACCCCGGCCCGCTGCTCGCGGCCGTACAAGCAGCCGAAGACTCCCTCGGAGGGCGGCCACGCAGACTGTTCCACCTTGCCGTTCCGCCCTCCGCCTTCCGGTCCGTCATCGGAATGCTCGGCGACAGCGGGCTGGCGGAGAACGCGAAAGTGATCGTGGAAAAGCCCTTCGGTACCGATCTCGCGTCCGCGCGCACGCTCAACGAGACGATCCACGCCGCCTTCGACGAATCCCAGGTCTTCCGCATTGACCACTTCCTCGGCAAGGAGTCGGTGGACAACATCCTCGCCCTCCGCTTCGCCAACGGCCTGCTCGAACCCATCTGGAACCGCGACCGCATCAGCCACGTGGAGATCGACGTGCCCGAGACACTCGGCCTCGAGGGCCGAGCCCGCTTCTACGAAGGCACCGGAGCCTTCCGGGACATGATCGTCACCCATCTGATCCAGGTCCTCGGCATCGTGGCGATGGAACCACCCGTCTCGCTCGCCGCCCAACCGTTGCGCGACGAGAAGGCCAAGGTCTTCGAGGCGCTGCGCCCCATCAGAACCGAGCACGTCGTACGCGGCCAGTACGACGGCTACCGAGAGGAGCCAGGTGTCGCGCCCGATTCCGCGACCGAGACGTTCACCGCGCTGCGCCTGGAGGTGGACAACTGGCGGTGGGCCGGAATCCCGTTCTATCTGCGGTCCGGCAAGAACCTCGCGCAGCACCGCGAGGTGATCACCCTCGGTCTACGTGAGCCGCCCCTGAGGATGTTCCCTACGGATCTCCCCCGACGGGAACGGGACCGGGGCAACAAGATTGTGATCGACTTCGGCGACCCCGGGTGGATCGCGGCCCGCTTTCTCGCGAAGGAGCCAGGCCCCACCATGCGCCTCGCACCGGCGACGATGGCCTTCCGCTACGCCGACTCCTTCTGCCAGGAAAACGGACTCGAAGGCTATGAACGGCTGATTCTGGACGCCATGCTCGGCGACCAGTCGCTGTTCACCGGGGCCGACGGAATCGAGCACATCTGGGAGGCATCGACCCCCCTCCTCGAGAATCCGCCGCCGCTCCAGCCGTATGCCCCTGGCTCATGGGGTCCCGAACCTGCCGTCAGCGACCTGATCGCACCACACCACTGGTATCTGCCGGACGCCGGCGAGGAGGCCGTCGAGGTCCCGGCCGCTTCCGGCTCGCCCCGGTCACCGAGATGACCGGGGCGAGCGCCCTCGCACACCAATTCCTCACCGTCTATGACCGTCGGGGTCAGCGGGAAACGGCCGGGTCGCGTCTCTCCCAGGGAGTCCGCGCGGCCGCACATGGACGGTCCCGCCGTTCACTGGAATTGCCCCGGCAGCGATCGCCCGTCGGGCATGGGGAATCTCCTGTCGCGTGGGGAGGTTGGAGGGATGGATGGCCCCTACCATTCCGGCCGCGAGCAGCAGCGCGACGAGAGCCAGAATCACCCGCAGCCAGGCATACCGACGAGCGGTGCGTGGGTGCCGCGGGGTTGGGCTCACAAGGGGGCGGCATCTGCCGGCGACGCGCGCGCCATTCAGCGTGTCGACCCCCAACACCGCCCTCTCAGGCTACCTGTGCGGCACGAAGTTGACGCGCTGCACGGGGTTCATGCCGTGCGCGGGATCCGCTGTGCACGACCGTGGAGCCGGAGCGCCGTTACGCACTCGACGATGCCGACCGCGACCAGCCACCAGCCGGCGACCAGGGTGAGCACGGCGATCGAGGTGAACGGCGAGGTGATCAGCACGATCCCCGCGATGAAGGTGACGACGCCGAGGATGGCCTGCCAGCCGCGCGCGGGCATGGTGGGGTCGTGAACGGCGGCCAGAGTATGGGTGATCCCGCGGATCAGCCAGCCGATGCCGATCCACAATGCGAGCAGCAGGATCGACTCCAACCTGCCCCGGAAGCAGAACAGGCCCAGAAGGATCGACAGGGCGCCGCTGATGAAGGCCAGGACACGCAGCGAGGTCGCCCTGTGCGTGCCGAAGGCGGCCGCCAGTTGGAGCGCGCCGCTGAGAATGAGGTAGATGCCGAAGAGGATCCCGGCGACGAGCAGGGACGGGCCCGGCCAGGCCAGGATCACGATCCCCAGGACGAGGGAGGCGATGCCGGTGATCAGGACGACCTGCCAGGCGGTGCGGGAGAGGCGGTGCAGGAACCCCTCGAAGGGTGGCTCCGTGTAGCCGGGGTGCGGTTTCGGCGCGTGCACGTCACCCGCTCCATGGGCGTGGCGGTCGTCGTATTCCGGTCCGCGGGGGGAGCCGCTCGGTGCGTCGGTCATGATCCATGCTTGTACCGGGCACGGGCGCCCCGCGACCTTTGCCGGTCCACCCGGCTGACGGTCGAGGCACGAACCGCGCCGCACGGGGCGCGGTGAACCGCAGGCCGTGTCTAACCGGTTCCCGTCAGCCGGGAACCCGCAGGCGTGCGGCGATAGAGCACTGCCCGTCCGGACCGGGCGCGGGCGACGAGACCCGCTTGGTGCAGCACGCCCAGGTGGTACGACACCGTGGCGGGACTGAGGAAGTGGCCTGCCGCGAGCTGAGCGGTGGAAGCCGGTCGCGCCAGCGCCGCGAGCAGCCCGGCGCGGGTGGTGCCGAGCAGCCTGGCCAACTCGGCGGAAGGGGCGGTCGGCGCCGGGGTCCTGTCACGTGCGGGGTAGGTCAGCGATGGCGGCCTTCGCCCGCCCCGCACCGGGTCCACGGCCACGCCCGGCCCCGGCGCCACCAGCGACGGCACCACGACCACCAGGGGCACGGCCAACGCCACCGTGAACCCGCTCTCCACGCGCAGCGTGCCGTCGGCCCACCGGATGCCGGGGTGCAGCGAGTCGAAGAGTTCGGCAGCGCCGCGCCGCGCCAGCACACCGGCACACCGGTCGACCTCCGATTCGAGGGCGCTCCTCGCGGCCTCCCAGTGCGGGGCGAAGGCCAGGTCCCAGTAGCGCCGCAGTTCCTCTGCGGCCTGCCGGGCGACATGCCCGCCGCCCCGGGCCATCGCCCGCCGTACTTCCGGGAGCAGCTCCGATCCGGGCAGGCCGCTGCCCGGGCGGCCGTCACGCAAGGCCTTCAGCTCGCCCAGGACACGTTCGGGCGGGGTGGAACGGACCCGTTCCAGTTCCTCCTCGACGGTGGGAGCGGGCCCGGACGGGTGCGGACTGAGGAAATCCGGCACATAGCCGCCGCCGTCCAGGGACAGCTCCGACAGCAGCGGCAGCCGTGCCCGGCGCAGTACGCGTCGGGCACGCGCGACCCACGGATCGGCGTTCGGACCCGGGTGCAGGGCCGCGCGCAGGCCCCACGGAAGCAGCGTCGCCGCGACCTCGTGCAACGGCGAGATCGCGAAGCGGGAGCAGGCCAGCCCCGTGGCATCCATGGTGAGTTCGATCATGGCCCCCGCTGTCTCCCGCTCGCCGACCCTTCGAAGCTGCTCGAATCGTGGCACGGAAGCTCGCCTCGGCGGGCCTGCTCGGCCAGTCTGGTGGCCCACGGAGACAAGGGTGCGCACAGGCGCGAATGACACGGGGGGTACGGGGATGCGTGGGACACGGAGCAGCCGGAAGGCACGGGGGACACGGAGGCCCAGACCACTGGCGGCGCTCGCACTGGCCTCCGCCGGTGTGCTGACGCTGTCGGGCACGTGCGCGTCGACGGCGCAGGATCGGGCAGCCGCGGCGCCGACCGGGGGGCTCTCCGGTGCCGCGGCCTGCCCCGACCTGGAAGGCTTCGGCTGCGCCACGCTCACGGTCCCGCTCGACCACGGCGGCGCCGTGCCGGGCAGGCTGCGCCTGAAGGTCGCGATGGCCGACAACACGAGGGCCCCGAAGGGCGTACTGCTGTTCCTGACGGGCGGTCCGGGGCAGCCGGGCGTGCCCTTCGTGAACCGGTTGAGCAAGCGGTTGGCTCCGGCACTGAAGGACTACCGCCTCATCATGATCGACCAGCGCGGCACCGGCGCGGGTGCGTTGCAGTGCCCGCAGCTGCAGCAGGAGATGGGGTCGTCCGATCTCACGCCGCCCTCTGCGCGGGCCGTGACGGGCTGCGCTGCGGCCATCGGTCCGGACCGCCGCTTCTACGGCACTGGTGACACGGTCGCCGACCTGGAGCTGCTGCGCCGGGCGCTGGGCGTGCGGACGATGACGCTCGACGGCGTCTCGTACGGCACGTACACCGCCGAACGGTACGCCCTGGCGTACCCGCAGCACGTGGCGCGGCTGGTACTGGACTCGGTGGTGCCGCAGACCGGATACGACCCGATGGACCGCGCCGCCTTGCGCGCGGCGCCGCGCGTGCTGACGGCGGCCTGCGAGGCGACCGGCTGCACCACGGACCCAGCAGCGGATCTGGCCGAGGTGATACGCAGGTACGACAACGGGGTCGACGTGATCGATGCCCTGACCACCTGGGAGTTCGTGGACCCGAACTACGCGGCGGTGATCGACGCCCTGCACACGGCGGCGGGCGGCGACCCCGGGCCGCTGCGGGGCCTGATCGCGGGTGTACGGCAGGGAAGCGCGGCGAGCGCGGAGGAGCTGAGCCAGGGGTTGCACGCCTCGACGCTGTGCCTGGACGGGCGCTGTCCGTGGGGCAGATCGGACGCCCCGGTGGCGGGGCGCCAGGAGGCGCTGGAAAAGGCGGGCGCGCAGCTGACACCGGCCGACTACGGCCCTTTCGACGCCGCCACGGCGACGGGCCTCGGCTCGATGCTCAGCTGTCTGAACTGGCCGCCCACGCCGGTGCCGCCGCTGCCGCCGGAGCACCGCCGACTTCCAGGTGTACCGGTACTGCTGCTCGGTGGGGACCGGGACCTGTCGACACCGCTGGAGTGGCTGTACGAGCAGAGGAAGTTGACGCCGCGGGCCCGGGTCGTAGTGGTGCCGGGTGCCGCGCACTCGGTGCAGGGGGCGGCGAGCGACGAGGGCCGCCAGGCGGCGATCGACTTCCTCCTGGGCCGCTGACCGGCGGGGGCGCCCGGAAGTTCGGGTGACTGGCTTTGGGCTCAGGCCCCGGACCAGGTGGGGGAGCCGGTCTCGTGCGGCGACGGTGCCAAGGGGCCGCGGCTTGCCCCGCCCAGCCCATGGTCGCCCAGACCCGCCACGCACTCGATCACTACGCCGCCACCTGCGGCCCCGTCCGCGAAACCGCCGCCCCTCTTCGACACCCTCACCGCGGGCTGGTGAAACGGACCGTTCGCTCGCCCCGCGCGGACCTGTATCGGCGTCGAGATCGACCACGCGATTCCGAAACCAGGTCCTGCCAACTGGACCGATATGCGCCCCAAGAGCCTCATCGATGCCATGAGCCGCACCGAGAATGGCGAACACCGAGGAAGCGATCGGCAGATTCAGGCTTTTCACAGACGGTAACGTTCGCTGAAATGAGTGAATTATGAGTGCAAACGCAGCGAAAGAATTAGGACATGCCGGACCATTGCTTGACGGTATCGGTGTGGCGGCCTTGAGCGCTCCCGATCCGGGATCACCATCACGGAAAGTTACTGGGTGACAGTCGTGGGCGACGCCCGACCGTTGTAGACCGACCGGCTCTCTCTGTTCGCGGGCGTCCGCGAATGCTGTGCCATCACGCGTGAATCCGCTTCTCAGCGTCCTCTCAGCGGGCGTCGCCCAGGCTGAAAGAGTCACCGGGAATGACCGCGCACCTTTCGCACCGAAAGGGAGAACCCATGGCCTCCCACACCGCCGCCCCGCCCGTCGTTCCTACGGGAGACCGCACCACCTCGGGGACGGCGGGCACCGTCGGCAGCCTGAACCGTTTCTTCGAGGATGCCTGCGACCGCACGCCGTCAGCCGTCGCCCTCGAATGCGGCCCGCACTGTCTGACCTACGCAGACCTCGACGCCCGAGCCAATCGAGTCGCCCACCACTTGCGCCGTATCGGCATGGGCCCGGGCAGACGCGCGGCTCTGCTGCTGCCTCGGTCCGTGGACATGTACGTGTGCCTGCTGGGCGTCTGCAAGACGGGCGCGGCATTCGTTCCCATCGACCCCGCTGCGCCGCCCGACCGGGTCGCCTTCATCCTGAGTGACGCGGCCGCCACCGCAGTACTGACCACGTCCGCTCTCGCTGCCGGCGCCGCCTGGGCGGGGCTGCGCCAGGTGTGCCCTGTGATCGAGATCGATGCGTGCGCCGGAGATCTCCGCCCGCTGCCGTCCTCACGCCCGGTCGCCGAGGACTGGGGCGCGGACGATCCACTTGCATACATCATGTACACCTCGGGATCCAGTGGCAGGCCCAAGGGAGTGGAGATCACTCAGTCGAGCATCTGCAACTTCCTGCGCGTCGTGTCCCCGATCTACGGCGTCCGGCCGCAGGACCGGGTGTATCAGGGCATGACCATCTCGTTCGACTTCTCCATCGAGGAGATCTGGCCGACCTGGGCGGCCGGTGCCACGCTCGTCGCCGGACCGGACGGTTCAGGACGGCTGGGCGCCGAACTCGCCGACTTCCTGCAGAACCAGGACGTGACTGTCCTGTACTGCGTGCCGACGCTACTGGCGACGATCCCGTACGACCTTCCGCGGATCCGCAGCGTCGTCGTGGGCGGCGAGGCGTGCCCTGCCTCGCTCGTCGAACGATGGAGCAGGCCAGGACGGCGCATCCTCAACACCTACGGGCCGACCGAGGCCACGGTTACGGCAACCTGGCAGGAACTCCGGCCGGGCCGCCCGGTGACCATAGGTCGCCCCCTGCCGACGTACTCGGTCGTTCTCCTCGACGAGCGGCGCCGGCCTGTGCCGCACGGAGCCGTCGGTGAGATCTGCCTGGGCGGTCCGGGCCTTGCCCGGGGCTACGTGGGCCGGCCGGACCTGACCGCCGACCGCTTCGTCGATCACCACCTGGCGCCCGGCGGCCGCCTGTACCGCACCGGAGACCTCGGGAGGATGACCGACGACGGGGAGATCGACTACCTGGGCCGGGCAGACGCCGAGGTGAAGATCCGCGGCTACCGTGTGTCGCTGGACGAGATCGACAACGTACTGCTGGAGGACGCCGGAGTGGCCCAGGCGGCCACCGCGCTCGTGGCCCGGCACAACGGGTACGACGGTGACCGCGCTCTGGCCGCCTACGTGGTGCGCGCCGAGGACGGCGCGATCCCTGACGACATCCTCGCCGGACGGCTGCACGAGCGCCTGCGCCGCTCGCTGCCCGCCTACATGGTGCCCTCGACACTGGACTTCCTCGACCGGCTGCCGGTCATGCCGAGCGGCAAGGCCGATCGCACGCGGCTGCCCGCACCAACCGGCCGCCGGTTCATCGACACCGGCCCCGTGACGCCGGCCCGCGGCGAGTTGGAGACGACGGTGCGCGGCGCCTGGGCGCAGACGCTCGGTATCGCCCCCGAGGAGCTGTCGGCCGAGGCCGACTTCTTCACCGACCTCGGCGGTCACTCCCTGCTCGCTGCCCGCGCCGTATCGCTGCTGCGGGGCCGGGACGGCGGGACCGGCCCGACCCTGCGCGACCTGTACGAGAACCCGACCGTGCGAACGTTCGCGGCACGCCTGCGTTCCTCGGCGAACACGCCTCGCCCGATGGGTCAGGCTCGGCCCGCGCCCCTCCGGCACGGCTGCGCACGGATCGCGCGTGCCGGACTGGCCCAGGCGGCGGCGTTCTACGGGCTGCTGTTCCTGCTCACGGGACCGGTGGCCATCTCCTACGCGCTCAACCACGGCCGGATTTCGGGCTGGGGGGCCGTCGTGTCGACGCTCGCCGTACTCGCCGGTTACACCACCATTCGCTGGCTCGTTCCCCTCGCCCTGGCACGACCGCTGGCGGCGGGCATCAGGCCCGGCCGGTACCCGCTGTGGGGAGCGACGTATCTGCGTCTGTGGGCCCTGGACGTGCTGCTGATCAGCGTCGGCCCCTTGCGAGTACTGAGCGGATCCCCTCTGATGGGCCACTACCTGCGGCTTCTCGGCGCACGCATCGGCCCCGGCGCCACCATCGCCACCAGTTTCATCGGCCTCCCCACGCTGCTGCGCATCGACCGTGACGCCGCGATCGGCTACGGCGCCACGCTGCGCCCTTGGCAGGTCACCGACGGATGGGTCACGGTCGCCCCGATCACCGTCGGAGAGCGGGCGTTCGTCGGCGCCAACGCGGTCCTCGAACCCGGCGCGTGCCTGGGCCCCCGGTCCGGGCTCGGCGAGCAATCCGTGGCAGGCCCCGACGAGGCGGTCCCCGCCGGGGCGCGCCGTGCCGGATCGCCGGCACGCCCGGTGGAGGCGCTCTCCCCGCTCGTCGAGAAGATGCTGAGCACCGGGGCCGGGACGGACCGCTGGCACCCACGGCAGTTGGCCGCCGTCGTGCTCGGCCTGGCCATGCTCGAAGCAGCGGCGGTCGCCATGACCCTGCCGGGCGTCGCCCTGTGCTGGTGGGCCTGGCTGTACCGCGGGCCGGCCGCCGGTCTGGTCGCCACCGCGTTGTCCGGCCCGCTCTTCGTGACCACGGCGTGCCTGATCGTTGCCGTCGGGAAGCGGGCGGTCCTGCGGAGGACACCCCCCGGGATCCACCCGGCCCGATCGGCACTCGGCGTGCGCAAGTGGTTCACCGACAAGTTGCTCGAGCACAGCCTCGTCCTCACCAATTCGCTCTACGCCACGCTCTACACGGCCCCATGGCTGCGGCTGCTCGGCGCCCGCGTGGGCCGCAGCGCCGAGGTCTCCACCGCGGCACACATCGACCCGGACCTGCTCGACCTCGGCGACGGCAGCTTCGTCGCCGACATGGCCGGCATCGGCGTCGCCACCTTCGCGGTCGACCGCGTGGCGTTCGTGCCCACCGAAGTCGGCCGGCGCGCATTCGTCGGGAACGCGGCGCTCGTTCCCGCCGGAACTCGGCTGGGACCGGGCTGTCTGATCGGTGTGGGAACGGTACCGTCCCTGGACCATGTGCCCGCCGGCAGCACCTGGCTGGGCTCGCCCGCACTGCGGCTGCCGGTGCGCCAGAGCAGTGGGAATTTCCCCGAGGAACTGACCTTCCAGCCCACGCGCAGGGCGGTGCTCGTCCGCCTGGCCATCGAGTTCTTCCGCGCCACCATGCCCGCCTCCGTGCTCGCCACCAGTGCCTGCCTCTACCTCCTGGTCCTGGCCGACATCGCCGGCCGGACGGGGCCGCTGGTTCCGCTGCTCGTGTCGCCGATCCTCGCCATGGGCGCGGTGTTGGCCGTCATCGGGTACTGCGCGCTGGCCAAGTGGGTGGTCGCCGGACGGTACCGGCCGCGCGTCGAGCCCCTGTGGAGCCTGTTCGTGCGTCGTACGGAGTTCGTCACCGGCCTGTTCGAGGCGGCCGCGGTCCCGGCCGGTGTAGGTGCCCTGGTGGGGACACCGTTCCTGCCCCCGGTACTGCGCCGGTTCGGCGCCCGCATCGGACGGCGCGCCTGGATCGGCACCACGTACCTCACCGAGTTCGACCTGGTGGAGGTCGGCGACGACGCCGCGATCGGCCTGCACGTCTCACTGCAGACCCACCTGTTCGAGGACCGCGTGATGAAGATGTCGACGGTGACCGTCGGCCCCGGCACAAGCATCGGCCCGCGGACAATCGTGCTCTACGACGCGGTGGTGGGTGCCGGTGTCCGGCTTGGGGCACTGTCCCTGGTCATGAAGGGCGAGCGGCTGACGCCGGGAACGAATTGGCACGGGCTCCCTGCCGAAGGACTCGGCGTGCCGCCCACCGTGCGGCCTGTGCCTGCCGGGCCGACGAAGCAGGTGCGGTGAGGCTGCCATGGCAGCCACCGAGCCCCCGGCCGGGCACCGTCGCCTCGCTCTCGTCTATCGCGGGCCGGCTTCGCTGCCCGGCTGTCCCGAGGCGGTCGCCGGACTCCTCGCCTCCGGTCCGTGGGGCCTGGACGTCCGCTTCACCGGCCCGGACGAGACTTGCCCGCTGTCAGCCGAGTCCTTGTCCCACGCCGTGCTGTACGCCCAGCCCGGCGGGGGCACACTCGCCGCCGCCTGGCGGACTCTGCGTCGGCAGCGCCGACCGATCCGGGACTTCGTCCACGGCGGTGGGCGCTATCTGGGCTTCTGCCTCGGCGGCTACCTCGCCGGGGTCACCCCGGGGTTTGGTCTCCTTCCGGGCGACACCGACCAGTACATCCACTCTCCGGGGGCCACAGTCCACGACGAGGGCAACACGCTGGTCCAGGTGACGTGGCGTGGGCGCCCGCGCACCGTGTTCTTCCAGGACGGCCCCCTCTTCATCCTCGAAGAGAACGCCGACGCAAGGATCCTTGCCACCTACGACAACGGCACCCCGGCCGCCCTCGTGACCCGGTTCGGCAGCGGTCCAGTGGCAGTCACCGGACCACACCCGGAGGCCACGGATGACTGGTACACCGACCACGGCCTGCAGGTTCAGCACACCCTGGACCTGGCCCTGGACCTAGTGGAAGCGGTGATGCAGGGGTGACACCACCGCCCGCCCTGTGGCTCGTGCGCGCGGACACGCCGGTTGCGCCGACGACTTTGGACGCCGGGGAACGGCGGCGGGCCCGCGCCTTCGCCCAGGATGCGGTCCGCGACCGGTACGTTGCCGGGCACGCTGCACTGCGCAGCCTCCTTGCCGCCCGGCTCGGCGTCCCGCCCCGGCAGGTAGCGCTCACTCGCGAGCCGTGCCCGGTGTGCGGCGGTCCGCACGGCCGGCCGACAGTGGTGGGAGGCGCACCGTACTTCTCCCTGGCCTACAGCGGCGGCCTCTGCCTGATCGCGCTCGCCGGCACACCCGTCGGCGTCGACATGGAGCGAATCCCGCCGTCCGACGTCGTGAGCGGACTCGCGGCTGACCTGCACCCGGTGGAGCGGGCCGAGCTCGCAGCCCTGCCCGAGGACGAACGGCCCCTGGCCTTCGCCAGGGCCTGGGTGCGCAAGGAGGCTTACCTCAAGGGCCTCGGCACAGGCCTGGCCCGGGGGTTGTCCATCGACTACGTAGGCACGGGCATGGCACCGGCCGAGTGCCTTGAGGGGTGGACGATCGCGGATGTCGCCGTGGACTCGGGCTGTGTCGCGGCGATCGCCGTCCGTCGCTGTTGACGGCGCACGCGGCCGGTCCGTGCTCCGTACGGCACGAACCGGCCGCGACCGTTGTCAAACAGCCCTCAATTCTCCAGTTGTCCCCACCCCCATCAGCCGAACGGCCGATCGGCTACGCGCGACGTGCGCACCAGGTACTCCCGCTCGCCGAGGTCCGTCTCCCGCCGTCCCTCGGGCCGCCCGCCGACCCGCCGGACGTCGGTTGTTGCCCGCCGGTCGCGGTCGTCGGCGCGCCGCATGCGCTCCCTGGTGTCCCGGTCCCGGCGCTCGTCTCGAAGGATCTTCATCGTTCCTCACCTTGCCTGTCCGAGCCTGTTTGACAATTCCAGCCTGTGACCGCGGCGCTAAGAGGAAGCTGAGAGCCGAACCGATCCTCAGGGTCCTCTCAGTCAAACAGCCGCTGGTCCGGAGCTACGGTGGATGGAGAGGGGCTGCCATGCGGATGCTGATCATCGAGGACGAGCATGCACTCGCCGAGGCCATCGCCGACGGACTTGCCGCAGAGGGCTTCGTCGCCGACCTCGCACACGATGGGGCGGACGGACTGTGGCGTGCTCTCCACGAGCCCTACGACGTGATCGTCCTGGACATCATGCTGCCCGTCCTGTCCGGGTACGAGGTCCTGAAACGGCTGAGGGCCGCCAAGATCTGGACGCCGGTGCTGACGCTCACGGCAAAGGACGGGGAGCACGACGAAGCGGACGCCCTCGACCTCGGCGCCGACGACTACCTGAGCAAGCCGTTCTCCTACGTGGTGCTCGTCGCCCACCTGAGGGCCCTGCTGCGGCGCGGGGCACCCGCCCGGCCCGCCGTGCTCGCCGCCGACGACCTCACCGTGGATCCCGCACGCCGCCGCTGCCGCCGCGGGGACCGTGACATCGATCTGACGGCACGGGAGTTCACACTCCTGGAGTATCTGCTCAGGCACCCCGACGAGGTGATCAGCAAGACGGACATCCTCACCCACGTGTGGGACGAGCACTTTGACGGCGACACCAACATCGTCGAGGTGTACGTCAGCTACCTCCGGCGCAAGATCGACGCCCCGTTCGGCCGCTGCACCATCGAGACCGTCCGCGGTGCCGGCTACCTGCTGCGCAGCGGTGCGAGGTGACGCATGGCCGCCGGCGTTCGGTCCTGGTGGGCCCGTCGGTCGCTGCGGCTGCGACTGACCGCCGCCGCAGCCCTGGTCATGGCCGTCGCGCTGACCGGGGCTGCCGTGCTGCTCGCCGTCTGGCTGCACACCAGCCTGATCAGCGGTCTCGACCAGACCGCCCTGCAGCGCGCCCAGGTCGTGGCAGCGAGCACGGACAGCGACCGGATCCCCGTGGAAATACCCGTCACCAGCCACGGAGAAGTCGCGGTGCAGATCGTCGGCAGCAAGGGAAACGTGCTCTCCAGCTCGGCGAATCTGCGTGACCGGCCGCGGGCGTTCGCCTTTCCGGCAAGCGAGTCCGGCAACCCGCGGGCCCACACCGTCCACGACATTCCTGTGGGGTACAGCGGGACATGGCGCGCCGTCGGTGTCCCCGCCGGCACGGCCCGCAACCCCATGTCCGTCTACGTGGCCGTCTCCACCGAAAGCGTGGACCACGGTCTGGCCCAGCTCGCCACCGGTCTGGCCACCGGCGTGCCGGCAGTCATCGCCCTGCTCACCGCAGTCGTGTGGCAGCTCACCGGACGCGCGCTGCGCCCCGTGGATGCCATGCGCGCCCAGGCCGCCGAGATCACCGCGTCGGACCTCAGTCACCGCCTCGGCGAACCGCCCGCCGACGACGCGCTCGGGCGGCTGGCCAGGACCTTCAACGACCTGCTGGCCCGTCTGGACACGGCGACCCAGCGGCAGCGAAGATTCATCGCAGACGCCGCCCACGAGCTTCGCAGCCCCCTCAGTACCCTGCACACTCGTCTGGAAGTCGCCGCCCACCATCCCGGTTCCGCCGACTGGCGGACCCTCGCCCCCGGCCTGCTCCACGAGACCGAACGTCTCACCCGGCTCGTCGACAACCTGCTCCAACTCGCCCGACTGGACGCCCGGCCCCAGCCGCAGGCGCGCCCCGTCGACCTGGACGACATCGTCTTCACCGAGGTGCGCGAGGCTCGCCGCCGCACCTTGCTCGTCATCGACCAGCGCACCGTCGGCGCGGCACGCGTGGCGGGCGATGAGGACGCCCTCGTCCGTGTCGTACGCAACCTGCTGGACAACGCCCTGTGCTACGCCGCCACGCGCGTCGACGTCAGCCTCCATAGCCGCGACGGCACCGCGCAGCTGGTCGTCGCCGACGATGGCCCTGGCATCCCCGAGGCCGACCGGGGGCGCGTCTTCGGACGCTTCACCCGCCTGGACGACGCCCGCGCCCGTGACACCGGCGGCACCGGCCTCGGCCTCGCCATCGTCCGTGACATCGTCAGGGCCCACCACGGCAGCACTCGCATCGAGGACAACCGGCCCGGCGCCCGGTTGGTCGTGCTGCTGCCGACGGAGAACCGGTGATCGCTGTCGAGGCCGCCGCCGACCCGCCCAGGGTTGTCCCGTATGTCAAGGGGCCCAGACAGGTTTCCGAACGACACAGGGGGACGGCGTCCCGGAGTCACAATTCGACACGTATACCAGACATACCGCCTGCCGGGGTACGAGCATCCCGGGGAAATCACGCCCAGAGAAAACCCGGGTGCTCGCACTTCAAACATGGAATTTCGGACGTTCTTTTTCCGAAACTCGCAGAGAGAGGCGGCCCCATAACGCGTCCGAGCAGAAAAGAAGTTGACAGACGCAGTCAGGGAAGTGAGTCGTTGACTGACCCCTTTCGATCATGCAATCATTCGAATGCACATCCCGTATCCGCTTTTCGTACACCTTGCACCAGTATTCGAACACGCCAGGCGCGTTGGAGGTCGGCGGGCCTGTACGTCAGGCCGGGCGCCATCGCCCTCTACGAGCCGTCACTACCTCGAAGGGGGCCCATGCAGTTCAGGATTCTGGGGCCGCTCGAAGTCGTGGACGACGGCAGGCGCATAGATGTCAGCGGGCAGCGTCAGCGCACGGTTCTGGCGATGCTGCTTCTCGAATCGGGACGTGTCGTCTCCAATGACCTTCTGGTGGAGGCCATATGGGAGCGGAAGCCCCCGGCGACGAGCCGCACGCAGGTACAGATCGGCATCTGCGCGCTGCGGCGCATGCTCCCCGCGGGGCCCCACTCCGGCCCCATCGTGACCCGCTCGCCCGGCTATCTCTTACGGATGGCCGACGGGCAACTCGACCTCCATGCCTTCGAGGAACGGGTCGCCGCAGGCAGAAGGGCCGCTGCCGCCCAGCAACCCCAACAGGCGGTAAAAGAGTTACGGGCCGCGTTGGAGCTGTGGCAGGGACACGCCCTGACCGATATCAGCAGCAAGCCGGTACGGGCGAAGGCCGTCCAACTCGACGAGCGCCGCCTCGCCGTACAGGAACAATGTCTTGAACTCGAACTGCGGCTCGGCAATCACCACCGCGCCGTGAGTGAACTCGGCGCTCTGGTCGTCGCCCACCCCCTCCGGGAACGCCTGCGGGTGCTCCTGATGACCGCGCTCCACCGCGCGGGACGGCAGGCCGAGGCCCTGGACGCCTACCGCCAGGCGCGGGCGGCCCTCGTCGAGAGGCTCGGCATCGAGCCCGGCGCGGAACTGCAGCGACTGCACCGCATGATCCTGGCAGGGGAAGAGGAGTGGGGCACGCCACCCCGGATCCAGCCCTTCATCATGGTGACGGAGGACGCCGCCCAGCCGAACGGGCCCGGCAGCGGCCCGGCGGTCCTGGAAGTTCCGGCGGTTCCGGCACTTCCGGCGCACAAGATTCCGCGTCTGCTGCCCGCCGATATCGCAGACTTCACCGGCCGCGCGCGAGCGATCCAGCGCATTCTGGCCGCCTCCACCGGCACCGACGCACCCCGAACCGTCGTCCCCGTCACCGTGATCACGGGCCGGGGTGGCTCCGGCAAGACAACCCTGGCCGTACATGTCGCTCATCGGCTCGCTCCGGACTACCCCGACGGGCAGCTCTTCGCGAAACTGTCCGGCGCCCCGGGCCACCCGACGAGCGCCGCCGAGGTGCTCCGGCGTTTCCTGCGCGCGCTCGGGGTGACCGACGAAGCCGTTCCTGGCAGCGTTGAGGAGCGCGCCGAGATGTACCGTGACCTGCTGGCGAAGGGCCGAGTCCTCGTCGTCCTGGACGGCGCGGCATCCGAGTGCCAGGTCGCCCCGCTGCTCCCCGGGTCGTCCGGATCACGGGTACTGATCACCTCGTGGCGGCGTTTCACGGGGCTGCCCGCAGACACCCGCATCGAGCTCTCCCGGTTCCGGCGGGAGAGCTCCGTGGAAATGCTGATGAAGATCATCGGCCGGCGGCGGGTCGCCGCCGAACCGCTGGCCGTCGAGGAGCTCTGCCGTGCCTGCGACGATCTGCCGCTCGTGCTGCGCGCGGTCGCCGCACGTCTGGCCGCCCGGCCGCACCGGACCGTGGCGGACGCCGTCGCCCGGGCCGAGGCGGTGGACCGATGCGCCGATGTGGACCGCCGCCCGGACGAGCTGCGCCACGTGGAGCAGGCGGTCCGCACGTGCATGACCCCGGCTTACGGGGCGCTCAGTCCGGAGGCCCAGCGGGCCCTGCGCCGACTCGCCCAGTTGGAGATACCCGACTTCGCCCCCTGGATCGGCGCCCCTCTGCTCGAATGTGAACCGCATCGCGCCCAGGACCTGCTGGACGAGCTCACCGAGTCCTACCTGCTCGAAGCTGTGGTGGACCAGGCGTCCAGAGCCGTCCGGTACCGTTTCCCCGCCTTCGTACGGGCCTTCGCCCTGGAACGCCTGGCGGCGGAGGAGTCGCCGGACGAGCAGCGGGCGGCGCTGCGGCGCGTTCTCGACACCTTGGCGTATCTCACCGGAGAAGCGCAGCGCCGCGGCGGGTACGGGGACCCGCCCGTACCGGATGAGCCCATCCGCTGCCATGCGATGCCGCGGAGCCTGGTCGACCGTCTGCTGGCGGACCCGTTCGCCTGGTACCAACAGGAGCGCGCCCAGGTGGAGGCAGCGGGCCGACAGGCGGCCGAAATCGGCCTGTGGAGCATTTCCTGTCGCCTGGCGAGCAGTTCGACGGCGCTGGCCCGGAAGTGATCCCTCCTCGGGTGGCAGCACGACGGTTCGGCCGTAGGCACCGATTCCCTTTCGCCGGCTCGATATCGGCACGCAGCCCGTCACGGCTGTCCTGCTGACAACCCCTCCGGCGGTCCCGCACAACTCCCGGGGAACCTCGACGGGCTCCAAGGGAACGACGCGCCCGGACGCGATTCAATCTTCCGTTCATATACAAGGCGGGCGTGCGCTTATTTAGCTCTATTGCTTCCCTAAATTTACGCTAAGGAAGTGATCCAAAACCTTCCCGATCGTTAAAAGGTGCAGGTCAGGCGCTAATCACGAGGGTTGACCGGTCCTGATGCGCCTCTCTAATGTGACAGCGCTCCTCCATGTCCCATGCAAATAATCCCGCAGTTCTTTGCAGCGTTCACAGGTTCTCTTCGGCGATGCGCATACGCACTGCTCGGTGTGCTCTTCAAGAAACCGCGACCGCGTTTCGTTTTTATTGGACCTTTAGTGGACCGGTGAGAAGGGCGTCATCATGGACGGCATCCCCACGACCGACGAGAACGCCGCAGACGACGCGCGTACTGGAGCCGGAACGAGACCGTCCTCGGCCGGCCGGCTCCGCGCCAGGCCGGATGAGCGCGGTCCGCTTTCTTTCGGCCAGCAGCGGCTCTGGTTCCTCGACCGCTGGCTCGGGGACAACGCCGTCTACAACATTCCGGTCGTTCTTCGCTTCACGGGCCCCTTGGACGCCGCCCGCCTGACGGCCGCCGTCACTACGGCCGCAGCTGGTCATGACGCCCTGTACACCGTCTTCGAGGCGGACGGGAACGGGGAGCCGCGCCAGCGGTTGCTGGACACCCGTGAGACGGACTGCCCGCTCGTCGACCTCACCGGCCTCGCACCCGCCGACCGCGTCCGCAGCGCTCGGGAGGCCGTCGAGGCGGATGCCCGCAGGCCATTCGACCTGGCCCGGGATCCGATGCTGCGTGCGTCGCTGTACCGGCTGTCCGAGGACGAGCACTGGTTGCAGCTGACCTTCCACCACATCGCCTGCGACGGCTGGTCGCTCGACGTGTTCCAGCGTCGGCTGAACGAGGCGTACCGTTCCGGCGGCGGGTCGGTCGGGCCACTGCCGGTCCAGTACGCCGACTACGCGTTGTGGCAGCGCGAGACGCTGCGCGGTCCTCGTACGGAGAAGGCGCTGGCGGCCTGGACGGACGCGCTGGCCGATGCTCCGGCCGTGCTGGACCTCGGCACGGACCGCCCCCGTCCGGCTGAGATGAGCTATCGGGGCGAGACGACGGACTTCCCACTCACCGAAGTGTCCTCGGCGGCGCTGGAGGCGTTCGCCGCCGAGGAGAACGTCAGTCTGTACACGGTGATGCTCGCCGCCTTCCAGGTGCTCGCCGCGCGTCACTCGGGGAGCAGTGATGTCGTCGTCGGTTCGCCGGTGGCGGGCCGGGACAACGCCAAGCTCAACGATCTGGTCGGCTTCTTCGTCGACACGCTCGTCCTCCGGGTGGACCTGGGGGACGACCCCGGCTTCCGGGAGCTCGTGGCGCGCTCCCGCGCGTCGCTGCTGAGCGCGCTCTCCCGCAGCAGGGCCCCGTTCGATCTCGCCGTGAAGCAGTTGCACCCCGAACGGTCACTGAGTCACCACCCGATTGTGCAGACGCTTTTCGCCTTCCACGAGGAGGAGCCGCTGGAGCCCTTCGGTGAGGGGCTGAGCGTCGAGCGTTCCATGGTGGCCACGGGGACCGCGAAGTTCGACATCACCTGGTCGGTGTACCGGCGTCCGGGCGGGCTCCATCTCCAGGTCGAGTACGCGACCGACCTGTTCGACGCCGACACCATCCGTACCCTGGTGGACCACTGGCAGATCCTGCTCGGTCAGATCCTCGCCACGCCCGATCTCCCGGTGAGCCGACTTCCGCTCATGGGGCCCGCCGAGCGGCAGTTGGTGGAGTCGTGGGCGGGTGACGGCGGAGAACTCCCGGTCGGCGCGATCCACGAACTGGTCATGCGCCGGGCACGGGAAACCCCCGACGCCGTAGCCGTCGTCCACGAGGACACCACCCTCACCTACACAGAACTCGTCACCCGCGCCGCCCGGATCGCCACACTCCTGACCGAACACGGCGTGGGACCCGAGGTCTGCGTCGGGATCTGCGTCGAACGATCCCCCGACACCGTGATCACCACCCTCGCCGTCCTCATGGCCCACGGCGTCTACGTCCCCCTCGACACCGCCTTCCCCACCGACCGCATGCACCACATGCTCACCGAAGTCAACGCCACCCTCGTCCTCACCCACCAACCCACCCACACCACCGTCCCCCACGGCCCCTGGCACACCCTCAACATCGACACCCTCCAGACCACCACCCGCCCAACCCCGACCACACCCTCGCCCACCTCCCCCCACACCTCGACCCCGACCACGCCTGCTACATCATCTTCACCTCAGGATCCACCGGACGCCCCAAAGGCACCACCGTCACCCACGCCAACGTCACCCGCCTCTTCAACGCCGTCCAACAACGCCTCCCCTTCGGCCCCGACGACACCTGGACCCTCTTCCACAGCTACGCCTTCGATGTGTCGGTCATGGAGATGTGGGGTGCCCTCACCACCGGCGGACGCCTCGTCGTCGTCCCCTACCTGACCAGCCGGGACTCGGAGGCGTTCTACGCACTCGTACGCGACCGTTCGGTCACCATGCTCAGCCAAACCCCTTCTGCCTTCCGCCAGTTCGAGACGGTCGATGCAGTGGAGGGCGGGGAACTGGGGCTGCGGGCAGTGCTGTTCGCGGGCGAGGCGCTGAACCGGGCCTCGGTGCGCCGCTGGGGTGCCCGTCACGGTTACGCCTCGCCGCTTCTCATCAACCTGTACGGCATCACCGAGACCACCGTGCACGTGACGTACACCGAGGTGGACGAGGACCAGCTCGACGGTACGTTCAGCCGGATCGGCAGGGCGTTGCCCGACCTCCGTCTTTACGTCCTGGATCCGTCGGGTGATCCGAGTCCGATCGGTGTCATCGGGGAGCTCCACGTCGGCGGGCCCGGCGTGACACGTTGCTACACGGGCCAACCGGCGCTCACCGCACAGCGTTTCGTGCCGGATCATCTCGGCCGTGCGCCGGGAGCCCGGCTGTACCGCAGTGGGGACCTCGCCCGCTGGACATCCTCCGGCGACCTGGAATACCTGGGCCGGGCCGACGCCCAGGTGAAGGTGCGCGGCTATCGCATCGAACTGCCCGAGATCGAGGCACGACTGGGCCGGCGACCCGAGATCCGGCAGGCCGTCGTGGTCGTCCGGGACGATCTCGGCGGCCACACGGACCTCGTCGCCTATCTCGTACCGGAGCCGGACGCCGACCGGCCCACCACCAGCGAACTCCGCGACGCCCTCGCCGGCGACCTCCCCGACTACATGATCCCGAGGAACTTCGTCTTCCTCGACTCCCTCCCGCTCACCCCGCAGGGCAAGCTCAATCACCGGGCTTTGCCCGCTCCGACGAGCGAACGCCCTGACCTGACAGCCGAGTTCATCGCTCCGCTGCCCGGGACGGAGGAACTGCTCGCGGGGATCTGGAGCAGCGTTCTGGGCGTCGACCAGGTCGGCCGCCACGACAACTTCTTCGACCTCGGCGGCGACTCCATCCGCAGCATCCAGGTGCTGGGACTGGCTCGTGCCCAGGGGGTGGGCTTCGAGCTGCAGGACCTCTTCCGCACACCCACCCTGGCGGGGCTGGCCGAGGCCGCCTCGACCCAAGCGGTATCCGAAACCCCGCAGCGCGACCGTGAGCCGTTCTCCATGGTGAGCGCCGAGGACAGGGCGCGTCTGCCCCAGGGCCTCGTGGACGCCTATCCGATGGCGGAACTCCAGGTCGGCATGATCTACGAGATGGAGCTGGACCGTGACCGGCTGCCGTACCACAACGTGGACAGCATGCGTATCAACGGCCGGTTCGACGAGCGCAGCTTCAAGGAGGCGCTCCGCCTCGTCGTGGAACGCCACCCGATACTCCGTACGTCCCTGGAGCTGAGCGGCTACAGCGAGCCGCTCCAGCTGGTGCATGCCACGGCGGGGATGCCGTGTGTGGTGTCCGATCTGCGCGCACTCGACGACGAGGCGCAACAGAGGGCGATCGCCGCATACGTGACCTTCGAACGCTCCCACGTGTTCGACCACTCCCGGCCGCCGTTGCTGCGGTTCGGCGTCCACTGGCTCTCCGACGATGCGTTCCAGTGGACGGTGACCGAGCACCACGCCATTTTCGACGGCTGGAGCCTTCACTCCACGCTCGCCGAGATCACTGGCCTCTACCACCGACTCGCGACCGGTGCGGGCACGGTCGCCGCCCTCGACCCGCCGGAGTCCGCGTACCGCGATTTCATCGCGGCGGAACGGGAGGTGCTGCGCTCGAAGGAGAGCGAGGCGTTCTGGCTGGAGCGGCTCACGGACCGGCCCACGGGCCGGCTCCCACGCTGGCCGGACCGGCACGACGCCGGGCTGACCACGCCCGAGCGCGAGAACGAGTGGCGGGTGCTGCACACGGCGGAGAAGCACGGCTCGATCGAGACACTGCTACCGGCGGAGCTGTGCGACGAACTGCTGGCGCTGGCCAAGCGTTGTGGGGTGCCGCTGAAGTCCGTGATGCTGGCAGCGCATCTGCGGGTCATGAGTCTGGTCACCGGAAGCGCGGACGTACTGGCCGGGCTGTCGTCCAACGGACGGCTGGAGGAGGCCGGGGCGACCGAGGTGCGGGGGCTCTTCCTGAACACCGCCCCGTTCCGGCTGGAACTGCCGGAGGGCAGTTGGCTGGACCTCGTACGCGCGGTGTTCGAGGCCGAGCAGGACATGCTGCCCCATCGCAGATACCCGCTGGGGGCGCTGCAGCGTCGTATGGGCGGCGAGGCCCTGTTCGAGACCAGCTTCGTGTACAACCACTTCCACGTGCTCACCGACGAGTTCGGTGAGGGTCGTCTGACGATCGTGGACGGGAAGATCGACAGCTTCAGCACGCTGCGTGCCGAGCCGACCAACTTCCCGCTGAGTGTCGGCGTGATCCGCAATCCGTATTCCACACGGCTGCTCCTGAGTCTCGACTACCACCTCGGTGTTCTGGTCGAGGACCAGGTGGCGTTGATGCGGGACTACTACGTGCGGGTGCTGGAGTCGATGGTCTCCGAACCGGACACCGCGTTCGGGGACGTCATCCTGCTCGGCGACACCGAGCGGGAGCTGGTGGAGTCATGGGCGGGTGACGGCGGAGAACTTTCGGTCGGCGCGATCCACGAACTGGTCATACGCCGGGCACGGGAAACCCCCGACGCCGTAGCCGTCGTCCACGACGACACCACCCTCACCTACACACAACTCGTCACCCGCGCCGCCCGGCTCGCCACACTCCTGACCGAACACGGCGTGGGACCCGAGGTCTGCGTCGGGATCTGCGTCGAACGATCCCCCGACACCGTGATCACCACCCTCGCCGTCCTCATGGCCCACGGCGTCTACGTCCCCCTCGACACCGCCTTCCCCACCGACCGCATGCACCAC